>JABMDE010000059.1:4369-20281 GCA_015904055.1 Nitrospira sp. | reverse complement strand
CATGTTGAGTAACAAAGGAGTGAGCATGAAACGCGACGTTGTTGTGGCCGCCCTTCGAAATAGTTCCAAGCCTGTGGTGAAATCTTCCAGCAGACCTGCGGAGCCTGTAAACGATATGGCCTGGCGTGTCGAGCGGCTGGAAGGGCAGCTGCAGAAACTGTCCGAGCTGGTTCGGGAGCATGCCGAAGATGTGGACCGGCTGGTCCGGATCGTCGCCGAGGATCGGGAGGCCATCCGTCGGCAACTGCTTCGCAAACATCATGAGAAAGTGCGCGTCAGGAAACACCTGAGAGACACCGATTCTCGAAATGGATTGGACAGCTGAGTCTGCCGTGACGCCTCAGTCAGGGGCAGGCGATTCATGCCATTTGCTGAGTACGACCATCACCCGCCCTCAGGTGCAGTTCAGTGCGCACTTCCATCCATAGAGTCCGTGATACTGGTGACCACAGTGCCGGGTTTCATGAGTGTCATCATCCAAGAGCCGGGCGTGTGGGGCTGCTGCCGTTGTCGGCATGCCGCGTAGTTGTCCCAGGGTCATTATTGAAAGGAGCCGGGGTTTTGTGAAAACGCATCGCATGATAAGGGGACTCGTACTCGTGCTTGCTGTGCAGCTGATGGGAGGCCTGTACGGGCTGGAGATCGGTAGCGTGCAGGCGTCGGACGTGTGGCGGGTTCAAGTGCCGTATGAGGCACCGCCCGGCAGTCAGGATGCGCCGGATGTCTCGGTTCCTCCCAATACGAATCCGTTGAGTCCTGAGGAGCTGACGCGCGCGGAGGCTTTGCTGCCGCTGCTGGAAGGCAAACAGGAATTCTGGGCGATGGGGGAATTCGTCCATTTGGGAGAGTCGTCGATTCCTGTGCTGGTCAAGGCTCTCGCCATGCCGAGTCCCAGGGTCCGGTACAATGCTATTGAAACCTTGTCGATGATGAAAGGCGTGTCGGGAGTCCCGGCGCTCGTCGGCACGGCCAAAGATGTCAACGAACTGCCCCGCGTGCGTGAACATGCCTTGCGGGTTGCGATCCGGTTGAATCCGTCTCTGGTGCCGGAGGCCATCGAAGTGATGGCGGCAGACCTGAATCCGTCTGTCAAAAAAGCGGCGGCGTTTGAGGCGCGGTATGTGCGGCACAAAGCGGTGATCCCCGTTTTGATTTCGATGGTGACCGACGATGAACGGTTCGTGGCATTGTCGGCGCTCCATTCCTTATGGATTTTGACGCGCCACGAGACTGAGTTTCACGATTGGGAGACGTCGACCAAGCAGGATCGCGCCGTCTGGGTCAGCGAATGGGTCGAGTGGTGGAACGATAATCAACAGGTGTTTGAAATTCCTGAGCCGCCACGACCGAAGCGAAAACCATAATCTGCCTATGATTCCGTCAGTGTGCGGAGAGGGTTGCAGGCCCGGAGGGGCCTGTGTTAGGACTGTATACCAGTAGGCGGGTGTGGCAAAAATATTGTCTGACCTTCGGATTATGTTGAAAATCGCCAAGCTCGGGAATCCAATTCTTCGAAAAACAGCGGCTCCGATTGACTCGCGGGACATCAAGTCGGCCGAGTTGCAACGCTTGATCGACGAGATGTTTGAAACGATGTATGACGAGCCGGGAATCGGACTGGCAGCGCCGCAAGTGTCCCAGTCCATCCAACTCGTGGTGATGGGCTGCCCGGACGAAGGCGGTTTTCCAGAGACCGTTCTCATCAATCCCTCGATCGTCTATTACGGCCCTGAGCAAGTCGAGAACTGGGAAGGGTGTCTCAGCGTCGATGGATTGCGTGGGAAAGTCACGAGGCCGTCGGTGGTGCGCGTGAAAGCAGTGGACCGAAAGGGTAAATCTCTGGATTTCGAGGCGACAGGCCTCTATGCGGTGTGCATTCAGCACGAAATGGATCACCTGATCGGCAAGGTGTTTCTGGACCGGATGAAGGACATGTCTACCTTGACCCAGCTCCCCGAGTTTTCGCAGTACTGGCAAAAAGAACCGACTAACGTGATCTGAGCCCCGCCCCTTGATTTTGTGAAACCACTGCTTCGTGTTCTGACATATCTCCAACCCCATCGCAGGCTTGCGTGTGTGACGCTGCTCTGTGCCGCCTGCGCCACAGCTATGGAACTGGTGCCCCCCTGGGCGATCAAGATCGTCATCGACGATGTTATTCAAGCGAAGCAGCTGGCGTTGCTGCCCTGGGCATTGGGCCTGCTGGTCGGTGCCTATGTCGTAAAAAATCTGTTCGCCTCGTTCCGGATCCGCCTCAACAATCAGCTGGAGCAGACGGTGGTGCATGATTTGCGCCGGCAGATTTTCTCTGCGCTGCAAGGGCTGTCCCTGAGTTACTACGAAAACCGGTCGACGGGCGAAATCATGTCGCGGGTGACAAACGACACGGAGCACGTCGAGCGGATTTTCATCGATGGGCTTGAAGGTGTGGTGACGGCGGTGCTGACCCTGATCGGCATTACGATCATGCTGTTCATACTTAATTGGAAGCTCGCGGCGTTGTCACTCCTGCCGATTCCGCTGTTGATACTGTCGGCCAGCTGGTTTACCTCGCGGGTGCATGGCTATTACCGGCATATTCGAAAGAATTCGGCTGAGCTCAGCGGGTATTTGCAAGATGCCTTGTCGGGCATCAGAGAAACCATGGGGTTCATGCAGCAGACGTACGAACAGGCGCGGTTCGACCGGTTGAGCCGCGCCTATAGCGATGCGAATCTCAAAGCCATGGTGCTGTGGTCGATCTATTCACCGGGAATGATTTTGCTCGCCGGCTTCGGGACCGTGTTGATTCTCTGGTACGGGGCAGGGGAAGTCGTCGACGGCCGGTTGACGCTGGGTGAGCTGGTGTTGTTTCTGTCCTATCTGGCGTTGTTTTATGTGCCGATCAATCAGATTCACTCCGTTAATCATATGCTGCAACATGCCTTGGCGGCGAGCGAGCGGGTCTTTGATGTCCTCGATGCAGTTCCGGAGGTGTCGGATCGTCCGGGTGTCGGTACGCCTGTGCACCGGGTGCAGGGAGCTGTTCGCTTCGATCAGGCGCAGTTCCACTATCGTCCCGATGTGCCGGTGCTCAAGAGCCTCTCAGTGTCTGTTGCGGCAGGCGAGCGCGTGGCGCTGGTCGGACCGAGCGGAGCAGGGAAGAGCACCTTGCTCAAGCTACTCATGCGATTCTATGACGTGAAGGACGGAGCGGTCCTGATCGACGGACAGGACATCCGCGATCTGCCGGTGGCCTATCTTCGGCAACAAATCGGCATCGTGCAGCAAGAGCCGGTCGCTTCTGCCGATTCCGCTGTTGATGCTGTCAGCCAGCTGGTTTACTTCGAGGGTGCATGGCTATTACCAGCACATTCGAAAGAATTCGGCGGAACTTAGCGGGTATTTGCAAGATGCCCTGTCGGGCATCAGGGAGACCATGGGGTTCATGCAGCAGGCGCACGAGCAGACGCGCTTCGACCGGTTGAGCCGTGCCTATAGCGACGCGAATCTCAAAGCTATGGTGCTGTGGTCGATCTATTCACCGGGAATGATTTTACTCGCCGGCCTCGGGACCGTGTTGATTCTCTGGTACGGAGCCGGGGAAGTGGTCGAAGGCCGGCTGACGTTGGGTGAGTTGGTCTTGTTCCTGTCCTATCTGGCGCTGTTCTATGTGCCGATCAATCAGATTCACTCCGTGAATCATATGTTGCAACATGCCTTGGCGGCAAGTGAGCGGGTCTTCGATGTCCTGGACGCGGTTCCGGAGGTCACGGATCGGCCTGGGGTCGGCACTCCTGCGCACCGAGTGCAGGGAGCCGTGCAGTTCGATCAGGCGCAGTTCCACTATCGTCCCGATGTGCCGGTGCTGAAGAGCCTGTCTGTGTCTGTCGCGGCAGGCGAGCGCGTGGCGCTGGTCGGACCGAGCGGAGCGGGGAAGAGCACCTTGCTCAAGCTGCTCATGCGGTTCTATGACGTAAAAGGCGGCGCCGTCTTGATCGATGGGCAGGACATCCGCGATCTGCCGGTGGCCTATCTTCGGCAACAAATCGGCATCGTGCAGCAAGAGCCATTTTTGTTTAACGGGACGGTGCGGGAGAATATTCTCTACGGCGATCTCGCTGCCGGTCAGGAACGCCTTGAAGCCTCAGCGCGAGCCGCGCGGGCACATGAATTTATCACGGTGTTGCCGGAGGGCTATGACACCTGGATCGGCGAACGCGGCGTCAAGCTGTCGGTCGGCCAAAAACAACGAGTGTCGATCGCACGGGTGCTGTTGAAAGATCCTCCCATCGTGATCTTCGACGAAGCGACATCCAACATTGATACGGAAACGGAAGTAAAAATCCGGGAAGCGTTGACCGAATTGACCAGAGGGCGCACCACCTTCATCATCGCCCACCGGCTCTCCACGCTCCATGATGTTGATCGGATTCTGGTCCTGGATGGAGGCCGATTGGTGGAAGATGGCCGGCATGACGATCTGCTCTCTCGCGGGGGAGTCTATGCCGGTTTGTACGAAGCGCAGTTCCAGGTCTAGCAGGATGCTGAAAAAGTCCGCCAGCGGCGTTCTCGCATCGCTCAGAGGCTCAACGTACCGAAGCGTACGCCTCGCCTCTTCGCTCGCTGCGGCCTCTGGACGGCCATTTTGAGCATCCTGGTGCGAGTGGATCTTTAGCTTCATCTGTAATATTTCAACGATGCTTGATGTGTAAGCCGAGCTTTTCCATGGCTTGCTAGAGCAGTCTCAAGCGTGACCTGGATTTGCATGGTTCTCGCGGTTGCGAGTAGGACTGGCCCGTCGGTATACTCGCCGGCAGGCATAGGGAGTATAAGAGAAGCATGGTATTGATTTACGAAAGCGATCCCTTGGACGATGAGAATGCCAGGGGGAAGTTCTATCATGTCTGTCGAGGGAGGGTCGATCGCACGCCATTGGCTGTGGCACAGGATGATCGTCCCTATGAGTGCGGGCAATGCGGCATTGAACTCGAAACGGAAGATTTTCTTATGGCTCTTCAAAAAGGATCGGTCTAGATATGAGTGGAAGTACAGGTAGAAAAACAGTGGGGGTCTCACGCGGCCTGATGATGCTCTGCGACACCTGCCATTCCATGGTGATCACCGAAAAACTTGTAGATGCCAAGAACTTTGTGGCACAACACGACGACCTCTTTGACTTGATTTGCATGGGTTGTACCGACATCAACCGTCCTCTGATCGACGACATGGCGGGGAGCGGGGAGTAATGGGATACGTTATTCGTATCTCGTGAAGCGGTGAAATACGACGTGCAGCCTAAGCAGAGCTCTTTGGATAGGAATGTGTTTGCCCCACGCCAGTCATCCACTTCGTAGCCGCACCGATATCAGCTCCAGAAGTTCAGGCACAACCTGGGCAGGTAATGTCAGCTTTCGACCCAAAGCGGAAGTACACAACCGACCGCTACCAGAGGGGAGTCTTACGCCGATCCACATAACACCCCGAGAGAAATGGATCTGCAATCGCAACTCATTGAAGCAGTGTCAGCTATGGCGTATTGTTCGCGAACAGTGGTAGCGTGTTACATGGACAGAACCGGTTGGATCCAGCTCTTGTGCGGATTCCTTTAAACATTGTTAGCTCCTCCATGGAAAATAAAGGATCCACCGAAAAGATAGAAGAAGAGACCCGCTCGCGTAGCAAGAAGCTTTCTTTTGGCGAGCTGTTCGCCGAAATTGCGCAGAACTACCCAGACCTGAGCGTTCCAAATAGCACGACACTGAATAAGCTTGATGAGGCCTACATTCGGGCGCAGAAGAATAATGACACCAGAGTCTACATCTCAGCTTCGGGCTCGGGAGCGTTCTTTCTTCTGTCGTTTTCGATACTCATGACCTGGGGCCATGAAGCGCTAACTTCCCTTCAAATTTCACTCCTTCCATACCTTGACCAGAACGCTTACTTGAATTCGCATCCTGGTTTGGCGGCGGGATTAGTTCTGACTTGTCTCGCCACAGTTATTTACGCATTTGTGTTCATTAGACTTCCTTTGAATATGGGCCCAGAGATACTCAAGCTAGAGTTTGATAAGCTGGTATCAGATGTCGACAGCGGAACGTGTCAATGAGTTTGGGACACTTGCCAGTGGCATTTAGTGTAGCACCTCGTCTGTCGGAGCTGGAATCGGGTATGGCGTGACGCCCACGGTCTCCTATCTGGCGTTGTTTTATGTGCCGATCAATCAGATTCACTCCGTCAATCATATGCTGCAACATGCCTTGGCGGCGAGCGAGCGGGTCTTCGATGTCTTGGACGCGGTTCCGGAGGTCACGGATCGGCCTGGGGTCGGCACGCCTGCGCACCGGGTGCAGGGAGCCGTTCGGTTTGATCAAGCACAGTTCCACTATCGTCCCGATGTGCCGGTGCTTAAGAGCCTGTCTGTTTCTGCCGCGGCAGGCGAGCGCTTGGCGCTGGTCGGACCGAGCGGAGCGGGGAAGAGCACATTGCTCAAGCTGCTCATGCGGTTCTATGACGTAAAAGGCGGCGCCGTCTTGATCGATGGGCAGGACATCCGCGATCTGCCGGTGGCTTACCTTCGGCAACAAATCGGTATCGTGCAGCAAGAGCCGTTTTTGTTCAACGGGACGGTGCGGGAGAATATTCTCTACGGCGATCTCGCTGCCGATCAGGAACGCCTTGAAGCCTCAGCGCGAGCCGCGCGAGCGCATGAATTTATCATGGCGCTGCCGGAAGGCTACGACACCTGGATCGGCGAACGCGGCGTCAAACTGTCGGTCGGCCAAAAACAACGGGTGTCGATCGCACGGGTGCTGTTGAAAGATCCTCCCATCGTGATCTTTGACGAAGCGACATCCAATATTGATACGGAAACGGAAGTGAAAATTCGGGAAGCGTTGACCGAATTGACCAGAGGGCGCACCACCTTCATCATCGCCCATCGGCTGTCCACACTCCACGATGTCGATCGGATTCTGGTCCTGGATGGGGGCCGATTGGTGGAGGATGGCCGGCATGACGATCTGCTCTCTCGCGGGGGAGTCTACGCAGGCTTATACGAAGCGCAGTTCCAAGTTTGAGGGGACCTAGCCTGCCTCATTCCCTTTGGTTGCGGGTAAGGCTGGCCCGTCGGTATACTCCATGACCGAAACCATGGCTGTGAGTGAACGATGGTATTGATTTACGAAAGCGATCCCTTGGATGATGAGCATGCCAGGGGAAAGTTCTATCATGTCTGCCGAGGGAGGGTGGAGCGGATGCCATTAGCTGTGCCACAAGATGATCGCCCCTATGAATGCGGGCAGTGCGGCATCGATCTCGAAACGGAAGATTTTCTCATGGCTCTTCAAAAAGGATCGGTCTAGATATGAGTGGAAGTACGGGAAGAAAAACAGTGGGGGTCTCACGCGGCCTCATGATGCTCTGCGACACCTGTCATTCTCTGGTGATGAACGAAAAACTCGTGGATGCCAAGAACTTCGTGGCACAGCACGACGATCTCTTTGATCTGATTTGTCCTGGCTGTACCGACATCAATCGCCCCCTCATCGATGACATGGCGGGCAGCGGGGAGTGATCGTGAAGCGTCGTTCGTGAAGAGTGAAGCGTTGAGATACGACGTGCAGTCTAGGCAGAGTTCTTTGGATAGGAATGTGTTCGCCCCACGCCAGCCATCCACTTCGTAGCCGCACCGACCTCAGCTCTAGTAGTTCAGGCCCGACCTGGCAGGTAATGTCAGCTGTCGACCCGTTGCAACCTGACGCGAACGGCCGCTTTCTGGCAGTCTGTCACTATCTAACGGCAGCCGGAAGCCCTCGTCGCACGCCACGCGATCGCCATCCCCACAAGCAACGATAGTGACGCCAGAAGAAACGGTGCGCCGGGGAGATGCCAACTGGTTTGTGTGCCGATAAAGAGCGCGAAGGTTTGCGTGAAGAGCGCCGGTCCAATGAGGCTGGCGATACCGGTGAGTCCCGCAATGGCGCCTTGGAGCTGTCCCTGTTCGGAGCTGCTCACGCGGCGGGACATGAACGCTTGCGCGGACGGACCGGCGAGGCCCCAGAAGGCCATGATGGGAATCCCCGCACAGTAGATCCATCCGTTGGTCGCCGTGCCGTAGATCGCAAAAGCCACCGCGCCGCTCAGCAATCCGGCGAGGAGGGTCGTCCGTTCTCCGAACCGGGCTATAAGCGGTCTCATGAGCAGCCCTTGCACGATCATGGCGCCGACGCCGACGCCGGTCAGCATGAAGCCGACCGCTTTCGCATCCCACTCATAGCGATAGCCCATATATAGCACCAGGACACTCGTTAAGGCCGTGTGTGCGAGGTGGCCGAGAAAGACGACCGACGCGAGACTGAAGAGTTCGCGATGCGACTGCAGCAGTGTGAACGAGCCGACTGGATTGGCCCGCTTCCAGGTAAAGCGCATACGCTTCTCGCGCGGGAGCGATTCCGGCAGCACGAAGAATCCGTAACAGGCGTTCAGCAAGCTCGTCGCCGCTGCGCTCCAGAAGGGGAGACGCGGATCGCTCGTCCCGAGCAAGCCGCCCACCGTCGGGCCGAGTACGAAGCCCAAGCCGAAGGCCACGCCGATCATCCCGAAGGCGGGCGCTCGTTTCTCCGGCGGCGTTACGTCGGCGATGTAGGCACCGGCGGTGCTGAAGCTGGCCGCTGCGATACCAGCAATCACACGGCCAACAAAGAGCCAGGTGACATTGGGCGCCACCGCCATGAGGATAAAGTCGAGACCCAATCCGACGTTCGAAAACAGCACGACTGGCCGCCGCCCGAACCGATCGGATAGTGCGCCTTGAATGGGCGAGCAGACGAACTGCATGAATGCCCAGGCGGTGCCCATCAGACCGTAGATTGAGGCGGCCTGCGCTGTATCGCCGGACATGAAGTCTTCGACGAGCTTCGGCAGCACGGGCATGATGATGCCGAACGAGAGCATGTCAAGCATGATGGTGACAAGAATGAAGATGGTCGCCGCCTGCCGCGGCTGGGTGGAGGACTGGAAAATGCTCATGCAAGCATACGGGATGGGAGATTCCTATGCGCGAAGCCAACCTAACAGGCTGCCTTCTCGTACGTACTCAAAAGACAGAGTGACAGGTCAAGGTATCCATCTGCATTTACGCTCGTGTGGCTGTCGTGCGTAGCGGCGCTAGATGGTAGGGATGACCTTAGTAGTGGGGAAATGCTTCTGCCCCCATACGACTAAAGCCCGTAACACAGGCTTGAGGCCCTCGCCTTTCGCTGTCAAAGCATATTCGTAGCGTAGAGGGTTTTGCTGGTAGGCCCGACGGGTCACAAGGCCGGAAGCCTCCAATTGTTTCAGTCTATCCGCAAGGATGTTGGAGGCGATTCGTTCCGAAGAGGTCATGAATTCCTGATAGCGTGTTTTGCCCAAGGCTAGATCTCGAATAACCAACAGCGTCCACTTATCTCCAAGGATATCCAGCGAATTGGTGACCGGGCAGCATGATCGCTTAAATGTCATTTTACTATTCATTGTTCCCATTCGTCCGATAGCACTCACCACCTACCTACTGAGAGATAGCTGAGCGATCTGAGACAGTGTAATGCAGTCACTTGCACTTTGCAATAGAGTTGGGCTATAGTGACTTTCGATATGCAAGTCGTGTGGGTCACATTCTAACTTGAGAGGATTATCTTATGTTGAAGCTCCACCAATTCGTACGTTCCTGGGGCATTCCCAACCAGAGCCATTTTTGTTGCAAGCTGGAAACATACTTGCGGATGGCAGGCATCACATATGAGATTGAGACGACGATGCCAATGAGCGGGCCCAAAGGCAAACTGCCTTACATTAAAGATGGCGACACCATGTTAGCAGATTCTGGTTTTATCGTTCTGTATCTGAAAAATAAGTATCACGATCTGGATAAGGGGCTCAGTGAGGCGGAGTTGGCGCTGTCCTTGGCGATGCAGCGCTTACTGGAGGAACATTTGTTTTGGGCGACGATGTATTCGCGATGGCAATACACCGACGCAAATTGGCAAGCCCTCAAGGAGGGCGCGTTCTTGGCAGTGCCGCTCAGCATTCGCGATGAAACGGCTGACAAGTATCGCCCTGTGATCCAACAACAGATTTATGGGCATGGGATGGGCCGACACACAGCGGAAGAAATCTTTGCGCTCGGCAACCAGGATATCGATGCGCTGTCAGCGTGCCTCGGTGACAAGAAATATTTCCTGGGCGACCGGCCGACGACGCTGGATGCATGCGCGTTCGGATTTTTGATTAACACCATTGGAGTTCCGATCGAATCGCCGATCAAGGAACATGCTTTATCGAAAACCAATCTGGTCAATTTCGTGAATCGGATCAAGGCCGAATATTATCAAGATTTGTACGCGGCGTGATGGGAAGCCCCATTCCCATGTCGGTTCCTCATCTCATCACGGCCCTGAGTGGCCCGATACTCGACCTGGAGCAGCGTATTCTTGACGCCATGCCGGTGATTGAGCAGTGGTTGCGCCGGCAATGGCAGGATCATGCTGTGCCGTTGTATTGTTCGGTGGATCTGCGCAACAGCGGATTCAAGCTGGCGCCGGTGGATACCAATTTGTTCCCTGGCGGCTTCAACAATCTCAGCCAGGATTTCTTGCCGCTTTGCGTACGGGCGATGCTGGCGTCGGTGGAAAAGATCTGCCCCGACGCCCGCACGGTGCTGCTGATCCCTGAAAATCACACGCGCAATATTTCATATCTGCACAGCGTCGCGACGTTACAGGATATCCTGCGGCAGGCAGGAGTGAATGTTCGTCTCGGCTCCCTGCGTCCAGAAATCACCGTAACGACCACCATCGACCTCCCCGGCGGCGGTAGTCTCACGCTGGAGCCGGTACGCCGCCAGGGCAACCGTCTGGGCGTGGAGGGCTTTGACCCCTGTATAGTGCTGCTCAACAACGATCTTTCGGCAGGTATCCCGGCGATATTGCAGAATCTTGAGCAAACGATCATTCCACCGCTGCATGTCGGGTGGGCGACCAGGCGCAAATCACAGCATTTCACGGCGTACGACAACGTGGCGCAAGAATTTGCGAAGCTGATCGGCATCGACCCGTGGCTCATCAACCCGTACTTTGCTACTTGCGACAACGTCGATTTTCACGCGAGAGTGGGAGAAGACTCTATCGCGGAAAAGGTAGACGAGATGTTGCAGGCAATTCGGTGTAAATATACAGAATATGGTCTCAAACACGATCCGTTCGTCATCATCAAGGCCGATGCGGGAACCTATGGCATGGGGATCTTGACGGTAAAGGACGCTGCCGAAGTGCGCACCCTGAACCGCAGGCAGCGCAACAAAATGGCGGTTGTGAAAGACGGCATGCACGTGACGCGAGTCCTGGTGCAGGAAGGGGTCTATACCATCGAACGTATCAATCAAGCGGTCGCGGAACCGGTCATCTACATGATCGATCACGCCGTGGTGGGCGGTTTCTACCGGGTGCACGCGGGGCGAAGGACGGATGAGAACCTCAATGCCCCGGGCATGTATTTCGAGGCACTGGCATTTGAACCCACCGGCTTGGTACCCGACGGCGAGGCCCCTCCGGATAGCGTCCCCAACCGCTTTTATGCGTATGGGGTAGTGGCACGGTTGGCGTTGCTAGCAGCAGCCCTAGAGCTGGAGAGGGGTCTGGAGGCAACCAATGCGTCGCTCTCGATGGAGACCGAAGACGCGTCACAAATCTGGAAATGGCAGTCATGAAACTCGCCGTCGTGCTTGACCCGCTGGATTCGCTCAAGACCTATAAGGATTCGAGTGTGGCCATGATGCGGGAGGCCGCCTCGCGCGGCCATCGGCTGTGTGTGATACAGCAGGGGGATGTGGCGTGGAGAGGCGGCCAGGTGGTTGGGTATGCACGTGCGCTGGAGTTCACCGGCCAGGAAGGTGATGGACATCGCTGGTATCGGACTGAAGAACCGAGAGAAACACTGCTGCAGGAATTTGACGCGGTGTTGATGCGCAAAGATCCGCCATTCGACATGGAGTATGTGTACAGCACCTACTTGCTGGAATTAGCAGAGGACCAGGGTGCGCGAGTCTTCAACAGTCCACGAAGTGTCCGGGATCATAATGAGAAGCTCGCAATCGCAAAATTTCCGCAATTCACTGTATCTACGCTGGTAACCAGGCAGGAGCGCCTCATCCGAGATTTTCTGGAAGAACACCGCGACATCATACTGAAACCGCTCGACGGGATGGGTGGGGCCAGTGTATTTCGCGTCGACAGCGCTGACCACAATATCAGCGTGATTCTCGAAACCCTGACGCAGTACGGTACTCGCACGATCATGGCGCAGCGCTACATCCCGGAAATTGCGCAAGGCGACAAACGCATCTTGCTGATAGACGGTGAGCCGGTGCCGTACGCACTGGCGCGGATTCCCAAACCAGGCGAGTCGCGTGGCAATCTGGCAGCAGGCGGCACCGGTGTGGCGCAGCCGCTCAGTGCGCGTGATCGGGAGATCGTTGAGGCGCTCGGCCCGGTGTTACGCGATCGAGGATTGATGCTAGTGGGGTTGGACGTGATCGGCGACTACCTCACTGAAATCAACGTCACCAGTCCGACCTGTATGCGGGAAATTGCTGATCAGACCGGCTTCAATGCCGCCGCCATGATGATCGATGCGCTTGAAAAACGTGTCGGTTCCAAGGGGCCTGTCTGACATTGACCGGTCTACTGCGGCAAACGATCCGCGACCATCTGCGTCGTTCTCGGCCAGAAACAATTCGCAATGTATTCCAGCAAACGCACCTCCGGTTTTTCGGGGTCTGCAGCCTCATATCTGGCCGAACCTACTTTGCCTCGTCACGAAGGCACTATCGGACAGCCATCTGATTTTGGGACGGTGCTCATCGAATTCTTGAGTCACACGACTTCGAGAACTTACGGGAAGACATTTGGACAAGTTTTATGGACGCCGACTCTAATGAACGGCAGCTTTCCGGCGTGGAGCTTGCCGTAGCGACTGTCGCACAGTGGCCGATAGCGGCGTTTCAAGAACCGAGTTCATATGTGAGGATTTGTGTTAGTCGAATCGGCAAAAATGTTGAACGGTTTTCAGCTTAATTGTCGCAAGTCGTATATGTACTTATATGGCTACATTTGGGGCGTCAGGGTGCTAGGCGCCTCATGGAAATAGCAGTCCAATGGGCGATAAATTTTGGTCCGTGGGCACAGATACTTTGTGGGCTGATTTGACCATTGATCAAAACTGTCCTGCAATCAGACGGCTCTTAGCTCACGATACCTCGGTCGCATCTCTCGAACAAATGCCCCTGGCCCATATCACAAAATCCACTGGCATCTATGTACGAAATTATGTACATTGTGAGAGGAGGATTCGGTTATGACAAGAATTGCATCTGTGTCCTATGTGCGAGCGCATTTGCCCGAGATGGTCGCGTCGCTTCGAAAGAAAAAACGGGGACGGGTGATTATCACGAGGAACGGTGCCGCTTCGGCTGTCCTGCTGTCGCCGGAGGAGCTGGAAACGCTCGAAATTCTGGCGGATAAAAAGCTCATGCTCTCTCTGTTGAAGGCGGAAGAGGATGAGCAGGCCCAACGTTTGGTCGAGCATGAAGATATCTTCAAATGACGTATCGCGTCCTCTATACGGAGGAAGCCGCGCGTCGTCTTGCCAAATTGGATAAGGCCGTCAAAGAGCGAGTTGGTAGAGCAATCGTTCGGCTCTCGGAGCATCCAGAATTGGGGAAACGCCTGACCGGACTCCTGAGCGATCGATGGTCGTATCGTGTCGGTGACTGGCGGATTCTGTACAAGGTGAAGAAGAGTGAACTGGTGATTCTAGTCTTGACCGTTGGGCATCGACGTGCCGTTTATGAGGTATGATCAGCTTTCATTTCCATCGGCCCACCATTATTTGCACTCTTTCCCATTGAAGTAGAGACAGGTTGATTCACCGGATTTGACCTTCCAGGTCTTGAGCACAGGCATCTGATCGTCGCCTTTCCAGTCCACCACAAAATCCACGAGCCCTGAAATCGGCAGCTTCTCCATGTGGGGCCGCGCGACTTCCGGGACATCGATGTAGAAGACTCCACCGAGTTGGGAGATGAGGATGCGGTGATTGTCGACGTCGATATGAATCACCGGGCTGTAGAAGCTCTTTTCGACGGCAAGGCTTGTGGTGGCCAAGGCCGTGCTGAAGAAAATCGCAAAAAGAATGATGCGCATGACGACTACTCCTGTTGAGAGGGACCAACAGTGTTGCATTATCGCATTCGATGATCGGGAAGAAAATGCAAAAATGTCGAATCACTGAAGGGTGAACGGGGCGGCGGAGACCTGTCCGGATTTGATCCAGTAGGATCGAACATCCGGTATCGCGTGCATGAGAGAAATCAGAAGATAGGCGGGAATCGGCAGGTTGATCTTAGGCCAGATCTCTTCGTAATCGGTGGCGATCTTGATATCGGTCACAGAGGGACGAGCCGGATCGTGAGGATGGGAATGGTAGACCACTTGCAGGTCGAGGCCGTGATTGCGCATATCCTTCTTGGCGAGTGAAAAGTCCTGCATGTCCATGACGAAGGCGATTTCCGCTCGCTCAGCTGGTGAGAGCCGCTCCAAGTGTGCCACTTTGGCAGAATCGAAGGACGAAAGATTCTGCGCGCCTTCCATCGCCACGATGTTTTTGATGCGGTAGATCCGGCTCACCACGCCGCCCGTTCCAGCCAGGAGTCCGCAGCATTCGTGCGGAGCCAATTCGCGCGCATGGGCGATCATGTCGTCAAGAATGTGTTGAGGGATGGCGAGCTCAGTCACGGCCACGTTCTTCCGTTCCTGCATGACGTTTGACGTTTCACGGTTGACGTTTTACGGGGTTAAATCGTGCAGCTGACGGCATAGTCCATGCTGAGATCTGTGATCTTCGGGTTCGGCCCGCAGAGCGGACAGGCCGGATCTTTGGGCCGCCCCACCTTGCGGAATTTCATGTCGAGCGCGTCGTAGATCAAGAGCTTATCCGCGATGGTTTCACCGACGCCCAAAATCTCCTTGATGGCCTCGGAGGCTTGCAAGATGCCCATAGTGCCGGCCAACACGCCCAAGACCCCGGCCTCCTGGCAATTCGGGACTAAGCCGGCCGGCGGTGGTTCGGGATAGAGGCAGCGGTAGCAGGGGTACCCTTGGTGCGGCTTGATCGTCGTCAACTGTCCCTCAAACCGGAACATGCTGGCGGAGATCAGCGTCTTCTTGGCGAAGAAACAGGCGTCATTCACCAGAAACCGGGTTGTGAAGTTGTCTGAGCCGTCGAGGACGATATCGTATTGAGAAATGAGCGGAAGAATATTCTGGGCATCGACCAACTGGTGATAAGCGTTAATGGTGATCTCGGTATTGATGGCCGAGAGCGTTTTCTTCCCGGATTCAACCTTGGGCTGGCCCAGTGTGGCGGTTGAGTGCATGACTTGCCGTTGCAGGTTCGACAAGTCGACGACGTCGCCGTCGACCAATCCGATGGTGCCGATGCCTGCGGCGGCCAGATAGAGTCCAGCCGGAGAGCCAAGGCCTCCCGCGCCGATCAGCAGGACTTTCGCCCGCTTGAGCTTGAGTTGGCCTTTCCCGCCGACATCCTGGAGAATGATATGCCGGCTGTAGCGTTGAATTTCTGATTCAGTGAGTTCCATATGTTCCGTTGGGGGTGAAGGGTTAGGGGTATAAGTCCAAACCGTTCACCATGCTATTCAACGACGTTCAGTTCGATCGGATCGACGACGCAACCTTTTTTGCGCAGGCCTTCGATCGCGCGCTCGATTTCCGCTGTTTCGCCGGACAGCTCGACATCGACCCAGCCTGTGGTTTCGCGCACGTCGGCGCGGCGCACGTTGGTGACGATGTTGTATTCGCGGCCGATCTGGTAAATGAT
>JABMDE010000059.1:0-4249 GCA_015904055.1 Nitrospira sp. | reverse complement strand
TTGTTTTATGTGCCGATCAATCAGATTCACTCCGTCAATCATATGCTGCAACATGCCTTGGCGGCGAGCGAGCGGGTCTTCGATGTCCTCGACGCAGTTCCGGAGGTGACGGATCGTCCGGGTGTCGGCACGCCTGTGCACCGGGTGCAGGGAGCTGTTCGCTTCGATCAGGCGCAGTTCCACTATCGTCCTGATGTGCCGGTGCTCAAGAGTCTCTCTGTGTCTGTTGCGGCAGGCGAGCGCGTGGCGCTGGTTGGACCGAGCGGAGCGGGGAAGAGCACCTTGCTCAAGCTGCTCATGCGATTCTATGACGTGAAGGGCGGAGCGGTCCTGATCGACGGACAGGACATCCGCGATCTGCCGGTGGCCTATCTTCGGCAACAAATCGGCATCGTGCAGCAAGAGCCGTTTTTGTTCAACGGGACGGTGCGGGAGAACATTCTCTACGGTGATCTCGCCGCCGATCAGGAACGCCTCGAAAGCTCGGCGCGAGCTGCGCGGGCGCATGAATTTATTATGGCACTGCCGGAAGGCTATGACACCTGGATCGGCGAGCGGGGCGTCAAACTGTCGGTCGGTCAAAAACAACGGGTGTCGATCGCGCGGGTGCTGTTGAAAGATCCTCCCATCGTGATCTTCGACGAAGCGACATCCAATATCGATACGGAAACGGAAGTGAAAATCCGGGAAGCCTTGACCGAACTGACCAGAGGGCGCACTACCTTCATCATTGCCCATCGGCTATCCACACTCCACGATGTCGACCGGATTCTGGTCCTGGATGGCGGCCGATTGGTGGAAGATGGCCGGCATGATGATCTGCTCTCTCGCGGGGGAGTGTATGCCGGTCTGTACGAAGCGCAGTTCCAGGTCTAGCAGCGCGGGAGGTCAAGGTTGAGGTTAAGGTCACGGTTACGGAAGGAACGGACTTGTCCTCGCTCAACCTCAACCTCAACCTTAGCCTCAGTCTCAACCTGCCTATCCCTGCGGTTGCGGGTAGGGCAGGGCAGTCGGTATACTCGCCGACAGGCATAGGGAGTATCAGTGAACGATGGTATTGATTTACGAAAGCGATCCCTTGGATGATGAGAATGCCAGGGGAAAGTTCTATCATGTCTGCCGAGGGAGGGTCGATCGCACGCCATTGGCTGTGGCACAGGATGATTGTCCCTATGAGTGCGGGCAATGCGGTATTGAACTCGAAACGGAAGATTTTCTCATGGCGCTTCAAAAAGGATCGGTCTAGATATGAGTGGAAGTACGGGCAGAAAAACAGTGGGAGTCTCACGCGGCCTGATGATGCTCTGCGACACCTGCCATTCCCTGGTGATCACCGAAAAACTTGTAGACGCCAAGAACTTCGTGGCGCAGCACGAGGATCTTTTTGACTTGATCTGCATGGGCTGTACCGATATCAACCGTCCTCTCATCGACGACATGGCGGGGAGTGGGGAGTAAGAAGAGGCGTCAGTCGTCAAACGTCAAACGTGAAGCGTAAAACAGGATGTGTGAAGCGATAAGAGCTGGAGTGATCGTTGGGATTTCTATGATCGAGTATGTGTCATGAAAGTGAGCTACTTTGAAGATACCGATACGCTCTACATCGAATTCAAGGACAGCGACATCGCGGAGTCCAAGGACTTGGATGAAAATACGCTACTGGATGTCGATGCAGACGGTAATGTGTGCGCCATTACCTTCGAGCATGCGAGCGAACGAACGAATGTCCGGCATCTGATCGTCGAAGGTATTGCAGCCTAAGCAGAGTTATTTGGATAGTAATGTGTTTGCCCCACGCCAGTCATCCACTTCGTAGCCGTACCGACAGCAGCTCAAGCAGTTCAGTCTCGACCTGGGCAGGTAATGCCAGCTATCGACCCAAAGCAGAAGTCCACGGCCGACCGCTACCAGAAGGAGGTCTTGCGTCGATCCGCATAAGAACCCGTGATACGTGGTCGCCCAGTCGCAACTCGTTGAAGCGACAACAAGCATGGCGTATTCTTCATGAACAATAGTGGCGTGTTATACGGACGGAAAATGGCAGATCCGGCTCTTGTGCGGACCTTCCTAGGCATAGTTAGCCTAACTTAATATGTAGGATTAATATGATTACATCGCAGCAAAAATCAAATCATGCCCAGTATCCACTTAGTCCTCAGGATGCAAATACTGTTGCGGCTATTCGCGCCCAAACCATCCAGTATAAGGGTGCTACGTTTGGTCCTGCAGGTAGAGTAGGGTATGACGCGATCATGAACAATGTTCTGCCTGCTGTTGGCGTGAGCAGCGAGGACGGAGTTGTCGGCGGCGTTAAAGGGTGGTGGTGTACGCCAGCCGATGCTTGTTCCGGAGTCGCCATTCTCTTTTTGCATGGCGGTGGTTATGTGATGGGCTCGGCCAGTGCTTATCGTAACTTTGCCGGGCATTTCGCTCAACGCATGCAAGCGGCGGTTTTTGTCGCTGACTACAAGCTGGGCCCTGAACATCCGTTTCCTGCTGCTCTTGACGATGCCTATGCGGCATATTTGGGTTTAGTTAACGCTGGGTTCAATCAGATCGTCGTGATTGGTGATTCCGCAGGGGGTGGATTAAGTTTGTCTTTGCTTGCGTGCTTGCAAGCTCATGCGAAAGATGTGGCGATTAAACCTTTGGCAGCCATTGTGATGTCGCCATGGACGGACTTAACAATGAGTGGCCACAGTATCCAGGGTAAAGCTGAAGAAGAACTCTATTTGACCTATGACATGCTGTTGGCTTGCGCCAAAATGTATCTGAATGATGCGGACGCAACCGATCCACGAGCTTCTGTAATGAGCGGATCCATGGACGAACTGCCTCCTTTACAGATCCATGTGGGTACGAGCGAGATATTACTGGATGACTCTGTACGTTATGCCCAGCGTGCGCAAGCTGAATCGGATGGTGTGAGCTTGCACATCTGGGATGGCATGCCACATGTGTTTCAAAACTGCCCTGGGATCTTGCAGGCAGCGGATCAATCGCTTGAGATCATGACTTCCTTCGTCCTTAGTCATCTGCGGCAAGCGTAAATGGATTGGCCGTTGGCTAACCAAGCGCTCAAGCCGACGGCGCTACGCGCCGCGGCGTAACTCCAGCGTTAATGCGACAGGGTGGAGAACGGATTTTGGGGTGGTACGATCTGGGTGCCGAACTGCAGCACCTGGCCGATAGCGGCGGTTCAAGGCCCAAGTTATATGTGAGGATTAGTATAAGTGAGTTCAGAACGTATCCTGCATTCATCAATGCAGGCAAGGTGAGCAAGAGGCAGTATCATCACTACTTGCACTCCTTCCCGTTGAAATACATGCAGGTTGATTCGCCTGATTTGACCTTCCAGGTTTTGAGCACCGGCATCTGATCGTCGCTTGTCCAGTCCACCACGAAATCTACCAGCCCTGAAATCGGCAGCTTCTCCATGTGGGGCCGCGCGATTTCCGGGACATCGATATAGAACACTCCGCCGAGCTGGGAGATCAGGATACGGTGATTGTTGACGTCGATCTCAATGATCGGGCTGTAGAAGCTCTTTTCGACGGCATGGCTTGTGGTGGCCAGGGCCGCGCTGAAGAAGATCGCAAGAAGCATGATGCGCATGACGACGACTCCTGTTGAGAGGGACCAACAGGAGTGCATTATCGCATTCGATGAGCGGGAAGAAAACTGCAAAAATGAGGAATCACTGAACGGTGAACGGGGCGGCGGAGACCTGTCCGGATTTAATCCAGTAGGATCGAACATCCGGCGTCGCATGCATGAGAGAAATCAGGAGATAGGCGGGAATCGGCAGGTTGATTTTTGGCCAGATCTCTTCGTAGTCGGTCGCGATCTTGATGTCGGTCACAGAGGGACGAGCCGGATCGTGCGGATGGGAATGGTAGACCACTTGTAGGTCGAGACCACTATTGCGCATATCCTTCTTGGCGAGTGAAAAGTCCTGCATGTCCATGACGAAGGCGATTTCCGCCCGTTCAGCCGGGGAGAGCCGCTCCAAGTGCGCTACTTTGGCTGAATCGAAGGACGAAAGATTCTGCGCGCCTTCCATCGCTACGATGTTCCTGATGCGGTAGATCCGGCTTACGACACCACCGGTTCCGGCCAGGAGTCCGCAACATTCGTGCGGAGCCAACTTACGCGCGTGGGCGATCATGTCGTCGAGAATGTGCTGAGGGATGACTAGCTCCGCCATGGCCACGTTCTTCCGTTCCTGCATGACGTTTGACGTTTCACG
>JABMDE010000058.1:10608-15049 GCA_015904055.1 Nitrospira sp. | reverse complement strand
ATGTTATTAGAGAATTTCGAGTCCAAAGAAGCCGTGCTCGCACTCGCCGATGCACTTGATGATTCACGGCGAACCGTCCGTGAAACAGCCGTGCGAGTCCTATTGAGCATGGGGCCCAAGGCCGCCCCGGCAGTCCCGGCCCTGTCAAAGCTGATGGATCAACGAGGAACCTATCTTGCCTCGGCTGCAGGAGATGCCCTAGCCGCTATCGGCACGCCCGAAGCGATTGCTGAGATCAAGCGGCACCATGCCGAATAGCGCCAGCGGTGCGGTCCGTCTTTTTTCAATTACAGTCGCTGTTCGATACGCTCCGCATAGCCTGTCAGTTCCGCATAGCCTTCACCCTGTATGGACCGGCCCTGTTTCGTACCAGAGACCGACACGGCGCCTTCCCAATATGTGACCTGCGCGCTGCTCGTGGTTCGGAGCTCCTGATCTGCGAGTACCGGGGTGGGGTAAGGTCCAGCTTCATATCCAAGGATGGAATCGTGATCCGCCATTGGTTGGGATAGACCGCCCGACTCTTCGGGCTGGTCCAGGTCCCGGCGGATTCGATGCGGATGTCTCCCACCGGAAGATGGCGAGTCTGTCCGTCGGGTGACACCACCGTACCGCTGGACGCAGGATCGGGCGATCCATCGCTTCGACGCAAGCGATAGACCATGAGTTCACTCTTGTCCGCCAATTGAATACTGAACCAATCCCACCCGACCAGATCCTTGCCCAGATCGGCTGAGCCGAACTCATGGTCCATCCAACTGGTCCCGGCCACCTCGAACTGTTCGTCACCGATCGACAGCGTACCGGTCGTCGCCAGTCTAGTGAACGAATAATAATGCGAGGCTTGTCCGTACTCCGCACCTTTGCGGCTGATACCGTCCTGTCCATGGATGACCAGGGGCTTCGATGGCTGAAGCGTCAGGGACAGCGCGAAGGTCCCGGCGCGGGCGAACAACGTCTGTGCGCCGCCCGGACCAGCCGGCATCTCAGCGCGCCAATCGTCAATCCAGGCATGCAGACGGGACTCTTCCGCACCGGCCTTGCCTAAGCCGGCCCGGCTCAGCTTTTCAGAGAAATAAAAGCGTCGTCCCTCGACATCCGTCACGGCAAAGTGGGCGAAATACAGATGATTCACCGACCATTGCGACGGCTGCGTCTTCACCTCATCGGGTGGAATGGCCCGTCGAAAGAAGGTCAATTCATACCCGAAGGTCCGCCCGTTCTTCGCCTGAAGATGGCCCGTGTAATACCACCATTCGGTTCGATAGGCCGGATGCGATCCATGGTCTCTGGGAAACTCATGCCGGTACCCTGCGGTCGCCGGCTTGAACGGCGTCGCAGGGGCATCGGCTCCAACGGCAGCGGAGTGAGTGCCCGCCAGCCATGCCACGAGCACCACGACGGCACAGACACCGACGAACAGGCTCCGCGCGAGCGGCGAAAACCGACTGCGTTGGGGAAACATTGCGCATTGCATCTCGCACCGGTTATAGCACGGGAACCATGACTGCACAAATCGACAGTGCCAGAGCGGCATTCGCGCACTCATCCCGCACAGCCATGCGCCACCGGCTCCGTTGACAACTTTCACATCCCTCAGCTATCGTGAGCCATGCAGATTGATCACGAGCGTGAACCCACTGGCCGGGCTTCCTCCGGACGAGTCGAACCGTTTCCAATCCCCAATCGATTGCCGGTGTTTCCGTTGCCCAATGTCGTCTTTTTCCCAAAGACCTATTTGCCGCTTCATATTTTCGAACCGCGTTACCGCCAAATGGTGGCCGACGCGGCAATGGGACACCGGTGCATCGCCATGGCTTTGCTCAAGGAAGGGTGGGAGACGGACTACTACGGAAATCCGGCGATTTATCCCACCCTGTGCGTCGGTCGCATCATGAGCGCGCAACCGCTATCCGACGGCCGTTCGAACATCCTGCTCCAAGGGCTCGAACGCTGCGACATCCAGGAAGAGCATTTCGAGAAGCCCTATCGCGAAGCGACGATTCAGCTCGTTGACGGCTGATCGATCGAGCCCGTAAGATCCTGTTCCCATGGCGAACCATCGCGAGCAGGGGCAGGTCTATCCAACGGCGATCGTCATTCTAGTCGGCCTTATCGTGGCCGCGGTGTGGATTTGGAAACGGCTGCCTGCAGAAACCCAAGACTATGCCATCGATCAGGCTCTGCCTGTCGCTGCCGGAGGAGTGACCGTTGCGGCAATGGTCCTGGCCGTGCTTGTGAAGATCCGCCGGCGTGCGGCGGCGCGGCGGGAACGGAGTCGGCTTATTGGAGCCTTCCAGCGTGAAACGGCGCAGGACAAGAAGTTGGACCTGTCATTTGCCCTCATCGAATGCAATGCCTACCGGCTTGACGGACTTGAAGAGATCGCACCGGCCTTGAAAGATATTTGGGTCATGACACTTGGCCAAGCCGTGGAGGACAAGCAACACCGTATCAGAGGCATGGCAGCCAGTCATCTGGGTGTCTTGCGGGATCAGTCGGTGGCGCCACTCCTGGTGAAAGCACTGAAAGACGACCATGCCTACGTGCGCGCCTGCGCGGCGTTGGGATTGGGAAGACTGCGGGCAACGGATGCGCGGGATCGACTGGCACAGGTTGCAGAGGAGGACGGGGATCAAACAGTGAGGGGCCGGGCACGGGAAGCGCTGGAACAAATGCGTAACTGAATAGGCAGTCCCGTTAAGCGGTGTGGAACGAGGCAAAATTCCGGTAGAGTGGCTCGCTCAGACAAGCTCCGACGGAGGATCGCACGCGGTCAGGCCATGATACTCTCTGACGCACGCTTCTGCCGTCAGCCAGGCTGTTCTCTCGCCCCTCCCGAATCGAATAGAAAAAGTATGGCATGGGATTAGTTACCCCAGATTAATGGATGATATGAACGGCATACAAGCCATTTAGATAGGGAGCACCGCGTGGAACCATCAATTGAGCCCTTCCTGACAAACGACATCCCCGGCATCGGTGGACAGATCCGCACGACGCCGGAAGACTTTCAGGTGGAAGAGCGCCCGCTCTATCTCCCCTGCGGGGAAGGGGAGCATCTCTATGTAAAGATCACCAAGCGGGGACTGTCGACGCCGGACCTCGTCCGCCGCCTTTCATCGACGCTCGGCGTGAAGGCGCAGGCCATCGGCGTGGCAGGATTGAAAGACGCCCGAGCCGTCACCACTCAGATGGTCTCGCTGCAAGGAATTACACCGCAGCAGGTATCACAGCTGAAACTCGATGAGCAGCTGTTGACGATTGAAGTCCTGGCTCGCCATCGCAATCGATTACGGACCGGCCATCACGCTGGAAACCGCTTTCGTCTGGTTATCCGTAACGTTGCTGCCCAGGCGGCTGAGGCGGTGCCCACTATTCTCGATCGACTCAGTACGCGCGGGGTACCCAACTACTTCGGCCCCCAACGGCAGGGCAAAAGCGGCGATAATTATCAGATCGGCGCCGCCTTGCTGACCGATCCGCGACGGCGCGAAAAAATGGGCCGGGCCAAACGCATCTGGTATCTGAATACGTACCAATCATTCCTCTTCAACCGCATGCTGGCCCGGCGCATCGACCGTATCGATCGTGTGCTGAGCGGCGATTGGGCGATGAAGTCGGACAACGGCGCCTGTTTTCAAGTCGAGGACGCCGGCCAAGAGCAGCCTCGTGCCGATCGTTTTGAAATCAGCCCGACGGGAATCCTCTTTGGTTCACGGGTGTCATGGGCCGATGGCGAGCCGGGCACGATTGAAGAGGCGGTCATTGTAGAAGCGGGAACAACACGGGATGCCCTGGTCGCAGCAGGAAAGGCCTGCGGCTTCCGCGGCGAACGCCGTGCGTTACGGGTCCCATTGACGGAGCTGGAATGGTCGCTGAATGGTTCCATCCTCTCGCTGGCCTTCGCGCTGCCGCCCGGCGCCTACGCCACAAGTGTATTGCGCGAATTGATGAAATCCATCTGAGTCGGCACCATCACTCATGCCGCGATGTACCATGTCCCTGCCGTCCGGATGTCCGACACCCGCATGCCTGCTCCAGGCCAGGGGATATCGCACTCGCTCCGTTCCTCTCGATGCATTCATGAAATCGGATGGTTCGGCAAAAGGCCTGACACTGGCGCTGGATTAGCTGCCGTCATTCGTAGACGCGAAGGGACAAGCGGAAGCCCTCACATACTTGAGATTGACACGCTTATTTATTCCGCATGAGAAACGCTCCATAGAAGCCCGCAATCGCGATCGTAACCAGTTCGATGGTCAAGAGCATACGGCTCACGACAGCCTCAGCAGTCGGGGGAGAGAGAATGAATGAGAGCCCGAGAAACTCCGGTTGCTGATCGGGCGGAGTTTCCCAGGGAGGACACAGCACAGCGAGGATCAGGGCAGCAACCATTCCATACAACACCGTGATGTTTATCTGCTCCGGTGTTCCGGCA
>JABMDE010000058.1:4340-10488 GCA_015904055.1 Nitrospira sp. | reverse complement strand
AATCTCTTGCCCGCTACGGTGCCGACCGTGTGCGTAGACGTGAATCCCTCTGTGCCGATCAAACTGTCGGATCGCGGCAGCTTTCAAGCAGTCGGTCTCGTCATGGACGCAGCATCGTTTCTCTCGGAACTGGCGAGACTCCTGGGAAGATCGGCATGACTCGGCTCCTCGTCTGTCCTCCTGATTTTTTCGGAATCGAATACGAAATCAATCCTTGGATGCGACTCAGTAATCGGGTGGACCATGAACGAGCCGTTCAACAGTGGCATGGGCTGATGCATGTCTTTGAACAAGATCTAGGGGTAACGCTTGAACGGATGACGCCGGTTGCGGGGCTTCCCGACCTGGTGTTTACGGCCAATGCCGGCGGCGTGGTCGGTCGCACAGCCGTGGTAAGCCGCTTTCGCTATCCTGAACGGCAACGGGAGGAAGCATACTTTGAAAACTGGTTTCGCGGGCACGGTTACGATGTGGTGACATTGGACAAAGCCTTGTGCTTTGAAGGAGCCGGTGACCTCCTGGGCTTTCCGGATTGTTGGTTCGGCGGCTATAGACAGCGATCGGACATCCGCGCATTCCCCCATCTGAGCGAGCAATTCCATCGGGAAATTATTCCACTCGAACTCGTCGACAGCCGTTTTTATCACCTCGATACATGCTTCTGCCCCTTGAGCGGAGGAGATCTGCTCTATTTCCCGCCTGCCTTCGATCCCTATGGTCAGTCCGCGATCGCCCAACGAATTCCGAAGGACCGGCAACTCCCCGTCCCAGAGGATGAGGCGTTACGGTTCGCATGCAACGCGGTCTGCGTCGGGAACCATGTTGTCTTGCCGTCCGGATGTCCGACGACCGAACGCCTGCTCCAAGCCAAGGGATACGACACCCATTCTGTTCCTCTCGATGAATTCATGAAGTCGGGCGGTTCGGCGAAATGCCTGACACTGGCGCTGGACTGATTCGGCGTACAGCACTCAGCAATCAGCCGACAGCCGACAATAGGAATGCCCCTCCGGTTGAAGACTGATAGCTGTCAGCTGAACGCCATCATGCGCTTTATTTCTTCCGCATGAGAAACGCTCCGTAGAAGCCGGCGATCGCGATTGTGACCAGTTCGATGGTCAGGAGCATACGGCTCACGACGGCCTCAGCAGTCGGGGGAGAGAGAATGAACGAGAGCCCGAGAAACTCCGGTTGCCGATCGGGCGGAGTTTCCCAGGGAGGGCACAGCACAGCGAGGATCAGGGCAGCGACCATTCCATATAATACCGTGATGTTCATCTGCTCCGGTGTTCCGGCATCGGGGCAAGGCCCTGACGCATCACCTCCGCTCGTATCGAGCCGCCGGCCACAGTGCGTACAGAAGCGATTGATTTCAGGTTGTGAACAACGACATGAGGGACAGGTTTGCATCGGCCGTTCTCCAGCGCACCAACAATCCGTGCCGCCACGGATAGGCTACACGGACCAGCGTTGGTTTGCTAGATGGACGATCGAGTGTGTGTATTAGAAATGGACGCTGAGGCCGAAGACGGCGTGGAATATTCTATAGTTGGCATCGAACCCGAATAGATTGAACAAGCCGGCCGGCGTCTCGTCAAAACTGAATTTCGTGTAGTTGAACTTGCCTTCTCCGAACAGTGCGACCTGCCGGGTGATGTAATATCGAGCCCCCACTTGCGCATTCAGGCCAAATCCCGTGCTCGATTGCGTATTGCCTGAGGTGAGAGCGGGATCTTCGATACGAACCGCATGCTGGCCCGGCGTATCGACCGTATCGATCGTGTGCTGACCGGCGATTGGGCGATGAAGTCGGACAACGGCGCCTGTTTTCAAGTCGAGGACACCGATCAAGAACAACCTCGTGCCGATCGTTTTGAAATCAGCCCAACGGGAATCCTCTTCGGTTCGCGGGTGTCCTGGGCCGATGGCGAACCGGGCACGATTGAAGAGGCCGTCATCGCGGAAGCAGGAACGACACGAGAGGATCTGGTCGCAGCGGGAAAGGCCTGCGGCTTCCGCGGCGAACGCCGTGCGTTGCGCGTTAAGCTTGAAGAATTGGAGTGGTCCCTCAATAGTTCGGTCCTCACCCTGGCCTTTGCGCTCCCGCCCGGCGCCTACGCCACGAGTGTGCTACGTGAATTGATGAAATCCCCCTGAATCTGCGACATCACTCATGTCGCGATTTACAATGTCCCTGCCGTCTCCGGCCATTCACTGGTAGAATCAGTGTGTTCTCCACGGAAGACGCCATGAGCCTTCATCAAGAAACCGTCCTCATCAACGGACACATTATCGATTCGCTGATTCTGGCGAAGGTGCTGGACATCATTCTGATAATGGGTGGCACTTTCGACTTGGAGGACGTGCATATCGGAACCACACGGGAGGAGCCCTCTCGTGCCCGCATCGTGGTCCGAGCTACATCGACGGGGTTCTTAGACGACATCCTCAAGGCGATCCAGCCGCATGGGGCTTCGGTCGAACGTGACGATAACTGTCGAACCGCCGCGGCCCCCGCCGACGGCATCTTCCCCGATGACTTCTATGCGACAACCCATTTGCCCACGCAAATCCGGCTCCACAAGCAGTGGATCGATGTCGATCGGATCGAGATGGATCTGGGAATCCTTGTAGATACACAGGGGTCTGCTGCGAGAGCCGTTCCCATGGCAGACGTTCGTCAGGGAGGTCGGATCGTAGTCGGTCGGGATGGAGTACGGGTCACTCCCTTGCAGCGCCCACAAGAGCGGGATGTGTTTGGATTTATGGAATCACAAGTCTCGGCAGAGCGGCCCCATAACCATATCATCACCGATGTCGCCGCCCGGATGCGCCAACTGCGAGAACGGCACAGGCAGGGGCAGGCGGATTCACGAGTGCTGCTGGCAGGAGGGCCTGCGATCATTCATGCCGGTGGGCGAGACGCCTTGACGTGGCTGATCGAGCAAGGGTTCATCCATCTTCTGTTCTGCGGCAATGCCCTGGCAGCGCACGATATGGAAGCGGACCTGTACGGCACATCTCTGGGCTATGGACTCGCCGCAGGGCGCGCGGTTCCGCATGGCCATGAACACCATTTACGGACAATCAACAAGATTCGCGCAATCGGCAGCATCGAGGCGGCAGTGACATCGGGAGTGGTGAAACAGGGAATCATGGCAGCCTGTGTCCGGCAGAATGTTCCCGTGGTCATGGCCGGGACGATCCGTGATGACGGCCCTCTTCCCGGAGTGATCACCGATTCCGTTCTCGCGCAACACGCCATGCGCGCCGCGATCCCTGGTGTCGGGTTGGCCCTGCTGGTCGCCTCCACGTTGCATGCCGTGGCCACGGGGAATCTCTTGCCCGCTACGGTGCCGACCGTGTGCGTAGACGTGAATCCCTCTGTGCCGATCAAACTGTCGGATCGCGGCAGCTTTCAAGCACGACATGAGGGACAGGTTTGCATGCAGCACTATACCCAGGATCGGTAGCCGCAGCAAATACCGTCATATGTGTATGCGCGTCTACTACGGCAAGGTGCGAAGCGAGAGGGCAGCGTGTTTCCGAGGGACCAACAAATATCGCCTAGAAGTGATAATTGAGACCTCCCGCAGCGAAGTGCACTTGGTAGTCTGTCTCAAGTCCGGCAGCGCCGCTGTTGTTTGGATCAAACGTAAAACTGGCCTTGTTGTATTTCCATTCGGCGAATACGCTGATATGTCTGGTGAAATAGTATTCCAGTCCGGCTTTGGCATTCAGACCTACCGATGTCGAGCTTTGTGTTCCTTCAAACCCCGCTACGGTGGTATTGATTCGAGCGAAGAACACTCCCAGACCTATCCCGGCATAGGGCTGAAGCTTTGTTTTGTGATAGCGTACCATCACATTTACCGGTGCCCACGTGATAACACGAAAATGGTCGCCTGTAATAACTGCCTCGATGCTACCACCGGAGACCGGGCTTCCCTGAAAGGTAGCACCAGGCTGGATCGTTATTCGGGTACTTTGCTGCTTGATATGGGGCGTCGTATAGAATGCTTCCGTTTCAACACCGAACCAATGAGCGCGAGGAAAATAGTACCCCAGTCGCAGGCCGCCAAGGATGGAACGAGACAGGTCGCGATCAGACATGGTACCGGCAGGAGAAAAATCCGTCAGTTCAACACTTGTAAGTCGATTCCCCGTGAGAGTAGTCCCGATTTGACCGCCGATGTAGGCTTCTGAGTACGCCTTGGGAACCCCCAGAACCATGGAAGCCAGAAGCAACGCTGCCACGATTACTCCAACTGTGCCCCCTACTCTATCTCGTTGCATCATCTGAATTAATCTCCTGCTATCAACACACACGCCGTAATTCATGTTATGGCCCAACCCGGATTTGACAAAGGTATTTCTCACATTCTGAGGATGAGCAAGCCACATGCCACCACGTGGATGCAGACCTGTGCGATTCACATCGCACAGGTACAGAATCCAGAGGCTCGTTCCATTCGTTGACAGACGATCGGGGCCTTCCTATAATTCGCTCCGCCCTATTGACTATCGTCCATCGTCGCCCTCCAACCCATGGGACTTTCCAGCATGCAAACAGTCAGCACTATGGGTGTGATTGGAGCCGGAGCCTGGGGCACGGCGTTGGCGAAACATCTGGCCGAGAAGGGGGTAATGGTCAGGCTCTGGGCCTACGAACCCGACGTAGCGCAGGCCATCAATGCCAGACACGAAAACTCGATGTTTCTTCCCGGCTTCGCATTACCGAAGACGCTCGTCGCGACATCTTCGATCGCCGATGCGATTGAAGGCTGCCAGGGCCTCCTATTCGTCGTTCCCTCGCATGTCACCCGATTGGTACTCACGGCGCTCGCGCCGTATCTCTCCGAACCCATTCCATTGATTAGTGCGACGAAAGGGATCGAAGAGGAGACCGCCAAACTGATGACGCAAGTGATGGATGACGTGCTTCCCCTTCCGATGCGGCCCATGCTCATGGCCTTATCGGGTCCAAGCTTCGCCGCGGAACTCAGCGCAGGGAAACCGACGGCGCTCTGTCTGGCCGGGCGCGAGCCGGTCCTTGTGCAACAGTTTCAGCACACGCTCATGACCCCGGATTTTCGCGTGTATGCCGATACCGATGTCATCGGCGTCCAGCTCGGCGGAGCCCTGAAGAACGTCATGGCGCTGGCGGCCGGAGTGGTCGACGGATTGGAACTTGGACTGAATGCGCGCGCGGCACTGATCACCAGAGGATTGGCCGAGATCGTTCGCTTGGGCGCGGCAATGGGAGCCGACCCGCAGACATTCTATGGACTCTCCGGCATCGGCGATCTGGTGCTGACCTGCACGGGAACGCTCAGCCGGAACTATACCGTGGGCATCCGGCTCGGCAAAGGCGAACCGTTGGATACAATCATGGGCGGGATGCATGCAGTCGCGGAAGGCGTGCGGACGGCGCGCGCGGCCTTAATGTTGGCGCGGCGGCACAATGTAGATATGCCCATTACGCAGGAGATCAATGCCGTGTTGTTCAACCAGAAACCCTGCCGGAAAGCTGTCCGCGATTTGATGGCGCGTGACGCCAAACCTGAAAAAGGATCAGCATGAGCCCTGAAAAACTTGAACAGTTGGTACGACAGATCCGTCAAGGACGAGTCAGCGTGGACCAGGCACTTCAGCGCCTGCGAGCCCTCCCCTTTGAAGACCTCGGCTTTGCCTCGCTCGATCACCACCGGTCTCTGCGCCAGGGGTTTCCTGAAGTCGTGCTCTGTGAAGGCAAGACGACTGCCCAGGTAGTGGCCATTGCCCGATCCTTTATCAAAAAACGAGGCCCCTTTCTCGCCACACGCGCAGAACCGGCGGTCGCACGCGCCATCTGCCGTCTGGACCGGAGAGCCCGCTACCATGCCGACGCGCGAATCGTGGCCATCGCTCCACCTTCACAGAAGCGGAAGGGTCATGTCCTGGTTGTGACTGCAGGCACCGCAGACGTGCCGGTGGCCGAAGAGGCCCGTATCACGGCTGAAATCATGGGCAGCCACGTTGAACGGCTGTATGACGTCGGAGTGGCGGGGCTCCACCGGTTGTTGGGGAAAAAAGAGCGTCTGTTCGATGCCCGGGTCATCATCGTTGCCGCAGGGATGGATGGGGTACTTCCCAGCGTGGTGGGAGG
>JABMDE010000058.1:0-4220 GCA_015904055.1 Nitrospira sp. | reverse complement strand
TTGTTTCTCTGGAATCAGCGGGGACATGGTGCTGGGCGCGCTGGTAAATGCCGGCTTGCCATGGGCGCAATTGATCAACGGGCTCAAACACCTCAAGCTGAACGGCTACCGATTGCGTCAGCGCGAAGTCCGGCGCGGCGCCCTCCATGCCACGAAGGTGGATGTCGTCATCCAACGTGGTTTTCAGCACCCCCTCAGCTTATCCCGCATTCGGCGAATTCTTGCGGACAGCACGCTGCCCGATCCTGTAAAGACACAGAGCCGCGCTGTCTTCGATCGGCTGGCTGAGGCGGAAGGTCTGGCCCATCGAGTTGCGGCGCGTGATGTGCATTTCCATGAAGTCGGCGTGATGGATTCCTTTATCGATGTGGTGGGCGGTATCCTGGGTTGCCATCTTTTGAACGTCACTCGAGTCACGGCCTCCGCAGTCAACGTCGGAGCCGGTACGATTCAGACCTCACACGGACTCTTGCCGGTGCCGGGGCCGGCCGTGGCTGCGTTGGCAAAAGGAATTCCTGTATACTCCGACGGTCCTCGCTGTGAGCTGGCGACGCCGACAGGGATGGCACTGCTTCGTACACTGACATCGGAGTTCGGTGCAGCCTCGGTGATAGAAACCGCGGTGGTCGGATATGGCGCCGGCGACCACGATCCTGAAGGTTGGCCGAATGCACTGCGTGTATTTCTCTCGGAAGAGTCTCCCCAGGCAGAACGCCAGACCGATCATATTACGCAAATCGAAACGAATCTCGATGACCTCAATCCGCAAGCCTATGAGCATGTGATGGAACGGTTGTTTGCAGTCGGCGCGTTGGATGTTGCCCTGATTCCGGCCATTATGAAACGGAGCCGACCCGGTGTGGTGCTGAGTTGTCTTGTCGCACGCGATCACACCGATGCGGTGCTGGAGATCCTGTTCCAGGAAACCCCGGCTCTGGGCGCGCGTATCCAGGAACTGGGCAGACGCATCCTCCCTCGGCGCTTTGTCCCCGTGAAAGTGCCGGGAGGAGTCGTACGCATGAAAATCGCCGCCATCGGTGCCGGGTGGGAAAAAGCTGCACCGGAATATATCGACTGCAAGAACATCGCCGATCGAACCGGCCGCCCGCTTAAGACTGTCATGGAAGCAGCCCTTCGTGCCTATGACGGCAGGAAAGACACACGTCATCGGCCGTCATAAGAACACACCACCGTGGATTTACTTTTTTCTTTTCACTTTTTACGACTCAGCTTGCGAGGCGATTCGTGACAACCATGCTCTACATCCTCATGTTTGTGGCCTCCGTCGCCGTGACGCTCGGCGGCTGTGCGCTGTTCACCAACGCCGTCGAATGGCTCGGGAAACGCCTCGGAGTTTCGGAAGGAGCTGTCGGCAGTATATTTGCAGCGATCGGCACAACATTACCGGAAACGTCCATTCCGATCATCGCCATTTTCTTCGGAGAGGGCCAGGAAGAAACTGATGTCGGATTAGGCGCAATTCTCGGAGCGCCGTTCATGCTCAGCACGCTGGTGCTGCCGATTCTCGCGTTCCTGCTGATGCTCTATGCGTGGATGGGCAAACGTACAGCCCGATTTCAGCTGAACTATCGTGAAGTTATCACGGATCTGACGTTTTTTACCGTCGGGTATGTCGTAGCCTTGGCCTGCATCTACATTCCCTCCCGGCTCGTGCATATCATCGCGGCAGTCGGACTGATTCTTCTGTATGGCGTATATATGAGGCTTAAACTCAGCGCACCTGAAGAGGAAGGAGGGGCAGGCGGCCAACTCGAACCTCTGATTTTTGCCAAATCCGCGGCTACACCGTCACGAATCATGATCGGGCTACAAGCGTTCGTCGGTCTGGGCGGACTGATCTTAGGCGCACATCTGTTTGTCAGCGCAGCAGAATCGATGGCCGGGATGTTTGCGGTTTCGCCATTGATCCTTGCATTGCTCATCGCACCATTGGCAACCGAACTGCCGGAAATGTCCAATAGTTTTCTCTGGCTCTATCGCAAAAAAGACCGCCTCGCCGTCGCCAATGTGACAGGCGCAATGGTGTTTCAGGGAACCATTCCAGTCTCCGTGGGTTTGCTGGGAACCGAATGGGCCATCGCCTCCTCTCACTTCATAGGAATATGTGCCGGATCCGGCGAGTTGTTTGCGGTGATCTTGCCCGTCCCAGGAGAGTTCGATGGAAAGCTTGGGCCGTTCCGTGACGCCGGCAACAGGATGCACTTCCACCGGCCGGCGGTGAGAGAGAAAGCGAAGTGAGGTCTTCGACGGAGAACTGATCAGCGACGTGACCTCCAGAATCGTGGCCCCATCCAATTCCTTCGGTAATTGCATGCTGATGGCAAACTGAAGCGGTCCGTTTCCCGGTGTGTACGGGCTCGGCGCCACGTTCACATCGAGAATCTTCAACTCCGGCTCCGGTCGGGGAGCGCGAGACTGTTTGTTCGTCGCCCACCCGTTGTCCGGAAACAGCAGCGGAAGGCACAGACCGGCAAATAGTCCGACGAGAGGGAACGTTCTTCGCAGAACTATTCGAGCTCGCGTTGAAACCGACGAGCACGTACTCATAAGAATATCAAGAAAAGGATCGTAGAGTGGCCGGCGAACCGACTGAGTTGCATTGCACAGGGGATAGCATAGCCACTACAGACTGTCAATGAGCCGTCGGCATGGATTTGCCGTAGACCGACGCCTTGGGTAAGATGGGCGGCTATTCAACGGAGGATGCGGTGGGACGGCATCTGCATTTTGATTGTTTCTCTGGAATCAGCGGGGACATGGTGCTGGGCGCGCTGGTGAATGCCGGCTTGCCATGGGCTCAATTGATCAACGGACTCACACGCCTCAAGCTGGACGGCTACCGATTGCGTCAGCGCGAAGTCCGGCGCGGCGCCCTTCATGCCACGAAGGTGGATGTCGTCATCCAACGCGGGTTTCAACGTCCCCTCAGCTTATCCCGCATTCGGCGAATTCTTGCTGCCAGCACTCTGCCCGATCCTGTGAAGACACAGAGCCGCGCCGCCTTTGATCGGCTGGCTGAGGCGGAAGGTCTGGCCCATCGAGTTGCGGCGCGTGATGTGCATTTCCATGAAGTCGGCGTGATAGATTCCTTTATCGACGTGGTCGGCGGTATCCTGGGTTGCCATCTTTTGAACGTCACCCGCGTCACAGCCTCCGCGGTCAATGTCGGAGCCGGCACGATTCAGACCTCACACGGACTCTTGCCGGTGCCAGGGCCGGCCGTAGCTGCGTTGGCACAAGGAATTCCGGTATACTCCGACGGACCCCGCTGTGAGCTGGCGACGCCGACGGGGATGGCGCTGCTTCGGACACTGACATCGGAGTTTGGCGCAGCCTCGGTGATAGAAACCGCAATGGTCGGATATGGCGCCGGCGATCGAGATCCGGAAGGTTGGCCGAATGCACTGCGCGTGTTTCTCTCGGAGGAGTCTCCCCAGGCAGGACGCCCGGCCGATCATATTACGCAAATCGAAACGAATCTCGACGACCTCAATCCACAAGCGTATGAGCATGTGATGGAGCGGTTGTTTGCGGTCGGCGCGGTGGATGTTGCCCTGATTCCGGCCATTATGAAACGAAGCCGGCCCGGTGTGGTATTGAGTTGTCTCGTCGCGCGCGATCGAGCCGATGCGGCACTGGAGATCTTGTTCCAGGAAACTCCGGCCCTGGGCGTGCGTATCCAGGAACTGAGCAGACACATCCTCCCTCGGCGCTTTGTCTCCGTGAAGGTGCCAGGCGGAATCGTCCGTATGAAAGTCGCCGCCATCGGTGCCGGGTGGGAAAAAGCTGCGCCGGAATATATCGACTGCAAGAAGATCGCCGATCGAACCGGTCGCCCGCTCAAGGGTGTGATGGAAGCAGCCTCTCGTGCCTATGACCGCAGGCAAGGCACACGTCATCGGCCGTCATAAGAACACACCACCCGTGGATATACTTTTTTCTTTTCACTTTTTACGGCCCAGCTTGCGAGGCGATTCGTGACCACCATGCTCTATGTCCTCATGTTTGCCGCCTCCGTCGCCGTGACGCTGGGCGGCTGTGCACTGTTCACCAACGCCGTCGAATGGCTTGGGAAACGCCTCGGGGTGTCGGAAGGCGCTGTGGGCAGCATTTTTGCGGCGATCGGCACGACCTTGCCGGAAACGTCCATTCCGATCATCGCCATTTTCTTCGGAGAGAGCCAGGAAGAAACCGATGTC
>JABMDE010000057.1:6668-15117 GCA_015904055.1 Nitrospira sp. | reverse complement strand
CGGTAAAAGGAGTTGATGGCATGGGAAAGAAGACCTCGGCAGAGTCGGAGGAAGCTCGTCTCAAGAAAAAGATTACAGCCAAGCGGACCGGAGCGAGCAGCCCGGAAGCGAAGAGCGCAACCCGGTCGCTGGTTAAGCGGCTGAAGCGGGAACAACGGCGTCGGCGAGCGCTGGCCTTGCGAAAGAAACACGCAGCCGGAAGCAAAGCCGCCGCACCTGCCTCGGCATAGATACAGGCAGTACTCGTAGGTGTGCGACTGTAAACGTGTAAACCGCTAACAGGTCACCGATGGACCCGACACAAACGGACAATCCTCAGGACACCCTTCCCACCATGCCACAGGCCGGGGATGAATCGGCAGACACTTTTTCTGCCGAGCTCGTCAAGGCACAGGCGCATGTGCACGATGACGCGCCGTCCGGTGTGGGAAGCACAGCGTCGCTCGAAGAAGAGCAGGTCAAGGATGAGATCGATATCCAGATCGATCTGCTCAACGATCCGGACTGGGTGGTCCGCCGTGAAGCCGTTATTACGCTCGGCGAAATGGGCGATGAGCGCTGCATCGAGCCGCTGGCCAAAGCGATGCGCGACGGCGATTGGCAGGTCCGTGAAGTAGCGGTCGAAGCGATGGGGCAGGTGGGGTCTCCCGCCGTCGAGATGCTCCTCAAACTGTTGCGCGACTGGGAAGTACGGAAGTGCGCCATTTTAGCACTCGGGAAAATCCGCGACGAACGCGTACTCGATCCCCTGATGCTCCAGCTGCGCAATGACGAGTTCAAGGACGACGCGATCAATGCGCTGGTCGAACTCGGCGAGCCGGCATTGTCCCGGTTGGTGACCGCGCTTCGGGATAAGGATGACAACGTGCGTACAAGCGCGGTGCTTGCACTGGGCCGCATCAAGAACGGCGATGCGATCGCGCCGTTGATCGGCATGTTGGGAGATCGGGACTGGTTTACACGCTTAACGGCGGCGGCGGCCTTGGAATCGATCGGGGATGAGCGGGGGCGCGAGGCCATCAAGCCGTTGCTCAAAGATCCCGATATGGTCGTGAAGATGCGAGTCGAGCGTATTCTGGCCAAGTGGAAAAAAACGCCGGTGTCCCAACCTGCCACCGCGTAAGCGGCGATACGCGCAGCACCTGCCCCGATCTACTTATCGAGCGACTGATCGATCCGGCGCTGCAGGTCATCGAACTTCTTCAACGGCACGAGCTTTCCCATCGCGACTTCGACGCGCGTGTCCCGTAGTGCTCGGGCTGCATCCAGCATGGCTTGGGTGGAGGCGTCTGATTTAGTTCCTTTCGCCGCCGCCTCCAAGGTCGAGGCCGCCGCGGTGAGTTCCTTTGCGCCATCGCTATAATTCCGGTCGAGCACGTAGGCCTTTGCCTGTACAACCTGTGATTTGGCTTCCATGAGTGCTTTGCGGCGGCGGAGATCGCGTTCAATCCCTGCCGTTGTCTCCATGGCATTCTGAGAAAGATTCTTCAACGATTGGCGGGCATCCTTGATCGTTTCCTCGGAAATCGCCAAGCGGTGAGTCAGGTCCGATACGGTTGTTTGCAATATGCCGACAGGCTGTTGCCCCGCGTAATATCCCGCCGCGAAGGCGCCGGCGATCACGAGCAGCACGGCGATGAATTTGAGCATGATCTCCTTGCCGGTTAACGATGTGTGGGCGGTGAACGTTTCCGATCGAGCTGCCGCAGCACACTTCCTGCTGCGGTGATCCGCACGGCTTCGTCGCTGTCTCCTAAGGCGTTGACGAGCAGCGGCACCACAGGTCCGGCACTGTTCCCTAATGCTTTGGCCGCCATGAGTCGTGGAAGCGGTTGCATATCCCGCAGTAAGGGTTCCAGCAGAGCCACGGCCTCTGTGTTCGATGTGGCACTCAGCGCCTGAGCAGCCGCACCTCGAACGGAGGGGTCCGGTTGCCGTGCGAGTTCAGCGGCGAGCGGTAGGGCTGAAGCATCTCCCAAACGAAGCAATCCTTCAGCGGCTGCCGCGCGGACCTGCCAGCTGGGGTCCCGGATCAAGGCTTGCAGCAACGGGCGATTTTCCTTGATGCCCAGCCTGCCCAGGCTTCCCGCCGCGACGCTACGAACCATGGCGATGTCGTCTCCAATGGCATGGGTCAAGGGTGCGACTCCTCCGGGCGAGCCGAATTCTCCCAGCGCACCGGCGGCGAAGGCACGCACGGATGGGTGAGGATCATACACGGCTTGACTGAGGGCCGCCAGGCTTGCCGGGCGCTTCAGCCGGCCCAGCACACCGAGCGCCGCCATGCGCATGTCTTCATCCGGGAGCGTGGCGGCGCTGGTGATATCGGCCAGCTTGTCGGATTGTCCCATGCGATAGAGGGCTGCTGCGGCGAAAATCGATTCGGGGCCTTCATCAGTACGGGCAATGTCTGAGAATCGGGTCATCAGGTCAGCGGCATTGGCCTCGCCCAGGGCGGTCATGGCGGCAATGCGGACGGTCGGCATCGGGTCGCCCATTGCTCGCCGGAGTGCGCCGGATTTCTTGGCCAGACCGGCTTTCCCGATCGCTTCTGCGGCCCGTGCCCGCACCAGGACAGACGAGTCGAGCAGCCCGTCCTCCAGCACGGCGGCCGTTTCCGGCAGGCCCAGTTCCGCCAAGGCGCTGTAGGCGGCAATACGGACATGTTCTTTGCGGTCTCTGACGTGGCCGGTGATGACCGCAAGTGCGAGAGGACGGAGCAGTGCGGGGTCCTGCGTGTGTCCCGTTTGGACCAGTCTGGCATAAATCGGGAGCGCTTCATCGGTGCGTCCGAGCCGGACGTAGCTCATCAGACAGGTCCGTAACAATTGGTTCGAGATCTTTGTGCCGGGCGTGATGGTCTGAAAGAGTGCGGTGACAGCGGCATAGTCGCCGGCTTTGAAGAGATCGTTGGCGGTCGACTCTATGGAGGATGAGGCTCCGGCGGCGTGGGTTGCTGTGATCGATACGACACAGAGCGTCACAGCGGTGGCGAACACCCACGCGCAGGCCGGATGTAGAATTGATGGCTGCCCCGTGCCCCGATGCGCTGTGCGGACGGTGATCACCATGTCGATGGGGCGCGCAACGTTGCGGGCTCGTAGAGCATCCCCACATAGTCTTTGACCATGCGGGTGGTGCAAAACTGTGGAGCGATAGTGCGGATGCATGCTTTGACCATATGCAGCCAGCCGCGCGGGATGCCGTCTCGATCGCGTTGGTAAAAGAGCGGCACGGCTTCCTGTTCCAAGATGCGATAGAGCTGTTCGGCGTCATGCTGATCCTGTGCCGTGGTGTCTGCCTGGTCGGCCAACGGTTGGATGCCCCAGCCATTGGCGCCGTTGTATCCTTCGGCCCACCATCCATCGAGGACACTCAGATTCAACACCCCGTTCAACGCGGCCTTCATACCGCTGGTCCCGCTGGCTTCCAAGGGGAACCGCGGGGTGTTGAGCCAGATGTCGACACCTTGAACGAGAAACTTTGCCATGTGCATGTCGTAGTCTTCGAGGAATGCGACGTGGCCGCCCAGCTTATGATCATGGCAGAAGCTGAGTACCTCGTGAATGAAGTACCGCCCCGGTTCATCGGCAGGATGGGCTTTGCCCGCGAAGATTAATTGGACGGGTCTCCATCTGTTTTGGAGCAGCACTTTCAACCGTTCGAGATCCTGAAAGAGGAGCGTTGCCCGTTTGTACGTGGCAAATCGTCTGGCAAATCCGATCGTCAGCGCTTCAGGATCGAGGAGCGTGCCGCGAGCCAGCACTTGTGAGGGCTGGATATGACCCTGCATCCAGCCGGTTCTAGCCCGTTCGCGGATAAAGCTCATGAGTTTCCGTTTCATGGCCTGACGGACGGCCCACAATTCGGCGTCAGGGATATCCGTTACCCGTTGCCACATCGCCTGATCGTCGCAGCTGGAAGTCCAGGTGGGACTTAGGGATTTGCCGTACAGGCGATGAAGTTCCGGCGAGATCCAGGTCGGCGCGTGAATGCCGTTTGTGACACTGCGGATGGGGACTTGCTCGGTGGGTAATCCGGGCCAGAAATGCCGCCACATCTCGCGGGTGACGCGGCCATGCTCGCGACTCACGCCGTTCACGTGGGCGGACAGGCGCATCGCCAGGGCGGTCATATTGAAACCATGGCCGCGTGATTCTGGCGTTTCGCCCAGCCCCATGAATGTTTCTCGTGAGATCCCCAGTTGCTCCCAATAGCCTGCAAAGTAGCGGTCCATCAAATGGTGAGGGAATACATCATGGCCGGCCGGTACCGGTGTATGGGTCGTAAACACGGTACTCTGACGGACCAGTTCACTGGCTTCGGCGTGGGTTGCCCCCTTCTGCATAAACTCACGGAGACGTTCCAAGGTGAGAAAGGCGGAGTGGCCTTCGTTCGCATGCCAGATAGAGGGGGCGATGCCCAATGCGCGCAAGAGCCGTACGCCGCCGATCCCCAATAAGATTTCCTGGCAGAGCCGCATTTCCTGATCACCGCCGTAGAGCCGGGCGGATAGCGCGCGATTCTCCGGGCTGTTTTCTGGCACATCCGTATCGATCAGGAAGAGTGGCACCCGGCCGACCACGACTCGCCAGACGGCGGCGGTGACGTGGCGTCCTCCCATCTCGACGGCAAACCGGCAGGCATCTCCGGACAGAGTCTGTGCGGCTTGAATGGGGGACTCTTCCCGGGTGAACGGTGCGTACGCGGCTTCCTGCCATCCTTCCTGCGAGAGGCGCTGGCGGAAATACCCTTGCGGATACATGAATCCAATGCCGACCAGCGGCACGCCGAGGTCGCTGGCTTCTTTACAGTGGTCGCCCGCCAGGATGCCGAGGCCCCCGCTATAGATGGGGACGGACGTATGCAGGCCGAATTCTGCGGAGAAGTAGGCGATAGTCGTCTTTGTCAAATCTGTATGGTGGGCGCCGAACCAGCTTTTCTTGTTCGCACAATACTCGTCGAACAAGCGGAGCACTGCCGAGTAGTGACGGAGAAATGACGGATCTTCCCCCAGCCGGGCCAGCCGGTCCGGTCTCACATCGGCCAATAGTTTGACAGGATTATGATGTGTCAGAAACCAGAGTGTGGGGTCGATGGTTTCGAATAATTCGCGCGCTTCCAATGTCCAGCTCCACCAGAGATTATGAGCCACTTCAGACAGGCGTCCGAGACTCGGAGGGAGATGGGCCAGAGAACTATTCACGGCAGTAGAAGTATCCACAGGGGCTCCTTCGATAAATGAGCTGTCATGCGTGTGGGGCGATAGGAGGTCGAGGACACGGTTTGTCTGATCCGGGTCAGGCGTGTCCCGCCTTATGCCACGAGGCCCACTCGTCGGAGAATGCCACGGCGGCATACCGTTCGCCAACGATTTTTGCAACTCGGTTCAGCAGCTTGGTGAGTTGTTGGAGCTCGGCCGGCGTCAGATCTTCACGGAATCGGGGGTGGAGGCCCCAGCGTGTTTCGACTTCTTCTCCGGACACGCTCGACATCAGACTGATCAACTTGATCTCCTGTCCGGTCTGACTTTTCGTCTCCAACGAGTCGGCCATCGATGTAGAGACCGTGTGCGCAGAATCTGTAGCGGGTGGTGTCTGGCCCTGGAGAACAGCGCTGATTGCCGGCACGATGGCGCCGGCACATAAGGCTGCCGCCGAACTGAGCCGGCTATTGCCGGGCGCGCCAAGGGTCTGGGCGATTTTCTCGCCAAAGTCATGCAACATTTCATTCTTTGCCTTGGACTCTTCCGTGATCAGGAATTTGTACGGCTCGTAGGTCTCCCGGCTTTCGGCGACAGCGGTGCCCACCGTCAGCACGATTTCCATCTGATCCGTGTTGTTTCCGAAAGCCGGTTCCAGCGCTTGCTGGAGCTGCTTGGTCACCGCGTCTTCGAGTCCATTCATGAAGTCCATCTGATCTTTCAGCGGGATATGCAGCGCGGCGAGGCGGTCGGCCACATTGAATAGAATCTTGAGAAATTCGAGATAGAGTCCCCACTCGTCCTGCCGTTTCAGCGTGAGCGCCTGCTCAGGCGCAGTCTTCTTCATGAGGGTGACGGACTCTCCCGACACGGCCAGCATAAGCTCAGCCAGCTGGCGAAGTTGGTCCTTATATTCAGTATTGGCAGTAGCCATGGGGTTGCTCCAGAGCACCGCGGATTATAGCGGAGACTTACGAGGGGAGCAAAGAGGCGATTCGACAATTCGTTGCCTGCATGGAATCGCGCGGGTACGATTGTGTGAGCTGCATGGGAATGTCGAACAAGCAATGCTGAATGTCGGATCGCAGATAGCTGAAGGGATTTCTATGAACATGCCAGGGTGTAATGTGTGGGTCATTGTTGGAGTGCTCGTGATGGCGGGATCGGTCGGTTGCAAGCCGGAGAATCCGGCGGAACAGGCAAAAGTCCCGGCTGCATCAGGCAATGCCGTGACGGAGGCAGTGGGGCAGGCAGCGGTTGACGCGGTGAATGTTCCGCTGGATAAAGCCCGTCAGACGGAAGGGGTGTTGGAGAAGTCGGTCGAGCAGACGGCGGCTGAAATTAACAAAGGGACACGGTAGAGAATCGCCTATGATAGGGACGTGCGAGTTGAATGCCATGAGAGCGAGAACGGAGATGTAAGGGGGGACTAGCCCCGTTGTTTCTTTTTAACCGATTATGACGACTCAGCTGGATATAGCCAAAGTGGCATTAGGCGCATTCCTGATTCCTTGGTGGAATCGTGGAGCATTTGCGAGAGCCTTGGCGATTCCGGTTTTCTTTCTGGTGACGTTCGTGCTCTCTTGGTATTACGCCCGTGCCCATCTCTCAGAAGGCGTTAGCTGGCTATTCTTTGTCGTCTATTGGGCAGGTTTTGCCATATTCGCAGTCATCTGCCATCGACTCGTACTGTTAGATCCAACAGCTGTTCCTTCTCAAGTCATTCCTGGATGGTCGTGGCGTGAAACAAGATTTATTCTACGGATGGTTGGAGTGTGGTCCATCTGCGCAGTGGTGGCATTAGGATTGGCGATGTTGAGTGCCAGCATATGGATGTTGTGGGTGGAGAAGCTAAGTCCTACCCAGCTTGATTGGATCGTCTTTGTTGTGAAGGTGCCGGTACTCTATGTATTCGCTCGATTCTGCATCGTCTTTCCCGCGACAGCCGTCGATCGGAAGGTGGACCTGAAATGGGCGTGGAGACTGACCGCAAATAACGGCTGGCGTCTTGTGGTACTCGTCGGGGCTCTGCCATGGGTAATCTCGCAGGCACTCGGCCTCCTCTACCGTGATGAGGCCAGCTTCGTAGAAGCTATTGTGTTGGCGTGTGTAAGCTCAGTACTATTTGCGGTTGAAATAGCGGCGATCTCACTGTCCTATCGCGAGCTGACACAGACCGAAGGGAGCCAGTCAATCGCAGCAAGCGGGTGACTGTCGCGAGTGGAAGCGGTGTCTGGCCCCATTCTGGTTATAGTTGCTTGCCTCGTCATGCGAAAAGGGGGAGAATCCTGATGTGTCACCCCTCGCGCTCAAAGACAAAGAGGTGAAATCCATTCAGTGCGCTCACTGTGGGGCGCACAATCGAGTGTCGGGCTATTCGCTTACGCACACCACTGTCTGCGGCAAATGCCGCAAGCCCTTACCTGAGCCCTCCTACATTCGTTCAGCAAAGATCTTCGCAAATTATAACTTCTGGATTATCCTTGCAGCCATCATCGGTGCGGCAGTCGTGCTCAATGAATTCAGATTATTGTATGGGCCGACATCCAGCAATGTGCAAAGCAACAATCAAGGCCATTCCCCATCGTCGCCTGTCCCGATAGATTACCCGGCCATGCCGGTCACGCAGGGTCTCCATCAGCTCTACACGAGTGCTGCACAGATTGCCCCCTTCCGTATTGTGACGCCATCCGGTACGGACAATTTCTACGTCAAACTTACGGATGCCAGTACCGGCGTGCTTGTCATGACATTTTTCATACAGGGAGGTCAGAGCTTTGAGGCGGTCGTGCCAGTAGGAACGTATCGCGTCAAGTATGCGACGGGCACAACCTGGTATGGAGTCGATTTCGTATTCGGTTCTGCTACGCGCTACGGCGAGGCAGTGAAGGTCTTAGAGTTCTCCATGAAGAACAATCAAATCAGCGGCAGTACGATTGAACTACCCCCCCAAGGTGGAAGTAGTTCCCACACAAAGACCATATCGGCTCACCAATTCAACTGCAATATTCTGCGCAATCCAACGGTGCCTGACGCTGCGCCTTCGACCTGCCCCTGAGGGGGAACTGTAACTGTTTGTTGTGTGACTGCGGCCCTGTTTTTCATCGGCTGACTTTCTCCGGTTCTCCCGTTATCCTGTCTTCCAAATCATTCCCTGAATCTTCCGGAGGGTGATGAATACGAACTCGGGATCTCGCGTCCCGCGCGATCATGCGCGCGAACATCTGCTCGCGATTGCGGACGTGC
>JABMDE010000057.1:4372-6548 GCA_015904055.1 Nitrospira sp. | reverse complement strand
CCAGATCGATCTGCTCAACGATACGGACTGGGTGGTCCGTCGCGAAGCCGTCATTACGCTCGGCGAAATGGGCGATGAGCGCTGCATCGAGCCGCTGGCCAAAGCGATGCGCGACGGCGACTGGCAGGTCCGGGAAGTGGCGGTCGAAGCGATGGGGCAGGTGGGGTCTCCCGCCGTCGAGATGCTCCTCAAGCTGCTGCGCGACTGGGAAGTACGGAAGTGCGCCATTTTAGCACTCGGGAAGATCCGTGACGAACGGGTGCTCGATCCCCTGATGCTTCAGCTGCGCAATGACGAGTTCAAGGACGACGCGATCAATGCGCTGGTCGAACTCGGTGAGCCGGCATTGTCCCGGTTGATGACCGCACTCCGGGATAAGGATGACAATGTGCGTACGAGCGCGGTGCTCGCGCTGGGACGGATTAAGAACGGCGACGCGATTGCTCCGTTGATCGAGATGCTGGGAGATCGGGACTGGTTTACACGCTTAACGGCGGCAGCGGCGTTGGAATCGATCGGGGATGAGCGGGGGCGCGAGGCCATCAAGCCGTTGCTGAAAGATCCCGATATGGTCGTGAAGATGCGAGTGGAACGCATTCTGGCGAAGTGGAAAAAACAGCCGGTGTCCCAGCCTGCTAACGCGTGAGTCAAACCGTTGCATGCTGCCAGGACCTATCCGTAGATATTTTCCTGCCGTCAGCGCTCGCCTGCCCGTCGAAGGGCATCTTGATAAATATGACCGGACGGGTCCAGGTAAAACCCTTCCCTGATGAGTTGATCAAGCAGCGGCTTCAGCGAGTCCACCCAACCGATTAGGCGGGCATGAGTCAGGATGCCCACGGTGCCGATGGCAGAGAGGCCCTCTCGCTCCGCCACGCGGCGCACGGAAATATCGTCGGACAGCACGGCCCTTGCCCCGTGCTCAATCGCACAGGCAATGACTGAGCTATCGATATGCGACAGGTTCGGCGCCACGAGTCGTTCGATCGTCGTCGGATCGGTCACATGCATGATGCGGATCCATCCATCCTGAATGGCCCGATGCAACTCAACTGCACCAGGACGGCCCTGTCCCTGCGTGATGACCTCATCGAGGACGTCGGGAATAGTTGATATATGGTGAAAGCACTGTTGAAGCAGGTGAAAGCGCTGAACGATCGACAGATGAATGAGCGGGCCGCTGTCGGCAACAATTGTCACGGGCGCGAGGGGGCGTCACGCAACGCGTTGAGTTCCTTGTCGAGCCATTCTGCGGGATAGTCGGCGAGAGGGATTTTATGCTCCGACAACAAGCCTAAAAAATCACGATAGGGGAGGCCCAACAATTCCGCCCCTTTCCTCCAGGAAATGCGCTGCATGCGAACCCAATCGAAGACCGTAGCGCGTTTGCACTCATCCGCCAGTGAGCCGTCAGCTTTCAAGACAACGTCTAGAAGCGTGTCCGGAAGTTCCCATTCAAACTGTACGGTACGAGTCATCGCAGGTTCTCCATAACGGGTCAACTCTATCGTATCGGGTTGAATCACGCAAGCATAGGTCTTGATGTGGTCGGGCTTGTAATAACTGGACAATTGTCAGCCATCCCACACTGTCCAGTCTGTGTCACATGCCGAGGGGCGCGAGGCCATCAAGCCGTTGCTGAAAGATCCCGATATGGTCGTGAAGATGCGGGTCGAGCGTATTCTGGCCAAGTGGAAAAAACCGCCGGTGTCCCAGCCTGCTACCGTGTAAGCCGCGCGCGTGATGTCCTCGCGCTATTTGTCGAGCGACTGATCGATTCGGCGCTGCAGGTCATCGAACTTCTTCAACGGCACGAGCTTTCCCATCGCAACTTCGACACGTGTGTCCCGCAGTGCGCGGGCTACATCCAGCATGGCTTGGGTGGAGGCGTCTGATTTAGTTCCTTTCGCCGCAGCCTCCAAGGTCGAGGCGGCCTCGGTGAGTTCCTTTGCGCCATCGCTGTAATTCCGGTCGAGCACGTAGGCCTTTGCCTGTACGACCTGTGATTTGGCTTCCATGAGCGCTTTGCGGCGGCGGAGATCGCGTTCAATCCCTGCCGTTGTCTCCATGGCATTCTGAGAAAGATGCTTCAACGATTGGCGGGCATCCTTGATTGTTTCTTCGGAAATCGCCAAGCGGTGAGTCAGGTCCGATACGGTTGTCTGTAATGTGCCGA
>JABMDE010000057.1:0-4252 GCA_015904055.1 Nitrospira sp. | reverse complement strand
ATCCGGCGGAGCAGGTGAATCACATCTACGAATACTATCTTCCGATCCTCAAGGAGCAGTACGACGACTATCCTAAACGGATCAGAGATCTGGATCATCTCCATACGATTGCCGAGGGTTATCACGGCATCGACGAATTTCTTGCTGACCTGGCGTTGGAGCCACCGGATGGCAGCGCGGTGGGTGTCGAGGCGCCTGACCGGGACGATGAGCGGCTCGTGCTGTCCACGATCCATTCGGCCAAGGGGCTGGAGTGGCAATGTGTCTTCGTGATTTGGGTGGTGGACGGCCGGTTCCCTTCCGCCTATTCTTTTCTCACGGATGACGAGCTGGAAGAAGAGCGGCGGCTCTTCTATGTGGCGGTGACTCGGGCCAAACGACACTTGTTTATGACCTATCCCATCAATGTATACGACAAGGCGAGCGGCATGCTGCTTTCAAAGCCCTCCCGATTTCTCGATCATGTTTCCTCAGATCTTCTCGATACGATCGCGCTGGTTGAAGAGGGCGGCAGAGAAGATTGGGGCACTCCCCGGTATCAAGATTACTAACCCATGACCGTTTCCCATCGGTGATCCCATCGCGATTTCTACCGGTACTGTGATGCGATGACTTCTCTATGGACAAGAGTGGTTCTTGCGTTGTGTTGCTGGTGGGGTATGGCTTCTGTTGTTCCGGCATTGTCATCCGATCTCGCCGGGTCTGCTGCGTCAAGCCGACAGTGGGGGCAGTTGCTGACGGATGCAGGACAACTTCATTTACCGACAACGTTTTTGAAGGTGATCCCGCCGGATTTCATCCGCTTTGAATTTGACGATCTTCGGACCTATGCGGCGGAGTATCATCCCGGCGAGCATCGCCTGGTTCTCAATCGGGCGTTATCTTTTAATGCTGCCGGACGGGTGCTCAAGCCGCTCACTAAGATGACGCACAAGGAGTTGGCGGTTCTGTATCATGAACTGTTCCATGCATACATGGACTACCTTGCGTCTTCCACCGGAGAGCAGGGGGACGACGGTCCTGCGTCGAACGAATTGATGGATTTTGCGCGAACGCAGCAGGCGTGTCGGTATGGAAACGTGATGATTGCGCCGGTTGCGCAGCGACCGAATGAGACGGAACTGCGCTATTTGACGGAATCAGAATCCTGGGAAGCCCTCAATGAAACATGGGCTGTCTTCGTTGGTTGGGCTATTTGGAATCAACTCGACGTGCAACACCCAGGGAGGGAATCGATGTTTCGGCAACAGCGTCTCATGGAACGATGGGCCCAGCGGCTTCAAGCGGCTTTTCAGAAGGGAGAGCTCCGTGGATACTATGTCCCCGATGATATTGACGAACGCCGTATCACTCATAAACGGTTTCTTGCCAAACCATCACAGATTACCTGGGAAGAGGCAATAGCTATTATGATCCAAGTGCTTGGTTTCAATGAGAAATATGTTCTGCTTGCTCAGCAAATTGCCGGGGTGTTACAGGGTGGTACTCAATCCGCACCCTGTAGATCCATTAGCAAGTAAAAAGAAAAAAACAGACTGAGACCTGCTTCCCCTCTTGACATGGCAGAACTTCATCAATAGAATCCGGCATTTCCTAATCGGCCTGTCCGGCACAGCAGCAAGAGAAAGCTGTGCGCGGAGAGGTGTGCGCTTATTTATTGCGCACCGATGCGGTACACATTTTTGAATCTGGGACGAATTTGTTTGGATTGCAACGTACGGTGAAGTGTTGCGGGCAGGTACCCAAGTGGCCAAAGGGGGCAGACTGTAAATCTAGTACGCAGCCGATCTTGGATTTGGCGAACTGCATCATCGATGAGGCGGCGGAGAAATATACGAAGCGCCTCTTTACGAGGAAGATCGACGGGCCGTTGCCGGCCCTCGTGGAAGCCGCCGGAGAAAATGCGCAATCGCGGTTTATTGCACAGAAGATTCTCGAGTTGCGCGAAGAGGGTGTGCCGTTAAGTGAGGTGGCCGTGCTGTTTCGGTCGAGCTTCCATTCGTTCGATCTCGAAATCGAACTGTCGCGCAAGGGGCTGCCCTTCATCAAGCGCGGCGGGGTGAAGTTTATTGAAACGGCGCACGTCAAGGATCTGCTTGCGCATGTGCGGGTGGTCGCTAATCCGTTAGATACGGTCAGCTGGCATCGCGTACTCATGTTGGTCGAAGGAGTCGGGCCGAAGAAAGCCCAGGATCTGCTCGCGGCCATCATGAAGGCCGAACGGCCCTCCGATGTGTTGCGTGGAGTCAGCGGCCGATCGGGGCAGGGGCTCAAGAATCTGGCGAATACCTTGGAGAGTCTCACCGGGTCGGACGATCGGCATCCGGATCGGCATCCGGCGGAGCATGTGAATCACATCTACGAATACTATCTTCCGATCCTCAAGGAACAGTACGACGATTATCCCAAACGGATCAGAGATCTGGATCATCTCCATACGATTGCCGAGGGCTATCACGGCATCGACGAATTTCTTGCCGACCTGGCGTTGGAGCCGCCGGACGGCAGCGCGGTGGGTGTCGAGGCGCCTGACCGGGACGATGAGCGGCTGGTGCTGTCTACAATCCATTCGGCCAAAGGTCTGGAGTGGCAATGTGTCTTCGTGATCTGGGTGGTGGACGGCCGGTTCCCTTCCGCCTATTCTTTTCTCACGGATGACGAGCTGGAAGAAGAGCGGCGGCTCTTCTATGTGGCTGTGACTCGGGCCAAACGACACTTGTTTATGACCTATCCCATCAATGTATATGACAAGGCGAGCGGCATGCTGCTCTCCAAGCCCTCCCGATTTCTCGATCATGTTTCCTCAGATCTTCTCGATACGATCGCGCTGGTTGAAGAAGGTGGCAGAGAAGATTGGGGAACTCCCCGGTATCAAGATTACTAACCCGCATGATTCACGGGGCTGTTGCTGCAATGGTCCGTCTCTGTGAGCCGTGACACAGCTGATCTGCTGTTCCAGGGAACGAAGTTATGAGTTTCTGGTTTCGGGTTTCACGTTTCGTGTTGAGAGGAACGATGCTCCGGAAACTTGAAACCCGGAACTCGAAACCCGAAACAGTTCTGCCGGTACTGTGATGCGATGATTTCTCTATGGATGAGAGTGGTTCTTGCGTTGTGTTGCTGGTGGAGCATGGCTTCTGTTGTTCCGGCATTGTCATCCGAGCCTGCCGGGTCTGCTGCGTCAAGCCGACAGTGGGAGCGGTTGTTAACGGACGCAGGACAGATTCATTTGCCGACAACGTTTTTGAAGGTGATCCCGTCGGATTTCATTCGGTTTGAATTCGACGATCTTCGGACCTATGCGGCGGAGTACCATCCCGGCGAGCATCGCCTGGTTCTCAATCGGGCGTTATCTTTTAATGCTGCTGGACGGGTGCTCAAGCCGCTTACCAAGATGACGCACAAGGAGTTGGAGGTTCTGTATCATGAACTGTTCCATGCCTACATGGACTACCTTGCGTCTTCTGTCGGGGAATCGAGAGACGGCGTTCCCGTGTCGAGCGAATTGATGGATTTTGCGCGAATGCAGCAGGCTTGCCGGTATGAAAACGTGATGACCGCGCCGGTTGCGCAGCGACCGAATGAGACAGAACCGCGCTACCTGACGGAATCAGAATCCTGGGAAGCCCTCAATGAAACATGGGCAGTCTTCGTTGGTTGGGCTATTTGGAATCAACTCGACGTGCAACACCCTGGAGTGGACTCGATGTTTCGGCAGCAGGGCCTGATGGAACGATGGGCCCAGCGGCTTCAAGCGGCTTTTCAGAAGGGAGAGCTTCGCGGATACTACGTCCCCGATGATATTGATGAGCGCCGTATCACTCATAAGCGGTTTCTTGCCAAACCATCACAGATTACTTGGAGAGAGGCAGCGGTTCTTATGAATCAAGTGCTTGATTTTAATGATAAATCAATTCTATTTGCTCAGCAAATTGCTGGAGTCTTACAGGGGAGTGCTCAATCGGCACCCTGCAGATCCATTAGCAAGTAAAAAGAAAAAATCAGACTGAGACCTGCTTCACCTCTTGACATGGCAGAACTTCATCAATAGAATCCGGCATTTCCTAATCGGCCTGTCCGGCACAGCAGCGATTCAATCATTGTGATTGAAAAGAGAAAGCTGTGCACTTATTTATTGCGCACCGATGCGGTGCACATTTTTGAATCTGGGACGAATTTGTTTGGATTGCAACGTACGGTGAAGTGTTGCGGGCAGGTACCCAAGTGGCCAAAGGGGGCAGACTGTAAATCT
>JABMDE010000056.1:14680-20804 GCA_015904055.1 Nitrospira sp. | reverse complement strand
CCGGCAGGCTCCCCACCACCCCCTCCACCAGCACCTCCACCCGCTCCGACTAATCTACAATTGAGCATTTTCTGGTAAATTCTGCATCGGCTGGCCCGGTGCCAGCCACGCACTCAATCTGCAATGTTTCCAGGATCGCACTGCGCGATTGAGATGTACTTGACCGTCTCAGCCAAGCAACGCTGCTAGCAGAACTTCCGTTCAGATCAAATATTGACAGCACCTACGGGGCCATGCAGTATGTTCCCCGCGTCAACGAAACCTGCCACATGACCAACAACGCACGCCAATTCGCGCCCACATCTGGCCCGCCGGTATCCCGCTGGTTCGGGTTCTTTTCTGAGTTTCGCCGTGACAGTCTCGGCTTTCTGTTGCGTTGTCATGCCTATGGCGATGTCGTCAAAATCCCAATGGGCCGAGTTGCCGGACTGCTCTTACGCGACCCGGACCCGGCAATGTATCTATTGAATCATCCAGCTGATGTCAGGCACGTGCTAGTCGCCAATCAAGACAACTATACAAAAGCGCCTGTTCCTCCGGTCGAATCCCGTATCTTCGGGCAGGGGGTACTGCATGCAGAAGGAGCCGCCCACCGCCGTCAGCGCCGATTGTTTCTCCCCTTTTTCCATGGGGACCATGTCCACTCGTATGCCGGACTCATCACTGAAAAGACTGCCGCCCTCACCGACAGTTGGCAACACGGCATCACCATCGACATCGGCCAGGAGATGACGCAACTCACCCTTTCAATTATCTGGCGACTTCTGTTTGGACAGGATATCGGGCCGGAGGCAGTGGAGATCACCCAGGCCAGCACAACCGGCCAGCATCTCATCAAGAAGCAATATGACTCGTTGCCGGCATGGCTGACACCGCTCTGGCTCCCGACGGCAGAGCATCGTGAGTTTTCTCGCGGACATCGGCATATGAACTCCATAATCCGGCAGTTCATTCAAGACCGGCGCGCACACCCGCAGCAGGCGTACGATGTGTTGTCACTGCTGCTTGTTGCAACAGATGGAGATGGACAGCCACTGGGTGATGACTATATTCGGGACGAACTCACAACCTTCCTATTAGCCGGGCACGAAACGACCGCCAGCGCACTGACATGGGCATGGCTGCTTCTTTCTCAATCACCCACGGTTCGCGCGCGGCTGGCCGATGAATTAGCCACCGTCGTGGGTGATCGGCTACCGACCGCAGCAGATATTCCACACCTACGCTATACAAAGATGGTGTGGGATGAAACGCTTCGGCTCTATCCACCCGCCTGGCTCCTCCATACCCGCGTGAGCCGCTCGGAAGACACGCTGCCGTCCGGCGCATACCTGCCGTCCGGCGCCAGGGTGTTCCTGAGCCCTTGGAGTCTGCATCGAGATCCCCGATGGTTTCCGGAACCAGATCGATTCGACCCAGACCGTTTCTCGGCAGACGCCACAATGCATCGTCCCGCCTTCTGCTATATTCCATTCGGTGGAGGCGCGCGACGGTGTCTCGGTGAATCCTTTGCAGAGATGGAAGGTCTCTTGATCATGGCGACAGTGGCATCGCGAGTCGGCCTCCGCACAGTTGCTGCGCAGCCGGTCCTCCCGAATCCGCTGATGACGCTGCGACCCAGTCAGGCTATACACATGGTGGTGGAACCTGTCGCATCACCGGAGCATCATCCAACACCTGCATGAATCTTCCAGCATGCGCGTATTCTTACTCAGCCGCTTCCGTACAAACCGGTGGAATAAAGAGACGCTGATTGGATGGGTGACGACGAGTCCCCTTTACCCGCGACAGGAGTACGCCCGATGAAAATGTTGATGATTGTGTTTCGTGAGTCAATGGCGGAGCAGATCCACGCATTACTAAAAGAATACGAGGTGACGGGCTACTCCGAACTCCACAACGTATCCGGCAAAGGTGAGACAGGCTCCACAGCCCACTTTGCCCTGTCCTCTGACGCCAATCGTATGATTCTCGCCGCCCTGCCTGAACAGGTCTCCTTTCGCCTGATCGATGCGTTCACCCGCTATAGAGCTGATCATGTGGCGCAACACAAGCAGGAGGCGTACCCACTACATGTGTTCGTCCTCCCTTGCGAGCAGGTCGTGTAGCTCATCGGACAGATGCAGGAAAGTCATTGGCAGCATTTTTAACATCTTGCAGATCGAGGACATTATGTTTGGCCCTATCACACTCCCCTTCGGCGCGAAAATGCTCTTTAATACAGTCACCCTCAAACCCGGCGTGCGCTTCGAGGATGTGGAGATGGCCGTAGGTGAAATGTGTATGGTCGTAAAAGAAGCCTATGGCGGGAACAAAGGCGGTTTCCTTGGAGGCCAAGTCTTTAAATTCTCAGGTTTTCTCTCCGAGCAAGGATCACTCACGACATCCAAGACAGACGATACTCACTATGCCATCGTCACCTACTGGGAATCGTTTGACGCACATGAGCGGTCGCATGCAGATCGGCTTTTCATGGAAAAGTTCTCCGCCTTGGCCCAGATGTGTTCCGACACGAAGGAACTCGGTTACGATATGCTGTGGCAGGGCGCACCACGGGAGAATGGATAACTTCATTCGGCGGAACCGAGCCCAGTGATCCGCGCAGTCAACAATACACTCCCCAATGGCCGTATGGGTACAGCAATGAGGGAAAATTGAAACAAACTCTGGAGGCTACTATCTAGTGGGAAATCACCCTGGGCGCCTGAAGACGAGTCAGGCAATCCGGCCATAGTGCAGCCGGGTCTTTGTCGAAGAGATTGAAGGAATCTGAAGGCAACACACCCCATGAACCTTGGTGCATTTCAGATTCCAATTGTCCTGGCGCCCACCCGGCAAACCCTACAAAGGCCCGGAAGGTTTCAGTCAGCTTGGGCTGTGTAATAATACGCTCCAAGAGCGCGTGTGTACCTCCCACATACACTCCATCGAACACCTGTTCTGCATCGACCGGTGGGTGCGTCAGCCGAAACAGCATCAGTACCTGAGTACGCGCCACCGGTCCTCCCACGAATACTCGGTGGCTGGTCCCCTTGAGTGCAATCACATCGGGCAAAACCTCAGATAACATGACATCTGTGGAACGATTCAGCACAATTCCGGCTGTGCCCTCAGGACCATGCTTGAGGATAAGCAGCACGGTGTGCTGAAAGTTTGGATCAGCAAGGGATGGACTTGCCACCAAGAGCACACCCTTCTTAACAGATGAAGGAGAAAATGCCCCCTCTGCCATGACTGGCCCTACTGACAGAACAACCCAAAGTCCTCCTAGCAGTACTCCGCTCATGATCCTCTGCGCCAAGCAGAATCCCCTGATACCACTCGACCCAGTTGAATATGTACGGCTCATGTCTCCTGCCGTTCCTTCCAAAAACTGATGTCGGACTATGCAGAAGCGAACAGATAAATTCTAGTCTTGTCTAAGAGAACATGGAAGGGTCATAACACCGAACCTTCTTACCGCACACACAAACTATGCTACAGTATAGAACCTTCTACGTCAGCAGACCGATCAGCTCCTACGCGGCATAAGAAAAGGATAGCGGATCATGATGACCACCGTGCGACTGATTGCCATGATAGCGGCTCTGAGCACTCTGCCGGGGTGCATCGACCCGCCCAAAGCGCCCTACGTGGATGTGCACGATCTCGTAGTCACGATTGAGCAATCCCGCGCCAAAGCTGAGCAAGGGGACGCCGAAGCGCAGTACCATCTCGGCATGCAGTACGAGAGGATGGGACTCGACTATCGAGAAGCCGTCCGGTGGTATCGCATGGCTGCCATGCAGCGGCATGTAGAGGCGTTCTATCGCCTCTGCGTTCTTTCCGATATTGGCCGTGGCATGCTCCAAGATTATCAGGAGGCGTTACGCTGGTGCAGGTTGTCAGCGGATTACGGTCATGCACGAGCAATGATGACTATCGGAGTCCATTATGAGAAGGGACGGAGCGTGACCAAGGATCTGGTACAAGCTCACCTCTGGTACAACCTGGCTGCAGCCTATGGGGAAAAAGACGGTGCGAAATGGCGGGATCGGCTCGTTCTCGAGATGACCAGGTCACCTCTGGTACAACCTGGCTGCAGCCCATGGGGAAAAAGACGGCGCGAAGTGGCGGAATCGGCTGGCGCCTGACATGACCAGGGAGCAGATTGCCCAAGCACAATTTCTTGCTAGAAACTGGAGGCCAAAAGCTCAGGTTCAGAATCAAGAGGAGCCACCGAAGCCATCGTCTCTTGAACCATAACCAGGCTCTATCTATCGCCGTGGCGCACACACGCGCCGATTGAGCAAGACCATCCGCCTCTCATTTGAATCCCACCACCATCCCGTCCGGTCCTGCCAATGGAATGACCTGCGTCCGCTTGAACCCGGCTTCCTTCATCCACTTTCGGCAATCTGCGCCGGTAAAGTCGAATCCGCCGTGCGTTTCGATCAGCATGTTGAGGCTCATTAACAGCCCGAACGCATTCTGCTTGCGCGCATCGTCGATGAGCGCTTCATGGACAATCAATGCCCCACCCGGTGTCAACGCCTCGTACGACTTGCGGAGCAGCATCATTTTCTCCTCCAGATTCCAATCATGGAGAATATGGCCCATGACGATGACGTCACACGTCGGCAGTTGATCTTTGAAGAAATCCCCCGGATGGAATCGGAGCCGCTTCCCGACTCCTCGCGTCTGCGCGTACGCCTCGAATACCGGCTGGACCACCGGCAGATCCATCCCGCCACCGTTCAGATGCTTGTGCGCGAGGGCGATCTCGACCGCCACCCCGCCCTGAGCGCAACCAACATCCACAAACGTTTTGTATTTCTTCCATGGAAACTTCTTGGCAATGACTTGAGCCGAGCCAATACTGATGCCAGTCATGGCCTTGAGAAACCCTGCAAGTCTCACAGGGTCGGCATACAGTGTCCCGAAAAAGTCTCCCCCGCTTTTGACTTCGTTCTGCGGCTTGCCGGTGCGAAGCCCTTCCGTCAATGTTCCCCAGAACGGATAAAGCCGCGCATTGCACATTTCAAGAATACCGCCGACATAAGAGGGTTTGTTGCGGTCGAGGAATCGGGAGGTTTCCGGTGTATTGCCATAGCGCGCGCCGGTTCGGTTCAACATGCCAAGGGACACCAGCGCATCGAAGAAATCCCGCGCACTGCGAGGATGAAGATGCAGCCGCTCAGTCAGTGTGGCTGCATCAAGTGAACCTTTGGTCAATTCCGTGAACAGACCAAGCTCGACCGCACTCAATAACGTCTTTGAACCCCAAAATCCAGTACCGAGTTGCAGAATCTTCGCTGGAGTTACTGTGCTTGCGGCCATTGCCTCCCTCCCCTCACTGGTCGATGCACGATTGCAAGCCGTCAGTCCTTGAAGACGCGCACGGGGACCTTTTGTCCTTTGATTCGGGACCGACTGAGTGCCTCCAGTATTCTCTTGGCCATCTCGGACGGAACATCCACGATTGAAAACCGCTCTTCGATTTCAATGGCACCGATCACGCCGGCGCTGACCTTGGCTTCGTTTGCAATGGCACCAGATCACCAGGCCTGATGCCGGACTCTCGCCCCGCCCCCACATACAAGCGTGCCATTCCCGGTTCGCCGGCACTCTGCGTTGTTCTCCCGGCAGGTGGCCTCGTCCCCGGCCGCATAATGAGACGTCCCGGACGATCTCCGGGCTGATGGCGGCCCGCCTGGTAGGGCGCAGAACGAGGCTGCGGCCGATAAGGCTCAGGAGCACGGCTGAGCGCACCCGGGATCTCTTGCTCTGATCGTTCACCGCCTTGCGCGCGATGGATTAATTTCATCGCGGCAGCCGCCACCTCGATTGGGCTACCGGCTGCCGCCAGCGCCTCAGCGACAGCCAGGAAAGGTTCCAATTCTCCTGCGTCCATGATCTCCTTCACGGCTGTCTTGGTCCGTTCCAGCCTGGTGGCACGAAGATCGGTGACGGTCGGAACCTGTGCAACGATCACCTTGGATTTCGTATGAATTTCGATGCTCCGCAAGAGGCGTTGTTCGCGCGGATCAAGAATAGTGATGGCGGTGCCTTCACGACCGGCCCGGCCGGTTCGGCCGATTCGATGCACATAGACCTCGGCAGAAGAGGGCAAATCAAAGTTAAT
>JABMDE010000056.1:0-14560 GCA_015904055.1 Nitrospira sp. | reverse complement strand
ACATCGATTGCCGAAACCAGTCTGACGATCGACGGTGTCCGTATCGTGGTTGATGCGGGGCAGTTACGTGCACCGAGGTTCGATCCCCGCTCAGGCTTGACCCGATTGGAGACCAGTCGCGTCACGCAGGACTCCGCCGACCAACGGCGCGGCCGAGCCGGGCGTCTGGAACCGGGAATCTGTTACCGTCTCTGGACCGAGCGGGAGCAGATATCCCTAACCCCTCGCCGGCCTCCTGAAATACTGGAAGCCGATCTTACCCCGCTCGTTTTGGAACTCGCACTGTGGGGTGTCCGCGATCCATCTGAACTGTCCTGGCTGACTCCTCCACCTTCTGGAGCGGTCACACAGGCAAAAGAATTGTTGACCCGATTGGGCGCTATCGATTCCAACGGCTGCATCACTCCTCACGGACGAGCGATGGCCGAACTGTCGCTGCATCCTCGACTTGCCCATATGATTCTCAGGGCGCAGTCCCTAGGCATGGCGACTCTCGCCTGTGACGTGGCGGCGCTCCTGAGCGAACGCGATATATTCCGAACCCATCGGGGGCATCGGAATGCCGATCTCCGGATCAGACTCGATGCCCTGTATGGGCATCAAGATATTGCCGGCGGCGCGACGATCGATCGTGGCGCTGCCCAGCATATCAAACGGACGGCAGACCTCTGGCGCCGACAGCTCGCCCGAACCACAACGGGAGAACGGTCAAACTTCAAGAGTCAGCTCGATCAGGTGGGACTCTTATTAGCGCTCGCCTATCCTGACCGGATTGGCCAGCGGCAGGACGGCAGCGAGGTACGGTATCTGATGGCCAATGGACGCGGCGCTTCTTTTGCCGGCCCTGACCCGCTCAGCACGGAGCAGTACCTCGTCATTGCTGAGTTGGACGGCGGCCAACAATGGGCCCGCATCGATCTGGCCGCACCAGTATCGGAGACAGCGTTGGCGGAGCTGTACAAAAAGGACATCGTCGAAACTGAGGCGGTGGCATGGGATGACAAAACCCACAGTGTGCGGGCTGCGAGAGAGCGCCGCTTGGGATCGCTCGTCCTCTCACAACAGCCTCTCTCGAAGCCCGATCCTTTGCTGGTCGCCGCTGCGCTCGTGCAGGGGGTTCGGCAGACAGGACTAGCCGCGCTGGCCTGGACGCCGGAGCTGCAGCAATGGCGTGCCCGTGTCCAGTTGCTCCGCCGAGCCGATGGGAGTGAATCGCGCTGGCCCGATCTATCAGATGAGACCTTGTTGCACACCATCGATCAGTGGCTCGGTCCCTATCTCACCGGCATCACCACGCTGGATCGCGTCAAACGCATGGATCTCGCCACGCCGCTCCATGCGTTGCTGACGTGGGAACAACAGCAGCAACTTGCTCGTCTTGCCCCCACCCATCTCACCGTGCCAAGCGGCTCCCATGTTCGACTCGATTACGAAGGTTTAGAGATACCTGTGCTGGCCGTGCGGCTGCAAGAACTGTTCGGCTGCCAAGACACGCCCCGTGTGGCAGGCGGCAAGATTCCCGTCATGCTGCATCTGCTGTCGCCGGCCAAACGGCCGGTTCAAGTGACCCAAGACCTGGCCGGATTTTGGCGCAATACCTACCACGATGTGCGGAAAGAACTGCGCGGCCGCTACCCCAAGCACCACTGGCCCGACGATCCCCTCACCGCCCCGCCGACGGCAAAGGCCAAACGGGGAACGACCTAATCCGCAGCACCCTTCCAGCCTGACATGACGCAGCGCAACGCAATCAATGGCCTGAAACTGGCCAGGCCTGCAGAGATCTCCCTCATCATGTCGTCTGCCTGCCGTTGATCCTCGAAACACTCATACACGTCGTCCAGGAATCCCCCGCGCAGCAACGGATGATACAGAAAGGCCTGGCCATCCCCGCTCACCACTTCCAGAGGCTGTTCAACCACTGAGATCTCAGTCATCTCAAGAGCGGTAAGCCACCGGCGGGTATCTTCCGCTGAAGGCCGTTCGGCCAGATAAACATGGAACCGCTCCCGCTCTGCGCGGTGGCCACGCCGCAGCAATTCATGATCAACCCGCTGCCACAGCGAGTCGAATGTGCCGAGTGACGGAAAGGTCAGCGCAAGCTGGCCGCCTGGCTTTAGGTGACGGATCAACCCGCGTAGCGTCTCTTCGCGGTTGGGACGGAAAAACATGACGGAGAGATTCCCGGTGATGCGATCGAATAGGGGCAAGTCAGCCGGCAATGTGCGGACATCGTGACACTCGAACGACAGCCAAGGCAGCTGTGCCCCTTGAATGGCCCGGGCGCGGGCGACTTGGCCGGCGCTGAGATCGATGCCAAGCACGCGTCCCGCTGGGCCGACCTGCTCAGCGAGATAGAAGGCGGGAATGCCATGTCCTGATGCGACGTCAAGAATGTGCAGACCAGGTGCCAGTGACAATTGCGAGAGCAAGGTCTCGGCGAATGGGGTGGACCAGGGATCCTGTGTCGGAAGCAGCCAACGAGCCATAGTGATGCCGAGCATACAGGGCGGCTCGACGGAATGCGAGAAGCCGGCGCAGGCAAGGCAGCGTCGTGGTTACTTGTGAGAAGTAGTCTTCAGCCCTGCATCCAGCAAGATCGCCACGAGCATGTCGCTCATGACGTTCACGGCGGAGCGGGCACGGGCGATGATCCAATCCACGGTCATAATAAGAGGGATCGACGCCAGGATCACTTCATCCGGAAGTCCTGCGGCGGTGAGGACCAGCGGCATGATAATCATGCCTGCTTCGGGAATCCCTGCGACACCGGCTCCTGCGATGATGGAGGCGACAACGATCACGAGCTGTTTGCCAGTTCTTAAAATCTCTCCGTCAAGCGCACCTTTTCCCAACTCTGTGAACACACCAAGCTCGATGGCACTGAGCAAGGTTTTTGATCCCCAAAATCCGGTGCCGAGTTGCAGGATCTTCGCCGGAGTTACTGTGCTTGTGGCCATGCCACCCCCTCCCGCTCTTCCTCTCGCCATCTCAAGCCGTCAGTCCTTGAAGACACGCACGGGGACCTTTCGTCCTTTGATACGGGACCGGCTGAGCGCCTCCAGTATTCCCTTGGCCATCTCGGCCGGAACATCCACGATCGAAAACCGCTCTTCGATTTCAATGGCGCCGATCACCCCGGCGTTAACCTTGGCTTCGTTTGCAATGGCACCGACCAGATCACCAGGCCTGATGCCGGACTCTCGTCCCGCCCCCACATACAAGCGTGCCATTCCTGGTTCGCCGGCGCTCCGTGTTGTTCTCCCTGCCGGTGGCCTCACCCCTGGCCGCATAATGAGACGTCCGGGACGATCTCCGGACGGCTGGCGTCCCGACGGATAAGGCGCAGACCGAGGCTGGGGCCGATAGGGCTCAGGAGCACGGCTGAGTGCCCCAGGGATCTCTTGCTCTGATCGTTCGCCACCTTGCGCGCGATGGATTAATTTCATCGCGGCAGCCGCCACCTCAATCGGGCTACCGGCTGCCGCCAGCGCCTCAGCGACAGCCAGAAACGGTTCTAATTCTCCTGCGTCTATGATCTCCTTCACGGCTGTCTTCGTTCGTTCCAGCCTGGTGGCGCGAAGATCTCCGACGGTCGGAACCTGCGCAACAATCACCTTGGATTTCGTATGGATTTCGATGCTCCGCAAGAGGCGTTGTTCGCGCGGGTCGAGAATAGTGATGGCGGCGCCTTCACGACCGGCCCGGCCGGTTCGACCGATTCGATGCACATAGACCTCGGCAGAAGAGGGCAAATCGAAGTTAATCACATGCGAGACGTGCGGAATATCGAGACCGCGCGCCGCGACATCAGTGGCCACCAGTAGTTCCGTTTGACCTGATCGGAAGGCACTCATCACGCGATCCCGCTGCTGCTGGCTCATCCCTCCATGAATGGCCTCGGCACGTCGGCCTCGCCCGTTTAGCATCGCAGTAACTTCGTCGACCTCCACACGGGTTCTGCAGAATACCAGCGCGGACTTCGGGCCAGCCACATCCAAGACACGAGCCAGGGCGGCGCCACGGTGTTGTCTGGCTACGACATAGGCCGTTTGTTGAACTTTGGGGGCAGTCCCGGCCTTGACCGGCTCCTTTGCGATCGTGATCTCAACAGGATGCTTAAGATGCCGGTGCGCAATCGACTTGATGCGCGGAGGCATCGTTGCTGAAAACAGCGCCGTCTGTTTCGTCGCCGGCGTTTGGAGCAGAATCGCATCGAGATCGTCAGCAAAGCCCATATCGAGCATCTCATCAGCTTCATCCAGGACCACAGTCTGCACATGCGCGAGCTTTAACGTCTGGCGGCGAATGTGATCGAGCGCCCGCCCCGGTGTCGCCACAATCACGTCGACACCCCGCTTCAACGCATGGAACTGTGGACTGATCGCTTGCCCGCCGTACAAGGCCAGTACCGAGATACGCAATTCCTTTCCATATCGCTGAACGGCCTCCCCGACTTGAATTGCCAACTCACGTGTCGGCACCAGAATGAGCGCCGCTGGACGCTGTTTGACTCCATGCGCGATACGCTGAAGTAGCGGCAGCGCAAATGCCGCAGTCTTGCCTGTTCCTGTTGCGGCTTGGCCCAATAAGTCTTTGCCGGCCAACAGCGGAGGAACGGCTTCCCGTTGTATGGGCGTCGGCTCTTCATATCCCAGCGCGTCCAAGGTGGCCAGCAAGGATGCTTCCAAGCCCAGTGCCGCAAAGCCTGGAGAAAATCCGGTCGCCGCCGGCGCCGTAGGTTCCTGTGGACTCTCATGTTTCGTAGACAAGCAGTGCTACCTTTCTGTGTGATTCCTATCCGATATCGGCTTGCGTACACAGGCAACGGGCAAGAAGAGCGCCCGGATGGTTCTCGGCTATTCCTCTGGTTCCTCGATCGGCCCTGCCCACTCCCCTTTGGCCAGTGCGACTTCTTGATATCCGCCGTCCGGCCATTGAAACTGTCCCACGACATCGACCAACACGATGAATGGGTCTGCTTCATGAGCCTGCCCACGAAACCAATACCAGCCAGGCTCTGTGGGTTTGCCGTCTGTCCATCGATACATGGCCATGCCTGAAAAACGCTCCCTTATCCTTGCAAGTCTGGTACAGTCTGACTTCGCAAGGAGTGCTGAACCCTACCATGTCCAGCTTGCCAATAGAAGCCGTGCTGCCGGAAATCCTGCAAACCCTCCGGGATAGGCCTAATGCGGTCTTAACCGCGCCTCCTGGAGCAGGCAAAACCACTCGCGTCCCACTAGCCCTCCTTGACGCCCCCTGGCTTCACGGCAAGAAGCTCCTCCTGCTGGAACCGCGCCGACTGGCCGCCCGTGCAGCGGCCCATCGGATGGCCGTCACACTCAATGAATCAGTCGGTGAGACGGTCGGCTACCGGATGCGGTTGGATACGAAAATTGGACCACATACGCGAATTGAGGTGGTGACGGAAGGCATTCTCACGCGCCTGCTCCAGCATGATCCGTCGCTTGAAGCCTACGCGATGCTCCTCTTTGACGAATTTCACGAGCGGAGCCTGCAGGCGGATACAGGACTGGCGCTCTGTCTTGAAACACAACGGCTGTTTCGCCCGGATCTCCGCCTGCTTGTCATGTCGGCGACGCTGGACTCCGGACCGGTCGGAGTACTGCTCCACCAGGCGCCGACAATCCGATGCGACGGCCGGAGGTTTCCAGTCGAGACCCGCTATCTGGACCAACCGGTTTCAGACCGTCTCGACCTCGCTGTCACCCAAATTATCCGACGGGCGCTCGTGCACGATCAGGGAAGTCTCTTGGTTTTTCTGCCTGGCATGGCGGAAATCCGCCGGATCGAGCGTACGCTGCTCGATGCTGAACTTGGCCCGAACATACGTGTCACGCCGCTCCACGGTGATTTGCCACAAGCGTTACAGGACGCCGCTATTGAACCTGCCAAGCCAGGCATCAGAAAAGTTGTGCTGGCAACATCGATTGCCGAAACCAGTCTGACGATCGACGGTGTCCGTATTGTGGTTGATGCGGGGCAGTTACGTACACCGAGGTTTGATCCCCGCTCCGGCTTGACCCGATTGGAGACCAGTCGCGTCACGCAGGACGCTGCCGACCAACGGCGAGGCCGAGCCGGACGTCTGGAACCGGGGATCTGTTACCGCCTCTGGACCGAGCGGGAACAGATATCACTGACTCCTCACCGGCCTCCTGAAATACTGGAAGCCGATCTTGCCCCGCTCGTCTTAGAACTCGCGCTGTGGGGTGCCGGCGATCCGTCTGAACTGTCCTGGCTGACCCCTCCGCCTTCCGGAGCGATCACACAGGCAAGAGAGTTATTGACCCGATTGGGCGCCATCGATTCCAGCGGCCGTATCACTCCTCACGGACGAGCGATGACCGAACTATCGCTACATCCGCGACTTGCCCATATGATTCTCAGGGCGCAGTCTCTGCGCATGACGACTCTCGCTTGTGATGTGGCCGCGATCCTGAGCGAACGCGATAGGCTCCGAACCCATCGAGGGCATCGCAATGCCGATCTTCGAATCAGACTCGATGCCCTGTATGGGCAACAGGATCTTGCTGACGGCGCGACAATCGATCGTGGCGCCGCTCAGCATATCAAACGGACGGCAGACCTCTGGCGCCGACAGCTCGCCCGAACCATAACTGGAGAACGGCCACAGACGAAAGCGCCGCTCAATCAGGTGGGGCCCCTGCTGGCGCTGGCCTATCCTGACCGGATCGCCCAGCGGCAAAACGGCAGCGAGGCACGGTATCTGATGGCCAATGGACGCGGCGCTTCTTTTGCCGGCCCCGACCCGCTCAGCACGGAACAGTACCTCGTCATTGCTGAGTTGGACGGCGGCCAACAATGGGCCCGCATCGATCTGGCCGCACCGGTATCGGAGACAGCATTGGCGGACCTATACGAACAGGACCTCGTTGAAAATGAGACGGTGGCATGGGATGACAAGACTCAAAGTGTACAGGCAACGAGACAGCGCCGTTTGGGCTCGCTCGTACTCTCGCAACAATCTCTCTCAAAACCCGACCCTTCGTTGATTGCAGCTGCCCTCGTGCAGGGAGTTCGGCAGTCCGGACTGGCCGCGCTGTGCTGGACACCGGAGCTGCAGCAGTGGCGCGCCCGCGTCCAGTTGCTCCGCAGAGCCGATGGGAGTGTGTCACGCTGGCCTGATCTGTCAGATGAGACCTTGTTACACACGATTGATCAGTGGCTCGGCCCCTATCTCACCGGCATCACCACGCTGGATCGCGTCAAGCGCATGGGTCTCGCCACGCCGCTTCATGCATTGCTGACGTGGGAACAGCAACAGCAACTTGATCGCCTTGCCCCAACCCATCTCACCGTGCCGAGCGGTTCCCATGTTCGACTCGATTACGAGGGCTCGGAAATGCCCGTGTTGGCCGTGCGGCTTCAAGAGCTGTTCGGCTGCCAAGATACACCCCGTGTGGCAGGCGGCAAAATTCCCGTCATGCTGCATTTGCTGTCGCCGGCCAAACGGCCGGTCCAAGTCACCCAAGACCTGGCCGGGTTTTGGCGCAACACATACCACGACGTGCGGAAAGAACTGCGCGGCCGCTACCCTAAGCACCATTGGCCCGACGATCCCCTCACCGCCCCTCCGACGGCGAAAGCCAAACGAAGAACACACTAGTCCGCCGCACTCTTCCAACCCGACATCACACAGCGCAGTGCAATCAGTGGCCTGAACCCGGCCAGGTCTGTCGAGATTACTGTCATCATGTCGTCTGCCTGCCCTTGATCCTCAAAACACTCGTACACATCATCCAAAAATCCCCCGCGCAGCAACGGATGATAGAGAAAAGCCGGGCCGTCCCCGCTCACCACTTCCAGAGGTTGTTCAACCACCGAGATCTTGGTCATCTCAAGGGCGGTAAGCCACCGGCGGGCATCCTCCGCTGAAGGCCGTTCAGCCAGATACGCATGGAAGCGTTCCCGCTCTGTGCTGTGGCCGCGCCGAAGCAACTCATGATCGACGCGTTGCCATAGCGAATCGAATGTGCCGAGTGACGGAAAGGTCAGCGTCATCTGGCCGCCGGGTTTTAAGTGACGGATCAACCCGCGTAGGGCCTCTTCGCGGTTGGGACGGAAAAACATGACGGAGAGATTTCCGGTAATGCGATCGAACGTGCTGGCAACATCGATTGCCGAAACCAGTCTGACGATCGACGGTGTCCGTATCGTGGTTGATGCGGGGCAGTTACGTGCACCGAGGTTCGATCCCCGTTCCGGCTTGACCCGATTAGAGACCAGTCGTGTCACACAGGACTCCGCCGACCAACGGCGTGGCCGAGCCGGACGTCTGGAACCGGGGATCGGTTACCGCCTCTGGACCGAGCGGGAGCAGATATCCCTGACTCCTCGCCGACCTCCGGAAATACTGGAAGCCGATCTTACATCGCTCGTCTTGGAACTCGCACTGTGGGGCTCCGGCGATCCGTCCGAACTGTCCTGGTTAACCCCTCCACCTTCGGGAGCTGTCACACAGGCAAAAGAATTGTTGACCCGATTGGGCGCTATAGATTCCAACGGCTGCATCACTCCTCACGGACGAGCGATGGCCGAACTGTCGCTACATCCGCGCCTTGCCCATATGATCCTCAGGGCGCAGTCTCTGTGCATGGCGACTCTGGCCTGTGACGTGGCGGCGCTCCTGAGCGAACGCGATATATTCCGAACCCATCGGGGGCATCGGAATGCCGATCTCCGGGTCAGACTCGATGCCCTGTATGGACATCACGATATTGCCGGCGGCGCGACGATCGACCGTGGCGCTGCCCAGCATATCAAACGGACAGCAGATCTTTGGCACCGACAGCTCGCCCGCACCACAACGGGAGAACGGTCAAATACGAAAGATCAACTCGATCAGGTGGGGCTCTTGCTGGCGCTCGCCTATCCTGACCGGATTGCCCAGCGGCAGGACGGCGGCGAGGCACGGTATCTGATGGCCAATGGACGCGGCGCTTCTTTTTCAGGCCCCGACCCGCTCGGCACGGAACGGTACCTCGTCATTGCTGAGTTAGACGGCGGCCAACAATGGGCCCGCATCGATCTGGCTGCACCGGTATCGGATTCAGCGTTGGCGGACCTGTACGAAAAGGACATCGTCGAAACTGAGGCGGTGGCATGGGATGACAAGACGCAGAGCGTGCGGGCGGCGAGACAGCGACGCTTGGGATCGCTCGTACTCTCGCAACAGCCTCTCTCGAAGCCCGATCCTTTGCTGATCGCAGCTGCGCTCGTGCAGGGGGTTCGGCAGTCAGGACTGGCCGCGCTGGCCTGGACGCCGGAGTTGCAGCAATGGCGTGCCCGTGTCCAGTTGCTCCGCCGAGCCGATGGGAGTGGGGCGCGCTGGCCCGATCTGTCAGATGAGACCTTGTTGCACACCGTCGATCAGTGGCTCGGCCCCTATCTCACCGGCATCACCACGCTGGATCGCATCAAGCGCATGGATCTCGCCACGCCGCTCCATGCGTTGCTGACATGGGAGCAACAACAGCAGCTCGCTCGTCTTGCCCCCACCCATCTCACCGTGCCAAGCGGCTCCCATGTTCGACTCGATTACGAGGGCTCGGAGATGCCCGTGTTGGCCGTGCGGCTGCAAGAGCTGTTCGGCTGCCAAGATACTCCCCGTGTGGCGGGCGGCAAAATTCCCGTCATGCTGCATTTGCTGTCGCCGGCCAAACGGCCGGTTCAAGTCACCCAAGACCTGGCCGGCTTCTGGCGCAACACCTACCACGACGTGCGGAAAGAACTGCGCGGCCGCTACCCCAAGCACCACTGGCCCAACGATCCCCTCACCGCTCCCCCGACGGCAAAGGCCAAACGGAGAACGACCTAATCCACAGCACCCTTCCAGGCCGACATTACACAGCGCAACGCAATCAGTGGCCTGAAACTGGCCAGATCCGCCGAGATCACTGTCATCATGTCGTCTGCCTGCCGTTGATCCTCGAAACACTCATATACGTCGTCCAGGAATCCCCCGCGCAGCAACGGATGATAGAGAAAGGCCGGGCCGTCCCCGATCGCTACTTCCAGCGGCTGTTCAACCACCGAGACCTCGGTCATCTCAAGGGCGGTAAGCCACCGGCGGGCGTCCTCCGCTGAAGGCCGTTCGGCCAGATACGCATGGAAGCGTTCCCGCTCTGTGCTGTGGCCTCGCCGCAGCAATTCATGATCAACCCGTTGCCACAGCGAGTCAAACGTACCGAGTGACGGAAAGGTCAGCACCAGCTGGCCGCCAGGCTTCAGGTGACGGATTAACCCGCGCAGGGCCTCCTCGCGGTTGGGACGGAAAAACATGACAGAGAGGTTTCCGGTGATGCGATCGAATAGGGGCAATTCAGCCGGCAGCGTGCGTACATCGCGGCACTCGAACGACAGCCAAGGCAGCTGTGCCCCTTGAATGGCCCGTGCGCGGGCGACTTGGCCGGCGCTGAGATCGATACCAAGCACGCGTCCCGTTGGGCCGACCTGCTCGGCGAGATAGAAGGCGGGAATGCCATGTCCCGATGCGACGTCGAGAATGTGCAGACCAGATGCCAGTGACAACTGCGAGAGCAACGTCTCGGCGAACGGTGTAGCCCAGGGGTCCTGTGTTGGAAGCAACCAGCGAGCCATAGCGATGCCGAGCATACAGGGCGGCCGAACGGAATGCGAGGAGCCTGCGCAGGCAATGCGCCGTCGTGGCCACTTGCGGAGGGCGGTCAGCAGTTTGGCAGGACGATTATTACGGGACGCCGAGAATCCATCCTTCAATTTGCGCTTGGATGCGTTCAGCAGGCGTCAGGCTAGGATGAAAGAACCCGGCAATGAGTCCGTCGTGGTCTGTACGCTGCATCCACCATAGGACCATCATTCTGGAGCACTGTATTTATAGTTCCCCTTTGAAGGCCTTATCCAAGATGGAAGGCAGGAGGGCAGCGAGTTCAGCAGCGGTCTTAGCTTGCAACTTCTTCAGCGCGTCCACCTTGGCTTGCAGACCATCGAGATAGGCGACGATCTGGCGTTGTTCTTGGAGAAGCGGCACTGGAACTACAAACGCCTTCGCATCTGCTCCGCTCACACCGATCTGTCCTGCTGTGGTTTTCCCCAACTCTTCAACCTGTTTTCTGACTCGCCTTGACCCCAAGGCATAAACCAGAAAGTCTGGCAGCATCTTTCGTTGGTCCGCCCGTAAGCGCATCAGCTTGTCCGGATATACTATCGTCGTATTCTTTTCACCTTTGAAGATTGCTGCCTTAGCGACGCGATTAATGTCGCCGTTATAGCGGACGATGAACACATCGTCCTGCTGCAGAATAAACGGCTCCGCCATATGGTCACCTACCTCAACTGTTTTGTAGGCTGTGAGATCGACGAAACGGCTGGGCGAACTAGATACCGCGTTGATGCGGAGCATCGGTCGGCCACCCGATTCAACTTCTGGCTGTGGAGCAAGTCCGTTTCTAGGCGGTTCAGCGAGAACGGATTCCATCCGTTTGAAGTCCCACTTCGGGCTATCGAGAATCTGTGAATTGCACGAACGCAGAACAGTTCCGCCCCCTCAACTGCCTGCCCGCGTAGCGCCCGGGCTTCTTCGACTTTCGCGGCCAAAGATTCGATCCGTGCCACGATCCACCGCTGCTTCGTAAGCGGGGGGAGAGAGATTTCAAGATCCAGAAAGAAGTTCTCTTTGAATCGATTTCGAGTAAGAGGGGTACTTCCTGAACAATCAGCCTCTACTCGTTCGAGTGTGGTAGGTAAGTGGAACCAGAGTCGCAGAAACTCAATATCAATCTTCTCCGTGTTTGGCTTGAATGTGGGGAACTCTCCAGAGACGTAGCAACCATCCAGTTCTGATCCAATGACGCCGAACGCTCCCCGCCATGCGAAGAGACGACTGTAAATGAAATCTCCCTCTTCCACCTTAAAGAGTCTCGTTGCTGCACTTTGAGAGCCTGCCACAGTTTCTCGCAGGAACGGCCCTGCACCATCCAGACGGATTCCCAGCAAGCGGTATTCTTTCGTCGGGTCTACGGCCTCGGCACGTGAAACGGGTGTGAGAACTTGGGCAAGCTTTGCTGGTTGCCAGGAAACGTTCATTCCCTACCTTTCAGGAGACTTTTGATCTCGTCCATGATCTCAGCGATGCGCTGCTCTTTCTTCATGATGTCGTCGGCGAGTTGCTCGGGAGGAAGATGCTCAAAATCCACCTTGCCGCGAGGATTCTTGATGTCGAGGTTGCAGCCGTTTTTTAGAATGTCGGCGGCGGGGACTTTCCAGGCCCGGACGTTCTCTTTCCGCTTCCCCCACCAGGCGATGCAGTCGGCGAATTCCTCGAACTGGATCGGCTGGGTCTTGGTGTAGTTCTTCCGGCCTTCGGGCAGTGGTTGCTCGTAGTACCAGACGTCTTTCGTGGGACCGGAACGGTTGAAGAACACGAGATTGGTGGGAATGCTCGTGTAGGGCGCGAAGACGCCGTTGGGTAAGCGCACAATCGTATGGAGGTTGAAATCCTTCAGCAGTTCTTCCTTGATGCGGGCGCAGACACCGTCGCCGAAAAGCGTGCCGTTAGGAACCACGACACCGGCTCTGCCTGGCTTTGGCAATCTCCTCAGCTTGCGCATGATGAGCTGAAGGAAAAGCAAGGCGGTTTCGGAGGTCTGCTTGTCTTCGGGGAAGTTTGAGAGGACGCCGCGCTCTTCTTCGGCGCCGAACGGAGGGTTGGTCAGAATGATGTCCACACGATCTTTGTCGCCGATCTCCTTTAACGCGACACGGAGACTGTTGAGTGGATCAATCTGCGGCGTTTCCAAGCCGTGCAAGAGCAAATTCATCTGCGCAAGCAGATAAGGTAGCGGCTTCGCCTCCCCTCCCCAGAGACTTCTCGTTTGAAGAATCTCGCGCTGCTGGATGGTCCTGCACTGTTTCTCCAAATGGGAGAAGGCTTCGACAAGGAAACCGCCGGTGCCGCAGGCTGGGTCGAGGACGGTCTCCCCTAATTGCGGGTTGGTGACAGCAACCATAAACCGGACGACGGCGCGCGGGGTGTAAAACTCACCGGAATCACCCGCGGCGTCGCGCATTTCCTTGAGCATGGATTCGTAGAGATGGCCGAGGGTGTGGATTTCGTTGCTGGAGGAAAAGTGGATGCCGCTCACTTTGTTGACGACATCGCGCAGGAGGTAGCCGTTGATCATGCGGTTGACGGTGCCCCGAAATACGGTAGCGATCACGTCGCGGCGGTCTCCGCCATTAGCTCCTTGCAAACTTCGAAGATAGGCGAACAGACCGGGGCCTTTCTTGCCGTCTGGGCCGATGGCTTCGTCGTTGTTCACAAACTCGATCAGCTCGTCGCCGGTAATGCCGTCGGGCTTGGCGGCCCAGTCGCGCCACCGATAAGGAGGCTCAATGGCGGGACGGAACCGCTTGCCTGCGAGCTTGGCGTCTGTTTCGCGGATCTGTTCCAGATCATCCAGAAACTTGAGGAACATAATCCAGGTAAGCATGGGCAGGCGGTCGAGGTCGCCATTGAGCCCCTTGTCCTTGCGCATGATGTCGCGCGCTGATTTGATGAGTGAACCGAGTTGCTGAGCGGTGCTCAATGGAGCCTTCGATTTCATATTTCAGATCTCAGAGGTAGATTTCAGATTTCAGACCGGTTCGGTCCAGATTGGCGGACACGGTCGAGTTCTTCAAGAAACGCATCACGGCCTTTCTTCTCTGCATCACGAGCGCGGACCTTGTCGTTCAGATGCCGCTGGCCGGTAATATCGGAGTTCTTGAGTTGCTCAATCCAGCCGTAGAGCTGCCTTGAAATGCTGAGGCAGCTCGATTTCAGATCACCTATTTCAGATTTCAGAGGGGAGAACGCGGGAACGCGCTCCAGGAGGCAGAGCATGGAGCGGACTTCGCCCGCGGAGCCACGGGCAATGTAGAGAAAGACAAGGAGTTCATTCGTACTGCCACGCTCGAAACCTTCGGCGATGTTATTGGAAACGGAGAGCGCGGCGCGTTCCATTTGATCACGTAAGCCGGCATGGCCGCGGAAGGCTTGATGCTCGGTGAAGCTGTAGGTATATCGGGCTAATTCGATGGCGGCTTGCCAGACAGGAAGATCTTCGAAGGATTTGTATTTCATCATCGCTTGCCGCGAAACGCGGATTTCAAATCTCAGATTTCAGATGGCAGAACTTCTGAGGTCTGCGGTCTGAGATACCTTATGCTGCGTACAGCAATGTTTGCAATCGATGGACAGCCGTGCGGAGTTGGTCCGGTCCGCCGAAAAACCCGGCGATCTCCATGACGTTGCCTCGCTCGGAAAGTGGCGGCACTTTCAGCACGTCAGGAATGACAAACTGTGCCGTGCCATACTCGGCATACTTCTCCAGCAGTGCGCTCAGTATGGCTTTCGCCTGCGGTCCATACTGATCGAAGAAATCTTTCTTCTCTTTCCTCAGTCTATCTGCCCGTTCTCTGCGCGTTCTCAACGGTGCGTTGAAGGCGACATGGCAGAGCAGATCGAACGGATCGGCCTCCGGCTGGCCGGCAG
>JABMDE010000055.1:18933-43764 GCA_015904055.1 Nitrospira sp. | reverse complement strand
GCGCCATGGTGCGTCGTCCCGTCTTCGGCCACGAGCCCCCCGCGATCGATGCAAAACACAACGGGAAGATTCTGTGTCGCCACATCGTGCACCACCTGATCGTAAGCCCGCTGAAGAAAGGTCGCATACATGGCCACAACCGGCTTCACTCCCTGCGTCGCCAATCCAGCCGCAAAGGTCACGGCATGCTGTTCAGCAATGCCCACGTCATAGATACGATCCGGGAACTCTTTCTCGAATGCCGTGAGTCCGGTGCCCTCGCACATTGCCGCTGTAATAGCCACGATGCGTTTGTCTTCTCGGGCCAACTTGACCAGCGTATCCATGGCAATCGCGGTATAGGACGGGCGCGCAGCCTTCTTCGCAGGTGCCCCGGTTTCGCGCACAAACGGCGGACACGCATGAAACCACACCGGGTTCTTCATGGCAGGCTCGTAACCAAGCCCCTTTTTGGTTATGACGTGGAGGAGAACCGGCCCTCTCATCTTCAAGACGTTTTCAATCGTCGGAAGGAGATGCTCGAAGTTATGCCCATCGATGGGGCCGCTATACTGGAAGCCCAATTCTTCAAACAGCAGCCCGGGAAGAATCGCCCCCTTAGCCAATTCTTCGGCCCGGCGAGCCAACTTCTGCATATCAGGGCCGATATGAGGAATCTTGCCGAGCAGCTGGCCTGTTTCTTCCCGCATCTTGCCGTAGAATTCACCCGTGATTGTCCGGCTCAGGTAAGCTGAAATGGCCCCCACATTTTTGGAGATGGACATCTGGTTATCGTTTAAGATTACCAAGAAGTCCTTGCCCAAACCGCCGGCATGGTGCAGTCCCTCCAGCGTCATCCCAGCGGTCATCGCACCATCCCCGACCACACACACGACCTTGTTTTTTTGGCCCAACTGCTCACGGGCCCCGACCATGCCGAACGCAGCAGAGACCCCTGTGCCTGCATGCCCGGCATTAAACGTATCGTATTCACTTTCTTCCCGTTTGCAGAATCCGCTCAACCCGCCGTATTGCCGCAATGTATGAAATTGTTCACGGCGCCCGGTGAGGAGTTTATGAGCATAGCTTTGGTTGCTGGTATCCCAGACAATCTTGTCGGTAGGCGTATCTAAAAGGTAGTGCAAGGCAACCGTCAATTCCACCACACCCAAGTTAGAGGCCAGATGTCCGCCGACTGCGGAAACGGCGCTGATAATCTGCTCACGGATTTCCTGCGACAAGGCCGGGAACTGTTCTGGGGACAGGCGTTTTAAATCGGCCGGACTGTGAATATTCTTCAGAATCGACATGGCCTACGCTCCTTCTTTATCAGCTGCTTGCTCGAATGTGTATGAAAGCCGAACGTTTGAGAGGCAACGGCTTGCAGCTGCACGATGACACACGGTCAATACAAATTCGGGGTGAAGTTTTACACAAAAGTCCAATGGTGTCAAGCATATGGGCGGGGATCCGGCGGCTCAGGCAGGCTAATAGGGGAAGTCGAGGCCGGCGAATATCGCCCCCCCCTCCCGGCTAAACCCGTAATCGATTCGTCCCACCACATTTGGCCGGATGATGCCTCGAAACCCAATGCCCGGCGTGATGCGATAGTCCTTGAAACCCACATTCTTGAATGAATTGAACACCTGTCCGGTATCGATAAACGGCGCGAGCTCAAAGTCTGCGATGACACCGGCAATACGGGCTCGTACCACATGAATCCGTTCCTCAACGCTGAATGCAATCAGTTGCTTGTCGATGTACCGGTCTACCCCGAAGCCGCGCAGATTATTCTGCCCACCCAGCGAACTCAATTCATAAAACGGAACATCCGTGCCGATCGTGGCCTGCAGGTCGCCCCGGATCACCAGAATCGCCCGTTTAGATTCGCTGGCAAACATCTTCTTCACTTCAACCCCGTACCTGGAATACAGCGGCTCTGCACCCTGACGAAAGTTGTGGTTGATCTCGGCATAGGCCGTCACGGCCATACCATCGGTCGGCGTGACCAGGCTGTTTCGCGTATCGTAATGAAAGCTGATCCGCTCGCCGAGAATCGTCGCACCCTCCACACCGGGCACATCCGGGAACATATCTCCTGTAAATGCGAGCGGCGTCGCTCCTTGTTGGATCTGCTGCATATGCCGAAACCGCTGGCTGATTGCAATCTGTGTCACTTCATTGGCATAAATCCCGAATTTCCAGTTCGCTCTCGTTTCAGAGGCCGTATAATTCGTTTCATCGTCCTGGACGGTCCCAGGGCCAATCCCGAAAAACCGTACCGTGGCATTTTTGAAATGCGCGGCGCTGACCGCCACACTATACCGGCCATTGCTTAAGCCGGGATCGACATAGCTTAAGAGAAACCGTCGCTCGATCTTTTCGGACCAGGACGCAATGCCTCTGAGCTCTTTCCCACCCGGTTGATAGTGGAACAAATTCAACGTGCCGCGAGTGCCGACGATCGAGTTGTAGATGACCATCGGGGCGACCAAATACTTGAGATCGCCGTCCGGCCCGGTCATGAGGGCCGGTACGATCATCCCGATATCATTGCCGTCGTTTTTACTGGAGCTGACGGCAGGGATGGGGAAGTATTGCGTATCCGCATGGGCTCGGTCGGATAGGGAGAGACTAAGCACTCCAAACAGTACGAGAATGACACTGACAACAAGGCTGCGCATAGACGTACTCGCAATCCCGCAAAACGACGTTATGGCGCCTTGAGTTTGTCGGATTTCTTGCGAAGCTGCTCGACAAGGTCGGCGTAGGAAGAGGACTTGATGATTTTTGCGAACTGCCCACGATAGTTGTTGACCAGACTGATGCCGTCGACCACGACATCATACACACGCCAATCATCTCCCTTGTTGATCAGCCGATAATCGAGAGGAATCTCCGTCTTTCCCGACAGCACTTTTGTCCTGACCTCCGCATATTCCTTCTCCATGCGCTCATTCAAATATTGCACGCCTTCTCCGGAATACGTTTCAATCTTGTCGGAATATGAATTCGTCAAAAGTGTTCGAAACAGATCGACAAACTCCTGCTTCTCTTGATCGGAGAGTGCAGTCCACGATGCACCGAGCGCACGCCTCGACATTTCTTGATAATCAAACCGGGCTCCGACGGCCCGTTCCAGCATCCGCCGGCGTTCTTCGGTCCTATTCGGCTGTTTCAGATCGTTTTCACGGACAATGCGAAGCACTTCATCGATCGTCGTTTTCATCGTATCCGTCGGGGCCCCTGCGTAGCAGGGAGCTGCCGCCGATACCAGCCACATCACAACCAACGTCATCTTCAGGATCAGAGGAATTACCCGACGATGAGGAGGCACACACGCCGGTGTGCTCCGGTCACTCACAATCGACGTCATCATACCCGTCTCCTCCGGCTTACGCGTTTTTCATACCCGTTCAAACCTGCCGTCCTACTTGACCTTGCCATGGACGTACTGGCTTACCAATTCTTCGAGGTCTAGTCCGGACTCAGTATCGCGGATTGTACCGCCTGCTTGCAATGGATCGCCGCCTCCCCCCGGAGACAGCGCGAGGAACTTCTCTCCGATGATGCCCCTGGTCTTAATCGAGGCGAAGGTGTCGGAATAGAGCGTGATATTGTTCTGAACCGCCAGGCGGACGATCGCCTGATCGTTTTTCAATGCGATCGATTTGACTCGCCCGACTTCTACGCCGGCAATTTCAACGGTCGCACCGGGTTTCAGCCCGGACGCCGAGTTAAATGGAGCCTCGACTTCGTAGCGATCACCGCCGATAACCTCCAGCTTCCCCAGCTTGATCGACAAATAGCCCAAACAGACAATCCCGATAAGCACAAACAGACCGACGATCAATTCAAGCTTGGTCTTTTCCATCTATGACACTCCTTGACGGATGGCGGACGCCGTAGCCGGCGGCAGGGAGCCGCCGACCGAGATAAATTCTTTGATTTCCGGATCTGATGTCTGCTGAAATTCCACCGGCTCCGCCATCGCCGCAATTTTCCCCCGCTTCAGCATGGCGACATAGTCGGAGATCCCGAAGATCTCCGGGATCTCATGGCTGACCATGATGCCGGTGAACCCGAACTTCCGCTGCATCCCGGTGATGAGATCGTGAATTGACTTGGCCATGAGCGGATCCAGGCCGGTGGTCGGCTCATCGAATAGGATGATCTCCGGCTCCATCACCAACGCCCGCGCCAATCCAGCGCGCTTGCGCATGCCGCCGCTGAGCTCAGCAGGATATTTATGCCCCATCCCGGCCAGACCGACCTGCTCCAACTTTTCTTCAACCCGAGTCGTCACCACCGTCCCTTTCATTCGAAGTTTTTCACGCAGCGGGAACGCCACGTTCTCAAATACCGTCAGCGAATCAAATAATGCAGCGCCTTGAAACAGCATGGCGAACCGCTTGCGAACTTCGTTGAGGGCTTGCCCTTTGAGGCGTGAAATTTCCGTCCCATCCACCCACACTTCTCCTTCGTCCGGTTGCAACAGCCCGATCATGTGTTTCAATAATACGCTCTTGCCTTCTCCGCTACGACCGATGATCGTCGTCAGCTTGCGCGGCGGAACGACGAGATCGACGCCTTGCAGCACCGGCTGCCCCCCCAAGGTCTTTTTCACGCCGACGAGTTTGATCATTCTCGTTTATCTGGTTGATCTGGCTTGTTTGGTTTCTTTGGTTCCCGCTCTGCACGAGACAAACCAAAAGAACCAGAGGAACTGTCACACCGTCTTAGAGCAGTACCGACGTCAAGAAATAATCCCACACGAGAATGAGGACCGACGATAACACAACCGCCTCCGTCGTCGCAGTACCCAATCCTTCGGCGCTCATACGGGTGTAGAACCCTTTGTAGCAGCAGACCCAGCTCACAATCAGGCCAAAACTGATGGATTTGAGAATGCCTCCATACACCTTCTCTTCAACCCGAGTCGTCACCGACGCCCCTTTCATTCGGAGCTTTTCACGCAGTGGAAACGCCACGTTCTCAAACACCGTCAGGGAATCGAACAGCGCAGCTCCTTGAAACAGCATCGCGAACCGCTTGCGAACTTCGTTGAGAGCATGTCCTTTGAGGCGTGAAATTTCCGTTCCCGCCACCCACACTGCCACCCACACTTCCCCCTCATCCGGCTGCAACAGCCCGATCATGTGTTTCAGCAATACGCTCTTGCCTTCTCCGCTACGACCAATAATCGTCGTCAGCTTGCCCGGCGGAACGACCAGATCGACGCCTTGCAGCACCGGCTGGCCTCCCAAGGTCTTTTTCACACCGACGAGTTTGATCATTCTTGTTTATCTGGTTGATCTGGTTTGTTCGGTTTCTTTGGGTCCCGCTCTCGTACGAGACACATCAAAAGAACCAGAGGAACTGTCACACCGTCTTACAGCAGGACCGACGTCAAAAAGTAATCCCACACAAGAATGAGGACCGACGATAACACAACCGCCTCCGTCGTCGCAGTACCCAATCCTTCGGCGCTCATACGGGTGTAGAATCCTTTGTAGCAGCAGACCCAGCTCACAATCAGGCCAAAACTGATCGATTTGAGAATGCCTCCGTACACGTCTTTCCACTCCACCGACGACTCGATAGAATTCCAGTACGATCCCGCATTCACGCCCAACAGTTCCACACCCACCAGGTGGCCGCCATAGATACCCACCACATCGAAGATCGCGACCAACAGTGGGACGCTGATCAAACCGGCAACGAGTTTCGGAGCGATCAGATATTGGAGCGGATTGATCGCCATGGTGTCGAGCGCATCGATCTGCTCTGTGATGCGCATAATGCCAATTTCTGCCGTCATGGCCGAACCGGCCCTGGCCGTGACCATGAGCGCAGCCAGCACCGGGCCAAGTTCGCGGATCATACTGAGCGCGACGGCTGATCCCAGCAGCCCTTCCGATCCGAACTTCCTGAGCGTGTAATATCCCTGGAGAGCCAGCACCATGCCCGTGAAACCCGCCGTGAGCACCACGACAAACGTGGATTTATAACCGATAAAATGCACCTGCTTAACGATCTGATCCGCCCGCAACGGTGGCCGCAGAAGCCAGGCGAAGGATGAGAGGACAAAGATCAGCATCCGGCCCATTTCGTTCACATGGACCAGAACCCTATGGCCGATTCGTTCCAGTAACGTCATCATAATCGATCAACGTGCAACCCAGCAGCGCCGCCGTCTGCCGAAATACTGGCTGCATAACGCTGGAAGAATGCCGTCAAATTTATTGCCGCCGCCTGACTTTGGCGGCGAAGCCGGAGCAGTCCCATGACGCTCGACGGATTCCCCAATAACGCGCCAATACCCTTGAGCCACGCAGTGGGCCTGAGAAAGAGATTGAAGTCAAGGGGCAGATCTTCGTCCAGTAGATCAGACACGGTCCTGATAATCACAAACGGCACCTGAGCACGTTGCGCTTCGACCGCCAAGGCTGCACTTTCCATATCGAGACCAATTGCGCCGGTGCTGTGCGAGAACCGACGTTTCTCGGATGCACTGCCGACAATGCAATCGGTGGAAACGAATCGTCCGATATGGCCCGCTGGCTTTGCACCCTCGACCAGTGTCATGACCCTATCCCGCTCAGCCCCGGGCACTTCGATCGCCTGACATACATCCGCGCCCCGCCCTCCCGCCCGCACCACATCCCGTCCGGCGAGGAGCGCGCCCACTTCGGTCGTAATGAGTGCACAGGCAAATCCCGTCGACACTACAAGACTAAACGGCTGGTGTCCCAATAATCGAGCCGCAACCAGGCTGGCTTTCTCAGGGCCCACGCCGGTTTGAGCCAGCCAATACTCTCTGGAACCTGCCGTACATACCAGCACCGGCATTCCATCGATACGCCGTTCGATCCCTGCTTGAAATGCAGCTTCTACAGCCTCAATCCTTCGGCGCTCATACGGGTGTAGAACCCTTTGTAGCAGCAGACCCAGCTCACAATCAGGCCAAAACTGATGGATTTGAGAATGCCTCCATACACATCTTTCCACTCCACCGACGACTCGATGGAATTCCAGTACGATCCCGCATTCACACCCAACAGTTCCACACCCACGAGATGGCCGCCATAAATACCCACCACATCGAAGATCGCAACCAACAGCGGAACGCCGATCAACCCGGCGACGAGTTTCGGAGCGATCAGATATTGGAGCGGATTGATCGCCATGGTATCGAGCGCATCGATCTGCTCTGTGATGCGCATGATTCCGATTTCTGCCGTCATCGCCGACCCCGCTCGGGCCGTCACCATGAGCGCCGCAAGCACCGGTCCGAGCTCGCGGATCATGCTGAGGGCGACGGCTGACCCCAACAATCCCTCGGATCCGAACTTCCTGAGCGTGTAATACCCCTGGAGAGCCAACACCATACCCGTGAAACCCGCCGTGAGCACCACGACAAACGTGGATTTATAACCGATAAAATGCACCTGCTTGACGATCTGATCCGCCCGCAACGGCGGGCGCAGAAGCCAGGCAAAGGATGAGACGACAAAGATCAGCATCCGGCCCATTTCGCCCACATGGGCCAGAACCCCTTGGCCGATTCGTTCGAGCATCTTTATCATCATCGATCAACTTGCCATCCAGCGTCGCCGCCGTCTGCCGAGATGCCGGCCGCATAGCGCTGGAAAAACGCCGTCAAGTTTATGGCCGCCGCCTGACTTTGGCGGCGGAGCCGGAGCAGTCCCATGACACTCGACGGACTCCCCAACAGCGCGCCAATACCTTTGAGCCACGCAGTGGGCCTGAGAAAGAGATTGAAGTCAAGGGGCAGATCTTCATCCAGCAGGTCAGACACCGTCCGGATAATCACAAACGGAACCTGAACACGTTGCGCTTCAGCCGCCAAGGCAGCGCTTTCCATATCGAGACCGATCGCGCCAGTGCTGTGCGAGAGTCGCCGTTTCTCGGATGCGCTGCCAACAATGTAATCGGCAGAAACGAATTGTCCGATATGGACTGCGGGCTTCGCACCCTCGACCAGTGCCATAACCCGATCCCGCTCAACTCCGGGCACTTCGATCGCCTGACATACATCCGCGCCCGCCCGCACGACATCCAGCCCGGCGAGGAGCGCGCCCACTTCGGCACTAATGAGTGCACAGGCAAATCCCGTCGACACCGCAAGACTAAACGGCTGATGTCCCAATAATCGGGCCGCAACCAGGCTGGCTTTCTCAGGGCCCACGCCGGTTTGAGCCAGCCAATACTCTCTGGAACCTGCCGTAAATACCAGCACCGGCATTCCATCGATACGCCGTTGAAGCCCTGCTTGGAATGCAGCTTCTACAGCCTTCACTTCCCAGAAGGTAGCGGCAAAAATCGCGATCCGTGTCGGTGGTGCGGTAGTTGATAGAGGGAGCACAGGAATAGGCGAGACAGAATCCGTGGCGGTCAACGCTCAGTCCGATAAGACCCGTCCACCTGAACATAGTGGCGCAACTCGTCTGCCCGCATTTTCCCGCGAGAGCGGAGGTTGCGATACATGGCAAGGGCCCACAGCGGGAAATACTGGCAGTACCAGTGGTACCGGAGATAGAACACGCGGGGGAACCCTGTCCCGGTATGGCGGACTTCCTCCCATGATCCATCCTTCAATTGATGGCGAAGCAGAAATTGCACTCCACGCGCGACGCTGAACGAATCCACCGCTCCGGCTGACATCAAGCCCATCAACGCCCAGGCAGTTTGTGACGGAGTGCTGTCTCCTTTACCGCTGTGCTCAGCCTCCGCATACGACAGACAGGACTCACCCCAGCCTCCGTCGGGGTTCTGCTTGGACTCCAACCAGGAAACGGCACGGCGGATGTACGGAGCCGAGAGATCTTCGCCGATCGCCCGAAGCCCGGCCAAGACAGACCACGTGCCATAGATATAATTGACGCCCCACCGGCCATACCAACTCCCATCCGCTTCCTGCTCTTTCTTCAGAAAAGCCAGGGCCGGAGCGACGGCAGGATGTGTCCGGTCGTAACCCAACGCAGCCAGCATTTCCAAACACCGCCCCGCCAGGTCGGATGTGCTGGGATCGAGCAACGCGTGGTGGTCCGCAAAAGGAATGTAGTTGAAGACGACCCGGTTGTTGTCCTTGTCGTATGCGCCCCAGCCGCCATCAGACCCCTGCATGGCAACCACCCACTGCATGCCGCGACGAAGAGAGTCTTCCAGTTCAGCCGCCTGTGGCATTTTCAATTTTGACAATGCCATGAGCACGACGGCGGAATCGTCCACGTCCGGATACAGCTCATTCTCAAACTGGAAATACCAGCCGCCTGGCTTGGCTGTCGGCGAAGACACGACCCAATCACCTACCTTCTTGGCTTGCCGGGACATGAGATACGCCCCAGCCTTCTGCAGTGCAAGATGATCCTGAGGCATTCCCGCTTCGATCAGCGCATTGAGCAGAAGCGCCGTATCCCAAATCGGGGAGAAACAGGGCTGCAGATGGACGGTGGGAACACACCGATCGTCGAGCTGTACGGAGTCATACACTTCCAAGTCTTCGATTTCTCGCAATGCCTTCACGACCAAAGGATCGTCCGCACTGTACCCGAGGCATTGCAGGGCCATGATCGAGTTGGCCATCGCCGGATAGATGGCGCCGAGCCCGCCTGATCCCTTGAGATGCTCCAGCATCCAGGTTGACGCCTTTTGCAGCGCCTTCTCGCGCAATATCCGCATCGGCATCCGGTCGTAGATCTTCAAGAGGGCATCAAGCCCGACGAACAGGTTGTGGGGCGTGAACCAATGTTGATCCTTGTTGAACGGCGGATATTTCCAATAGCGAATCTCTTCACGCGGCTCGTGATACAGTTCATCAACCCCTTGTTCGCGAGGGATCCGGCATACAGGCCGATGCGCAAATACAATGAGTAAGGGGATGAGGACGGCGCGAGACCAGTACGAAATGGCGTAGATACTGAAATAGAACCGTTTCGGCAGGAGCATGATCTCGACCGGCATGTGGGGGACACCTTCCCAATCATACTGATCGAACAGCGCCAGCGCGATTTTCGTGAATACATTGGCTTGGACGACACCGCCCATCGCCAGAATGCGCTCTTTCGCCCGGACCATGAACGGCTCGTCTGCCGATACGCCGCTGAGCTTAAGCGCAAAATACGCCTTGACCGACGCGCTGATCTCCGACGGCCCTCCGTAATAAATCGGCCAGCCGCCGTCAGGCAGCTGCATCGACTTCAGGTAATGAACCGCTTTCTGTTGACGATCGACATCAACGCGGTCGAGGAACCGGCGAAGCATCACGTACTCGGAGGTCAGTGTCGTATCCGCTTCGAGCTCCGCAACCCAGTACCCCTCGGCATGTTGCTGACTGAGGAACCAGGATTGGCTTCGTCTGATCGCATCATCGATTGCATCAGGCTGAGTGGCGGTGTGACCGGCAGCAGGGCGGCGGACTGCAGGGTCCAGCGACGGCAGTCCTACCGGCTTATCCGAAACAAGCCGAAGCAGTGACGCGGGGGCATACTCGGCAGCAGATCTGAATTTTTCAGAGCCGTTCGAGAGCAGGCTCTCAGAAAGACGGCTGAGCAACGTTCTGATAAGGTTCATGAATTTTCCCGAGTTGAGCTATCAGGCTGAACAATATACTGCACACGACAGACGGCGATACTTCCGACGACAAGACGTCTATCGGCATAGAAATACACCCAGCCTATCCGAGGGCTTATAACAGAGGTTCTAAATGGAGTCAAGCGGTCGGGCCGTGAAGTCCTCTAAACTACTCGGCTTTTGGTGCACTGCCAGCCGCATGATTCATGACAATGTGTCGCGAGCGCGGCGCACGGGAGCCAGAGGTTCTGAGGTGTACTCGTGCAGTACGTCGAAAGACCGAAGGTCGAGCCAGCCGACCGAAGGAGTAGTGCAGCAGCGGATCGGTAATTACAGCAGATATGCTCGAGTACTGCGGGCTAGGCCGGTTGCAGGTCACCCAACCGCACTGACACGAGCTTGGATACCCCGGGCTCTTCCATGGTCACGCCGAAGAGGGAATCGGCAATGCCCATCGTCCGCTTGTTGTGGGTAATCACCAGAAACTGGGCACTCTGCGCTAATTCCCGCAGGACGCCGGTAAACCGGCCGATGTTTTCTTCATCCAGCGGCGCGTCGATTTCATCCAACAGGCAAAACGGCGTCGGCCTGATCAGGAAGCTCGCAAACAGCAAGGCCATCGCCGTGAGGGTTTTTTCCCCGCCTGACAGCATGGTAATGCTTTTCAGACGCTTCCCCGGCGGTTGCGCCACAATATCGATGCCGGGCTCTTGATTCCCCGATCCGTCACCGTTTTCCGAAGGCGGATCATCGACCAACTGTAGCTCCGCCCTCCCTCCGGGGAAGAACTTGCCGAAGACCTCACTGAATTTCTGCTGCAATTCATTGAACGTGGACACAAACATGTCTTTTGTCGTCCGCTGAATCCGTTGAATAATCTCTTTCAATGCGCCGATAGAGTTCGACAAATCCTGCTCCTGCGCTGAGAGGAACTTATGGCGCTCATCGAGCTCCTGATGTTCGCTGATCGCCGCCAGATTGATCGGCCCCATCCGATCCAAACGGCCTCGAAGTTGCTGCAGCTGCTCTTTCAGCTCCATATCAGGGCGTGGGGCGGGCGCCTCGGCCTCCAACAATTCCACAGTCTCGGCAAGCATCATCAGCGGATCCAGCTGATACGTACCCGACAAGGTCCCTTCGACGGCCCCCAATTGCGTCCGCAGTTCCGCGCGACGGACTTCCGCCCCCATCCGTGCATCACGGATGTCCGACATCTCCAGCCGCACATCGCCGAGACTGCTTTCCAGCGCCTGACAGGCCGCGATCTGCCGAGTCTGGCGCTCTTGTGCCGCGACCAGCTCTCCCTTGACACGATCGACGACTGCGCCGCATTCCCGGCACAGCGTTTCCTGGCGGGCTTGCTCGGCCCGGCTGTGCTCGATCGAAGAACGCAGGCTTTCCAGATGCGCTCCCAGTATATGACGGCGATGTTCCGATTCCTGGATCTGCTGCGCAACCCGCTCACGATTCGCTTGCTCATACTCTCGTTTCCCGCGCAGTGCTTCGGCCGCCAACCTCGCATCAGTGACCCGCTCTTGAACGGCCCGAACATCACGATCGATTTGGTCAAGCCGTTCCCGGACCGTTCCCAGCACTGCGTCCCGCTCAGTCTTCTCAGCAACCCACTGGACTAACTGCGCTTGAATCGACTGAGACTCCTGCTCAAACCGCTGCCGTTCACCGATGCAGGTTTTAATTTCTGCTGCCACCCCCGTCAATCGAAGATCAAGATCGACAAGCACTTGCTGGAGATTCTCTTCGTCCTTGCGCAGCGAAAGATTTTGCATCTCAGCGACGCGAAGCGAATCGGCAAGCCGCCGTTCTTCCTGCGCCAACAACTGCGCATGTTCATGCAACACCGCGCGGCGCACCTTCTCCTGCTCAAGCGCCGCAACAAGCATGTGCCGCTTACTCTCAAGATCCATCACCTCACGGCGACGCTCAAGCAGGCCTTGCCTCCCCTGCATCTGGCCACCTGTCACCACTCCTGACGCATCCACTACTTCCCCGGCCAAGGTCACAAGCGTCGGGCCGTCCGGAGCATTCCACAACTGCTGCTCCCATAACTGAATGGCTCGATCGAGCGATTCGACAATCACCACACGATCAAACAAACAGTCCCGTGCTTCCACACGATCGGCATCGGCTTGAATCAAATCCACGGCACGGCCCAACACACCCGGCTGACTAGAAATGTCCGGCCACCAGCTGTTCTCCCGCGCGCTTCCCCATCGCGGCCGCTGGGGAATAAAACTACCGCGGCCGAGCGCTTTCTCCTCTAGAAAACCGATCGCGCGGCACGCCACCGACGGCTCATCGACGAACCACCCATGGACGCGCTCTCCCAATACAGCCTCAACTGCGCGGTCCATCCCGGGCGGAACCATCAGCCACTCGGCAACCGCATCTCGCACACCCGCGCAAGACTTCAGAGCCGTACTTTCATCAGTCCCTTGTCGGCCATAGCCCATCTCTTCACGAACCACGCCCTGAAGCGCCTCTAACCGAGAATCCACCGCAGCCAGCTCTTCCGACCGTCGAAGAATCTGGGGGTCCAATTTCTGAACCTCACTCACAACACTTGCACTGTCTTCCTGAACCGTGCGCTGTTGGGCCCGAAGATCCGCAATCAACCGGTCTGCTTCCCCATATTCTTGTCGCAACAGCTCATGCCGACTAACCACATCTGTCCGTTGCGCCTCAAGCCCGTCTCGTTCGAATATCATTCCGTGTTCACGACCGGCCAGCTCGTGCATACGCGCCGCCAACTGCGCAATACCTTGTTCCGAATTCGCTACGAGCACAGCAAGCTGCAGGACATCGTTGCGCCCCCGCTCTTCTTCTGCCACAGCTGCCGCCCGCTGAAGTATCTGCCCTTCCATGTCGCGATCGAGTTCGCCAAGCGCACGTTCTTTGGCCTCCATCTCTTCTTGGACAGAACTCAAGGAAAGGTCGATAGACTGGAGCGCCGCGGCCAATTCGTCATGCGAACGTACTAACTCCTCCAACTCGGCAGACTCCTGCACCTGCTGTTCACCGAATAATTGACTCCGATTCCGTTCGACCTCCGCCGCCGTCAGCGCCTGCGCCTGCTGCTGCTCAATCAGGGCCTGCTCTTCCCGAATCTTGCCGGTCGAGTCACCCATTGCAATCGCATCGAGCCGAGCCTGTTCAAGATTCGCTGTCAGCCGTGCCTGTTCAGCCGCCATGCCGGCCTCTTGTTGATCCAAACCCGCCACCGTAGTCTCCACTTCCTGCAATCCGCTACGGAGCGCCCTAAATTCTCTGGTCAGTAATTCAATCTCGATCACGCGCGCTTCCTGCTGCAAGGTCTGGTAGGTCCGCGCCTGCCGCGCCTGCCGCTCCAGAGAATTCAGCTGTTTCTTCACTTCCGCAATAATGTCGCGGACGCGAAGCAGGTTTTGCTGAGTAGCTTCGAGCTTTCGCAACGCCTCGGCTTTTTGCTTTTTGTAGCGGATGATACCGGCGGTTTCCTCGATCAGTTCGCGCCGATCTTGAGGTGACGCATTGAGAATCTGATCGATCTGGCCCTGCGCAATGACGGTGTGCCCCTTGCTGCCGGCACGGGTATCGAGAAGCAAGCTGCGGATATCTTTGAGTCTACACACGGTTTTATTGATGAGATATTCGCTCTCTCCATTCCGATAGAGCCGCCGCGTGATCATCAATTCCTGGAATTCCGTCAGTTGGGTGGGCAAACCTGAGCCGCCTTCAAGCCTCATGGTCGCTTGATCGAGCCCTCCGATAGTCAACGAGACTTCTGCCATCCCTAATGGCTTTCGGAGCTCCGTCCCGTTGAAAATAACATCTTCCATCTTTTCGCTTCGAAGGGTCTTGGTGCTTTGTTCGCCCAGCACCCAGAGAATCGCATCCACCACGTTACTCTTCCCGCTCCCATTGGGGCCCACAATCGCGGTCACCCCTTCCGGGAATTGGATCTTCCCTTCCGCAAAGGACTTAAATCCCAACATATCCAATGACTTCAAATGCATAGATTCACCATGTGCGAGCACTGACGAGGTTGATTAATGAAGGGGAAAAGGTCCGGACCTTGTAGCATATGGGTCCGGAGAAATCAAAAGAAAACACATCAGGTAGGGATCTGAACGAGCGATCCCCACAAGATGTGGGGATCGCAGAGGATTTAGTCTAAGACGGCTAGAAACCTAACTGACGATGCCGGCTGCTGACTTACCGGCCGATTCGATTTGCACGAGTTCTTTGGGCAAGAGAAACTCGACATCTTCTTCAATGACCGTGAGCTCCTCAACCTCTGAGGGGCCCGAAGATCGCAAGAACGCCACCACTTCTGTCACCAGCACCTCCGGAGCAGAGGCACCGGCGGCGATCCCGACCGCTTTGGCTCCTTGTAGCCAGGCCGGATTGATGTCACTGGCAGAGTCGATGAGATAGGATGGAATCCCGCACTGCTCCCCCAACTCGCGCAGACGGTTAGAGTTTGAGCTATTCGGTGATCCGATAACGAGGATGACATCTACCAAACGGGACAATTCCTTGACGGCATTTTGCCGGTTCTGCGTGGCATAACAAATGTCTTCCTGATGCGGGCCTTTGATGTTCGGGAACCGCCGATGCAATGCCCCGACAATGTCCCGGCATTCGTCTACACTGAGCGTTGTCTGCGTCACATACGAAAGATTGACCGTGCTCTCCACTTGGAGTTTTTCGACATCTTGGACCGAGGATACCAAGTGGAACTTGTCGGGAATCTGCCCTAATGTCCCGATCACTTCCGGATGGCCGGCGTGACCGATGAGGATCAAGTCGTACCCTTGGGTATAGTCGCGATTGACTTCGTTGTGAACCTTGATCACCAGAGGACAGGTGGCATCGATCACATGCAGGCTGCGGCGATTCGCTTCTTCCCAGACGGACTTGGCCACGCCGTGCGCGCTAAAAATAACAACCGACCCTTCCGGGACTTCATTCAATTCCTCCACAAATACCGCCCCCTTTTGCCGGAGCGAATTCACGACATGGCGGCTATGGACGATTTCGTGGCGGACATAAATGGGAGCACCGTACTTTTTGAGAGAGAGATCGACGATATCGATCGCCCGATCGACCCCGGCACAAAATCCACGAGGATTGGCAAGATAGATTTTCATCATCAGAGCAACTCCTTCGGACTAAATGGCGCGCCTTCGACACAGTCAGACGCGAGTCTAGCGTCACTCACCTTACGTCAGACCGGCCGGCCCCGTCAACAGAATTGGCCTGCGGAAGCTCATTCACACTACCTGGAGGCGCCAGATCATGACACATAGAATTTTGATGGGTACCAAGGCATCGATCCAGCATCAACCATATCCGCCTCCATCTCCCCACAAGTTACTCGCGTCGCTTGACAGGCTCCCCCCTCCTCCGTAGGCTGTGATTGCCTTATGGGTACCGCACTTCAAAAAAAGATCCTCATCGTCGAAGACGAGCCAGACATCCTCCAGCTCGTCACGCTATATCTGGAGAAAGAAGGGTTTCGGACCACCACGGCTGTGAACGGGGCCCAGGCGCTAAAGAAGGTCAAAGAGGACAAACCCGATCTCATCGTACTCGATCTCATGCTGCCTGAGATTGACGGACTCGAAGTCTGCAAACGCCTGCGTTCAGTTCCCGACACCGCCATGCTGCCTATCATCATGCTGACGGCAAAGGCCGAGGAATCTGACACGGTCATCGGCCTCGAACTGGGGGCGGATGACTACGTGGCCAAACCCTTCAGCCCCAAAGCGCTCGTCGCCCGCATTAAAGCCCTGCTGCGCCGTCTGGAACGTACACCCGCAGAGGGGGCCGGTCGCTATCACTACGGTCCGCTTACAATGGACACGACTCGGCATGAGGTCCTCTTGGGAGATGACGAAGTGCCGCTGACCGCCAAAGAATTCGGATTACTGGAGCATCTGCTTCGATATCCAGGGCGCGTCCTCACTCGCGATATCCTCCTCAATGCTGTGTGGGGCTACGACTACTATGGAACAACCAGAACCGTCGACGTGCACATCCGACGACTGAAACAAAAACTTCCGCCCCTCGATGCCGCCATCGTCTCAGTGAAATCACTGGGGTATAAATTGAAAGATCTGGAGGGGAACACGTAATGCCTGACGACGCGGGAACTCGCATGCGGTGTGCTACCCCCTCGCCCCTCACCCCTCGCCTCTCATCGATCTCATGACTCTGTCGATCCGATGGACAGTGGCGATCGGAATGCTGCTGGCGGTAACCGGTGGCGTGGTGGTTGCCGGCGCCGTGGCAATTCAATCGCTCGAACGCCAGTACTTGGCGCAGTTGGGCGATGTATTGGACGCGAACGCCCGACTCGTTGAGCATGGGTTCCAACCCTTGTTTCGTCCGTCTTCCCCGATCCCGACATCATCCCGACTACAAGAAGCCGCCCGCGACCTCGGAAACCAGGCCACAGCCCGGGTTACGTTGATCGCCGCAGACGGAACGGTGCTCGCCGACAGCGCGGTACGGGATGTCGACTTGCCCACCATCGACAACCATCGAGTAAAACCCGAAGTCACACAGGCCCTCGGCACAGGGCACGGGCAGGATATTCGGACCAGTGTCATCACCGGAGAACGTACCGTCTATCGAGCCATGCTCCTGACACAGCCTCCGGACGCTCACCCGATCGTCGTGCGCGTCGCTCTCCCCATGGTCCAGCTTGACCGTGATATCGCCCAGTTTCAGCGAACCCTTATCGGAGCGCTCGCCGGCGCGTTGCTCGTCATCGCATTGCTCAGCCTCTGGCTCACCCACAGCATTGCCGCACCCCTTTCTGAAATTGCGCAGACCGCCCGTCAGCTGGCCTCCGACCGACGGATTGCTCCCATCAAAACCACCGCCCATGAGGAAGCCAGTCTTCTGGCCGATGCGCTCAATGACCTGGCCGATCGACTGTACGCCAGGATCGATGAACTTTCGGAAGATCGGGCGCAGTTGCTGGCCATGCTGACCTCGATGGTTGAAGGAGTCATGGTGCTCGACTATCGCAGCCATGTCTTACAGATCAACCCGGCGCTGGAGCGTATGTTTGGAGTCTCACGCGCAGAGGCCCGTGGCCGTCCCTGTGCAGAGCTGTTCCGCCACCAAGAATTGAACGACCTCGTCATTTCCTCTCTGCGGTCGCGGACGAATCATGAGGGTGAGATTGTGCTGCCGCTCTCCAATCGCTGCTTACACATCGAGGTCTCCGTCGCGGGAGGCGAACGGGAAAATGAAGCCTGTGTCGTGCTGGTATTCCATGACATGACCGAACTACGACGTCTCGAAAATATCCGGAAAGACTTCGTGGCAAACGTCTCCCATGAACTGCGCACACCGCTCACATCCATCAAAGGCTATGTCGAAGCCCTGCTGGATGGGGCGAAAGACGACCCTGTGGCCTCAGCGAAATTTCTGGATATCATTCTCAAACAGAGCGACCGGCTGAACCTGATTATCGAAGATTTGCTCGAATTATCGAAAATCGAATCGGGCCGTGTCCTCTTGAAAGAAGAGCCGGTTGACTTACGCCCGATTATCGACCGTGCATTAGCCACGATCAAACCCATCGCCGACAAGAACGGGCATCGTTTAGTCCTGTCAATTGACGATGCCCTCCCTCCCGTCCCAGGTGATGAAGGCCGCCTTATGCAGGTGCTGACGAATTTGCTCGATAATGCCGTGAAATATACGCCAGCCGGCGGCACCATCATCGTCAATTCCAGGTTGATCAATGGGGCAGGGGCAACGGGATCCTCCGAAGGAGGAATCGAACTCACGGTGTCCGACACAGGAATCGGCATCCCCGAACAGGACCGCCCACGGGTATTTGAGCGATTTTATCGTGTCGACAAGGCCCGGTCGCGTGAACTGGGCGGGACAGGGCTCGGGCTAGCAATTGTGAAGCATATCGTAGAAGGGCATGGGGGACAGGTGTGGGTAGAAGCGAACCAGCCTCACGGGAGCAAATTCGTGGTGCGTCTTCCCATTCGAAGCAGAGATAAAATAGTGGTTCAAACGGGCAAGTTTTAGCCTGCACGCGCGCCGACGGAGCAGGCCTTACGCTTCACGAACGACGAGATACGAATACGCTCACTGGACTGCTACCACCGGACAAGCCCGGTCGCCCACGTCAAGCCTCCGCCGAAACTGCCCAGCAGGACAAGATCACCGGGGGCAATAGCCCCACCGCGCACCGCCACATCAAGGGCAATGGGCAACGACGCTGATGACGTGTTGCCGTACCGTTCGATGACCGACGAGAGTCTGTCCTGAGGGATCGCCAGACGATCGGCAATCTGGGCGAGAATCCGGCCGTTGGCCTGATGAAGAACGACCTGCTTGACCTCACGAAGACCGACTCCGAACTCCTTCAAGATATCCTGCACAGCCTGTTCAATCCGCCGAATCGCAACCCGATAGAGTGAGGCGCCCTGCATACGTAGGGTATGTTCATGCTTCTCTACCGTAGCGTGAGAAGACGGCGTTCGCGATCCGCCGGCCTGAACACGAATGAGCTCATGCCGCGACCCATCGGCGCGCAACCTGATGCCTAAGATCCCTCGCCTCTCCGGACTTCGATCTTCCTCGCCACGCAATACGACAGCACCTGCCCCATCGCCGAACAACATGGCGGTCGCCTCATCTTTTGGATTGAGAAAACGAGACTTGACCTCCGATGCCGCCACCAAACAGGTCCGAATTTGCCCGCTCTCAATCATGGCGTGGGCCATAGAGAGCCCATAGAGAAAGCCGGAGCAGGAAGCAGATACATCAAACGCACCCACGCTTTTACATCCTAATCCACGCTGGACATAACAAGCGGTTGAAGGAAACACCACATCCGGAGACGTGGTGGACACAATGACGGCCTCGATAGCAGACGCGTCACAGCCGGCCGCCAAGAGGGCCTGGCGTCCCGCCTCAATCGCCATGTCAGAAGACGCCTCGTGATCTGCCGCCCAATGCCGTTCTCGAATGCCGGTCAGCCGGTAGATCTGGTCGGGAGCGAGTCCTAACGGCCGGGCAATCTCCTCGTTCGTCACGACCCGATGAGGCACGTAGCTGCCCGTTCCAATCGCCCTGGTTCGAATCATGCTTCCTACCGATGATAGGTCAAGACAACAAGGTGCTACCGATACAACGTGCGCGGGATTATAGGGAGAGGGCGGATGTGGGTCAACCGAACCCTCCTGCTCGTTGCTTTTTGCCCTCCATTCTTGCTATGAATCGAGCCTATGTTCTCACTGGATACAGTCTCACACACCAAAGCCAGTTGGACATCGCAAGCTTCTTTTTTCCTGCCACGCCTGGGATGCCTTCTCGTAGGACTAAGCTTCCTTGCTGCCTGTTCAGGCACCCCCGAAGACTTACGAAGCGGTGTGAAAAAAGTGGTCAGCGGCGTAGACGAGCAGATCTTTCTCGAAGACAATATTGAGAAACAGCTCTTCCACCCCAATGTGATCATGAAACGTGGAGAAGCTTTTTTTGAGAAAGAGGAATACAACGAGGCCTTAACCGAATACAACCGGTTCCTGGATCTCTTCAGGAGCCATATGCTCGCCCCCTATGCCGCGTTTAAGATCGGAGAGGTTCAGCTCAAGCTTGCGAAAAGCATCGATCGGGATCCGGAGCCGATTCAGAAAGCCATCACCGCATTCGAACGCGTCCGGAAAGACTATCCTGGAAGCCGCTACGATGCCCAAGCACAGCAGAAAATTGAAGACTGCCATAACTGGCTGGCGCAAATGCACCTATTTGTTGGCCAGTTCTACTACCGGCGCGGCTCGTACCTGGCTGCCGCGCACCGATTCGAACTAATCATCAAGACCTATCCCGATCGGCTCGTTGCTCCCGATGCCTTGTATTTTCTGGCTATGAGCTACCATGAATTGGGTGCCGACGATTGGGCACGGGAGAGTCTGGTCCTACTAGCGAGCAAATACCCGAGTAGCACAGCAGTCAATGACGGAAACAGCCTGCTCGCAAAGCTAGGCGGGGCAAAACCAGGCCCTCAATTTGCGCATAAGTCAGACCCATCCCCCATCGCCGATATTGGAGCGGCTGCGGCCGGATCTCCGGTGTCAAAGCTGTTCTCAATTCCTTCCCCCAGTACGCTTGGGCAGGCCTTTACCGCCTGCCGCCTCGGCACCTGGTGCTAGCCGCGTTCCTCGTATCTCGTGAAGCGTATCTCGCAAGCAAAGAAGAAGTACGCTCAATTTCCGTCCTGCGCTTCACGAGATACGAACGACGAAAAGCAGCACGGCGAGTAGGCGCTCATCAGCGGATGAAGAGATTATGAAAAGCAGAGATTAGTGAAAATAAACTACTGCCCCAGATACCAACCGATACCATACCGCTCCAGGAAACTCGTAATCATCGTGAGAGAATTGGCATAGATCATCACGCCGACGACGACCAGTAACACGCCGCTCACCGTCGACACGCCCCAGAGGTAGGCGCGGGCCTGCTTGAAGTAGGCCAGAAATCGATCCACACCCAATGCCGTCAGAAAAAGCGGCAGGCCCAGCCCTAACGAATAGGACGTCAAGAGCACCACCCCGCTCAGAAGGGAATCTGTCGTACTGGCGTACAAGAGGATTGAACCCAATACCGGCCCCACGCAGGGGGTCCAGCCTGCGGCAAACGCCACGCCGATCAGGAACGATCCCAAATACCCGGCTGGCCGGCTGCGGAATTGAAAGCGATGCTCCATTTTTAAGAAATTTAAATTCAGGATGCCGAGCAAATAGAGCCCGAATATCACAATCAAGACCCCGCCGAATCGGCGAATATGGTCCTGATACGTAATAAGCACTTGCCCCAGGAGGCTGGCCGATGCGCCAAACGCAATGAACACCGAGGAGAACCCGGCAATGAATAGCAACGAGTTCAGCACGATCGCCTTCTTGAATTTGACCCGTTCCGATGCGTCGGTCAGCTGTTCGACCGAAAGTCCCGTGATGTACGAAATGTAGGACGGCACCAGCGGCAGCACGCATGGGGATACAAACGAAAGCAAGCCGGCTGAAAACGCGGCAATCAGTGAAATCTGGGGGATCGATTGCGTCATGCTTACGACTTCATGAGTATCTGGATCAACTCGCGGGCTTCAGGCGAATCCCAGTCACGCGCACCAAAAATCTTTTTTCGAATCACACCTTGGCGATCAACCATGAAGGTCAGAGGAAGCGATCGCGCACCGTAGATGAAACCCACTCGATATTCCTCGTCATGGAGAATGGGAAACGTAAACCCCATTTCCCGCTGAAACGGACGAGTCACCGCGGCGCCCTGGGCATCCGTGGACACCGCCAAGATCTCGAATTCCCTGCGAGGAAGAGTCCGATACAGTTGCTCCATCGCCGGCATCTCAATCCGACAGGGTCCGCACCATGTGGCCCAGAAATTCAACAGGACGACTTTGCCCCGGAACTGAGACAGGCTCAGCATGTTGCCGGAAAGATCGCGCAATTGAAAGTTCGGCGCCTCGTCGCCGACCTTCACCATCGCAAGATTCCGTTCGACAATCTGCGGCCTTGCAAACGGCGACTCTGCGTCGGCCGAGGTTGAGAGACAGACCCCGAACACTGGCTGCGCGGCCATCAGTCCGATGCACATGCCTATGGTTGGAACACATTTCATGAACAGGTCCCAGTACAATGGTGGGCGCAATTCCTTTGAAATCTTGTCATCTTACAAACGCCTCAAAAGAAGTGTCAAGGCAGCGCCTGTGCGCCCTCGCTGCCCCCTCACTTCTTTGGTAGTGATGGACAAATCCACACGCCTCCTCTAGAATCCACAGATCTCTAACGTCAGTCTGTCGCTCGGGCCTCGTCATTTTCTACACGAACCACCGGCGGCGTTCGATAACCGCAACCTAGAGGGATGCATGAGAAATAACTACTTGTTCACTTCGGAATCAGTCACGGAAGGGCACCCGGACAAGATCGCCGACCAGATTTCAGATGGAATTCTGGACGCAATCATCGCACAAGACAAATACTCGCGCGTCGCCTGCGAAACCATCTTGACCACCGGCATCGCCTTGGTCGCCGGTGAAATTTCCACCAAAGCCTATGTGGAGATTCCCCTCAAGCCCTTCTCGTTCGGATATCATCCCGCTTTCACGACCCGCGAGTTCGCGCATACGCGCCGCCAACTGCGTAACACCTTGTTCCGTATTCGCCACGAGCACGGCAAGCTGCAGGACATCGTTGCGCCCCCGCTCTTCTTCTGCCACAGCCAACGCCCGCTGAAGTACCTGCCCTTCCATGTCTCGATCGAGCTCGCCGAGCGCACGTTCTTTGGCCTCCATCTCTTCTTGGACAGAACCCAAGGAGAAGTCGATAGATTGGAGCGCCGTAGCCAATTCGTCATGCGAACGTGCTAACTCCTCCAACTCGGCAGACTCCTGTGTCTGCTGTTCGCCGAACAATTGACTCCGATTCCGTTCGACCTCCGCCGCCGTCAGCGCCTGCGCCTGCTGCTGCTCAATCAGTGCCTGCTCTTCCCGAATCTTGCCGGTCGAGTCGCCCATCGCAATCGCATCGAGCCGCGCCTGTTCAAGATCCGCCGTCAACCGTGCCTGTTCAGCCGCCATGCCGGACTCTCGTTGATCCAGACCCGCCACTTCAGTCTCAACCTCCTGCAATCCGCTCCGGAGCGCCCTAAACTCTCTGGTCAGCAATTCAATCTCGATCACGCGCGCTTCCTGCTGTAAGGTCTGGTAGGTCCGCGCCTGTCTCGCTTGCCGCTCCAGAGAATTCAGCTGTTTCTTCACTTCTGCAATGATGTCGCGGACACGGAGAAGGTTTTGCTGAGTGGCTTCGAGCTTTCGCAATGCCTCGGCCTTTTGCTTCTTGTAGCGGATGATACCGGCGGTTTCCTCAATGAGTTCGCGCCGATCTTGAGGCGACGCATTGAGAATCTGATCGATCTGGCCCTGCGCAATGACGGTGTGCCCTTTGCTACCGGCACGGGTATCGAGCAACAAGCTACGGATATCCTTGAGTCTGCACACGGTTTTATTGACGAGGTATTCGCTCTCCCCATTCCGATAGAGCCGCCGCGTGATCATCAACTCCTCGAATTCTGTCAGCTGGGTGGGTAGACCTGAACCGCCTTCAAGCCTCATCGTCGCTTGATCGAGCCCTCCGATGGTCAGCGAGACTTCTGCCATCCCTAACGGCTTTCGGAGTTCTGTTCCATTGAAAATAACATCTTCCATCTTTTCGCTTCGAAGGGTCTTGGTGCTTTGTTCGCCTAATACCCAGAGAATCGCATCCACCACGTTACTCTTCCCACTCCCATTGGGGCCCACGATCGCGGTCACCCCTTCAGGGAATTTGATCTTCCCTTCCGCAAAGGACTTAAATCCCAACATATCCAATGATTTCAAATACATCAATTCACCATTTACGAACACTGACAACGTTGGTTAATGGAGGAGAAACGGTCTGACCTTGTAGCATATGGGTCCGGAGAAATCAAAATAAAACACATCATGTGGGGATCTGAACGAGCGATCCCCACAAGATGTGGGGATCGTAGAGGATTTAGTCTAAGACGGCTAGCAATCTAACTTACGACGCCGGCGGCTGACTTACCGGCCGATTCGATCTGCACGAGTTCTTTGGGCAAGAGAAACTCGACATCTTCTTCGATTACCGTAAGCTCCTCAACCTCTGAAGGGCCTGAGGATCGCAAGAACGCCACCACTTCCGTAACCAACACCTCCGGAGCGGAGGCACCAGCGGCAATCCCGACCGCTTTGGCTCCTTGCAACCAGGCCGGATTGATGTCACTGGCAGAGTCGATGAGATAGGAGGGAATCCCACACTGCTCCCCCAACTCGCGCAGACGGTTGGAATTGGAGCTATTCGGGGACCCGATGACGAGGATGACGTCCACCAAACGGGACAATTCCTTCACGGCATTTTGCCGGTTCTGCGTCGCGTAACAAATGTCTTCCTGATGCGGGCCTTTGATGTTCGGGAACCGCCGATGCAATGCCCCGACAATGTCCCGGCATTCGTCTACACTAAGCGTCGTCTGCGTGACATACGACAGATTGACCGTGCTTTCCACTTGAAGTTTTTCGACATCTTGAACCGAGGATACCAAGTGAAATTTGTCTGGAATTTGCCCCAATGTCCCGATCACTTCCGGATGGCCGGCATGACCGATGAGAATCAAGTCGTACCCCTGAGTATAGTCGCGATTGAC
>JABMDE010000055.1:13234-18813 GCA_015904055.1 Nitrospira sp. | reverse complement strand
ACATCAAGCTGGCGGATGCCGGCAAATTGAAAATCGAATGGGCCGAGGCCACCATGCCGGTACTGCGGCTGATCCGTAAGCGATTCGCGAAGCAACAACCGCTGAAGGGAGTACGGGTTACCGCCTGTCTGCACGTCACGACGGAAACGGCAAATTTGGCGATTACGCTGAAAGCGGGCGGAGCCGATGTCCGCCTCTGCGCGTCCAACCCGCTCAGCACGCAGGATGAGATAGCCGCCGCGTTGGTGCAGCATGAAGGCATCCCAACCTTCGCCATCAAGGGCGAGGATAACGCGACCTACTATCGCCATATCGAATCCGCGGTCGCCCATCGCCCGCACGTCACGATGGATGACGGGGCAGATGTCGTGTCGTATCTCCACTCCAAGCGAAGAGAATTGCTGAAGAACGTGATCGGCGGCACAGAAGAAACCACCACCGGCGTGATTCGTCTGCGCAGTATGGCCGACAAAAAAGTGCTCAAGTTTCCGGTCATTTCCGTCAACGATGCCGACACCAAGCACATGTTCGACAACCGCTACGGCACGGGCCAATCCACCATGGACGGCATCATCCGCGCCACCAACCGACTGGTCTGCGGATCCGTCGTCGTGGTCGTGGGCTACGGCTGGTGCGGACGTGGAATCGCCATGAGGGCCAAAGGCATGGGCGCTGACGTGATCGTCACCGAAATCGATCCGTTGAAAGGCCTGGAAGCGGTCATGGACGGCTTCCGTGTCATGCCGATGGAACAAGCCGCTCCAGTGGGAGATTTCTTCGTGACCGTCACGGGCAATCTCAAGGTCATTCGCGGCGAGCACTTCGCTGCAATGAAAGACGGCGCCATCGTTTGCAATAGCGGCCACTTCAACGTGGAGCTAGACATCCCGGCTCTGGAAAAGATGAGCAAGTCACGGAAAGTCGTTCGCCCCGGCGTGGAGCAATTTACGATCAAGAACGGCAATCGCGTCAGCCTGCTCGGCGAAGGCCGCCTCGTCAATCTGGCCACAGCAGAAGGCCATCCATCCAGCGTCATGGACATGAGTTTTGCCAACCAGGCGCTCGGTGCAGAATACATCGTCAAAAACTACAAGAAGCTGGAAAAGAAGGTCTATCCGGTACCCGCAGACATCGACAAAGAGATCGCGCGGCTCAAGCTGGCCGGCATGGGCGTGAATATCGATACGCTGACGGCGGAGCAGAAGAAATACTTGGCATCGTGGGAGATGGGGACGTAGGAAGGCACGCCTGCAAGGGAGCATCAAAAGCGCTCAGTCGAGAGCACCCGCACCGCACCTGCCAGAGCAAAACAAGAAAGGCCGCCTCACCTGAGGCGGCCTTTACTTTTCCTGGTACATACCTCTCCAAGGGACGACATGATGCTCGCCCACTTCTGAATTTATTTCAGACTACTCTTGACCGGGCTGTTTCTCCCGATGCTTCGTCTCAGACTGGGAAAGAACCGGTCGAGCTTCCTTCACTTCCTTGTCAAATTGTGCCGCATCAATTTCACGGTACCCATACTTATCGGCACCCTGGGCAGGAGTCGATGACCCTGCCAATTCACCTGTGATGATGCTCTTCGTCAATTGCGCCCGATCGTCATCGACAAAAATGGTCGCAGTCTTGTACTCCAAGGGGACAAGGGCAAAAAGATTCTTCTCTCCACTGGGCAGGAACGCGTCGATGGCCACTAGCAATTGCTCCAAATCTGTGCGGGTTACTCGTTTAGGGCCCAGTACGATAATGTCACTGCTCTTGGCCTGAGGATCTATACTCACACCGGTTTCACTAATATGTTCGATGTCCTCGGCCGGAAACTCCTGAGCAGGATTGGCCTTGAGGAAATCCTGAATCCGCTGCCTGAGGTCGGGAAGCGTCTTCAATCGATCGCGCTGCCACATGGAAATCAGCAGGTCACCCGAACTGATATTCCGAAAATGCTGATCGGACCTGAGGAGCAACTTTCTTTCCGCGATCCCGCTCTTCAAGATACAAATGCCCACGGACAACCCGCCGATAGGAGCCGTCACCACGAAGCTCGAGATAATGTGAGAACTGCCCCCCAGTATGTTTCAAATACAGGTTACGGTCTCGAGAAACAGGCCCATCCCCTTCCGCACCGGCCACAGATCCTGCCAGCAGGAAGAAAATACTACCGAGCGTGGGGAGCAGACATTTCAACGAATGGATCACGACAACCACCTTCTTTCTTCGTCACGCATTGGCATGAGACCCCGCTCATGGCGTCCGCCCCGATATCGATCGCCGCTATTTCCTTACATTGCGACGGACTAGCACTTTCTCTGACTCCCAGAAACTCTCCACAAGCCAATACAGCAAGACAACTCCCGCCATGAACCCCCCTGCCAATATAATGTGCATCATCTCCTCATGATCGTGAAACTCAACAGCAATCGTCGCGTCATCGCCCGGGCTTCATCCATAGCGCCAGATACGATTACATTACCGACAACCCCTTGAGGTGAACCTGAGAAGGCTTTGGGCGTCCATGTCCAAAAGCGTCCTATCAACAAGTCAGCAAACCCGAAGTGGCACTACCACTCTGACTACCTCCACACCCTCCCTCCGCCATAAAATGTAACCCACTATGGCCATTGCGCAAAAAACTTTCGTGTTTCGCTCACGCCTGCAGAAATGGCGATGTGGGACATGCTGAATGGATACAAGAGGATGGATGGGGGATCGGAAGCGCCGATGCTGGGAACGGCTACTTACTTCTAGCTTGGCGATCAATCATGATGATTCTCACCATGAAACCTATGCGCAATGGCTGAAGGAGGGTCTTGAGACAGCTGTTGTTGTACAACCCGCAACGCCCGTAATACGCAGGGTGTTCCTGCTGGTTGCACCGTGCCCATCGAGCGAGCACCGCCGGCAACGATGGATTATTCTTGCTCCCGCGTGCACGCACTGTTCGTCGGACGAAACTCCCTCTCCCTCCCCCCTGGTGAAAAAGCGAGGGCGGCTGTAATGCTCTCACTGCGCGCATGCAACGAGAGCCTTCTGAGGCCGCGCGTTGCGCGAGCACAAGAGCATTACAGCCGCCCTCGCCGCACCCTTCCCGAATGACTTATTTCCCGAATGCTTTTTTTAACAACGGCTCGATCTCACCCTTGGCCGCCATCGGGTCAAGCACGTCGGTGTCCCCGTAGAACGTACCGTCGATGAACACTTTCGGTAGCGTCGGCCAATTCGTCATCTTCGTCAAAGCTTCCCGTTTCACCGGCTGCGAGAGGACGTCGATCAGTTCATACGGATATCCGTATTTGTCAAAAAACTGCATCGTCTCCCGGGTGAAGCCGCACATCGGCATCTGCTTCGTCCCCTTGCCGTAGATCAGAATCTTGTGCGCTTTCACTTCTTGTTGAATTTCTTCTTCGATCGGTTCTGCCATTGTCCGGCCTCCTTCAATAGACGTCATCGTATCGATTTAGAGCCCTACACGCTTAGGTTTCGTCCTGGGTCTTCGCCGTCAATTCCAGGGCATGAATACGCCCATCCTTCATCGGCACATCCAGCGCCTGATAAATCATGCGATGCCGGTCGAGAAGATTCTTTCCGGCAAACGCCGCTGAGACAACACTCACCTTGAGGTGAACCGCAGGATGATGAAACCGCCATCTCACTGCGTTCTCAGTCGCATGTCTCCCTGCGACGTACCCCAGAGGGTACGCCTCAGTCGCCGTGCTTCTTGCGGCCTTGTGATATGACGTTTTGACCATCCTGCGGTCTGGTTACAAAGCGAGTCAGAAGATTAAACCGTGAGAAGTGGGCTTCAGGGGTAGTGTGAAATGAAAGCGGTACTCTTTCGGGAACATGGCGGACCGGAGAAGCTGACCTATGGGGACATGCCACTCCCGGCAATCGCTTCGGGAGAGGTCCTCGTTCGGGTCAAGGCGTGCGCGTTGAACCATCTCGATATTTGGCTCAGGCAGGGGAATCCTGCCTATCCGATCCCGTTGCCTCATGTGTCCGGGGCGGATATGGCCGGTGTGGTCGAAGAAGTTGGTGGGCAAGTCGGCAACATACAAGTTGGCGCGCGTGTTGTTGTTTCGCCGGGACTCAGTTGCTGGACGTGTGAGAACTGTCTGGCCGGCCGGGATAATCTCTGCAGTACATTCGGGATCATCGGGGCGAAGACGCATGGCGGCTATGCGGAGTATGTGAAGGTGCCGTTTCGCAATGTCCTGCCGATGCCGGAGAACCTGACGTTTGAGCAGGCGGCGGCCTTTCCGCTCGTTTCCGTGACAGCCTCGCACATGCTGTTTGCGCTGGCTGGTTTGCAGCATGGCGAGACCGTGCTGATTATGGGGGCGGGGAGCGGGGTGGGGAGCATGGCCGTCCAATTGGCGAAGCTGGCCGGGGCGCGGGTCATCACGACGGTCGGTTCCGACGAGAAAATTCCAAAGGCCGTGGTCCTTGGCGCCGATGCGGTCATCAATCACGGCAAAGAACAGGTAGCGGATCGCGTGAAGCTGTTGACCGAAGGGAAGGGTGTCGACGTGGTCATCGAGCACATCGGCCCGGAAGTCTGGGAGACCTGCCTGGCCTCACTGGCCAAGGGTGGCCGATTGATCACGTGCGGCGCTACGACCGGATCGGAAGTCAAGCTGGACCTCCGTTATCTGTACTCGCGCCAGCTGACGATAAAAGGTTCCTACATGGGAACGCGAGCGGAGTTGGTGAAGGCGGCAGAACTCATGGGCCAGAAGCGATTGATGCCCGTGATCGATCGTACCTATCCGCTTCTGGAGGCCCGTGCCGCTCAGGAACTCATGTTGAACCGAAAGTTTTTCGGCAAGATCGTACTGGTCTGCTGAGCCCGCACGCGGTTTTCCCACGCGACCGTTTTGAGCCCTCCCGCCCTTCTGTGGTACCCTTATGTAGGTTGAGTGAGCGTGGCCGGCGTTGTTTCGCGTCATCCTATCCAAACCCAAAGGAGGGAGCCATGTCCACCGTTGCGCAGATTATGACGAAACGTCCCAAATCGATCGGTCCCAAGACCTCAATTGCCAGTGCCGCGAAGACGATGCGGACGGCGCGGGTAGGATCATTATTTGTGAAGAAGGGGAACGCGTTGGTCGGTGTCGTCACGGATACAGACATTGTGCGGCGCGCCGTGGCGAGCGGTAAGCCGTTGGGCAAGTTGACGGTTGAAAAGATCATGACCAGTCCAGTGTGCACAATCGAGGAGAACGGTACGATCAACGATGCCCAGGATATGATGGCGGACTTAGGTGTGCGGCATCTCGGTGTCACGAAAGGCGGCGCGATTGTGGGCGTGATCTCAGTGCGGGATCTACTGCTACAGTATAAGCGGTACGCACAGTCGAAGATTTCGACACAGATGAATTACTCTGAGCCGAAGATCACGCAAGACTAGATACAGTGAGGAGTAAGGGGTAAACGGAGATTTCTGGCGATCCCCTCACCCCTTACCGGCACGGTTACTTCGTGAGCTGCTGCACCAGGTGGCCTAGTTCCGGCAGGATGAGTTTTTCCATCGCCAGACGCACGGCATGTTCGGAGCCGGGGATTGAAAATACGACACAGCC
>JABMDE010000055.1:0-13114 GCA_015904055.1 Nitrospira sp. | reverse complement strand
CTAGTTCCGGCAGGATGAGTTTTTCCATCGCCAGACGCACGGCATGTTCGGAGCCGGGGATTGAAAATACGACACAGCCGTTTACGACGCCGGCGGTGGCGCGGCTCATCATGGCCGATGAGCCGATTTCCTGATACGTCAGATAGCGAAAGAGTTCGCCGAATCCATCCAGACGTTTTTCGAGCATCGAATCGACGGCTTCAAAGGTGGAATCGCGCCGGGAAATGCCGGTTCCACCGTTGACGATCACGATATGGGCGGCATGCGTAAACGTGCCCAGTGCAATGCGGTGCGTGATCTGTCCGGGGTCATCTTTAATGATATGGTAAGCGACAACCGTGTGACCATTGCCTGCAAGCAGCGAGTGGATGAGCTGCCCACTGGTATCGGTTTCCGGCGTCCGCGTATCGCTGCACGTGATGACTATGCAGCGGAGTGATCGTGGCGCATCCTGCTTGTGTTCATGAGCTGGTGAGTTCGTCATGTTGCAAAGCGGTCGAGCGCAAAGCAGAGGCTGAGCGTCACGAAGAGGGATCTTCGATTAGCCTCGACTGAGCCTAACCTATCTCCATGCTGCGTCTGGGTTGAGTTTCGCGACCGGGGATCCCTTGGCGATGTGTTCGTCGAGGATCGTAGCGACATCCGCCTCAGTGACTTTCGAGTACCATGTATTGTCAGGGTACACGACGACGGTTGGACCCTGTTCGCAAGGGCCGAGGCAGCCGGTAGCGCTCACCAGGACTTGGCCCGGTGGCACAGCGCGTTGCATCAATCCCATGTTGAAGGCCATGAGCAGCTGGCCGGCTCCGGCACTTCCACAGGACGGTTTTGGATGGCCCGGGGGACGTGAGTTGGTGCAGACGAGAATGTGATATTTAGGTTTCGGCATAGTCTCCTCAATTGATAGAGCGAACGACTCATGAGATCCGAACGGGCACTTATAGCATATTAGCCTGGAGCATGCACAGAGCGAAGAGCCTATGGTTGATGGCGTGTGGCAAAAACGCTTCGTCTCCGGTTTGTACCATAGGCCAGTCGCTCGTCCTGTTTATCGTGGCCTATATAATTCCCACTGTTGAACAGCTTCCTGGGGCAGTTTCCACTGTGTGAGCCCTTTCATGACCCAGTCGAGATAGTGGTCTTTGGCTTTGAATTTGCCGATCGGATTCGCAGCGTAGGTGGTGACGAGTTCTTTCGATCCGGCTTCGTTGAGCACGGTGATTTGCAGGTGCCGATAGGCTCCCTGAGGGACATCGTGCTCAAATTCATCCATGAGTGTCAGATCCTCATCCGTGACTTCGAATATACCGCCCCAGACTTTCTCACCCGGCGACGGCACGATGCTCGCGAGGCCGCAGCGCCATTGAGATGACCAGCGGCAGAACTTGATCGTGTGGTCCGCCAGTGTGGCGAGGTAGAGGAATCGATGCTCCGGGGCGCGTCGCTTGAGCTGGACGGGGTTCAGATGATCGGCATACAGGAAGAACTTCATTCGATGCGCTCATGTGTTCTTGATGACTGACGGTATTTGTAGCACAGAGGCTTTTCGTCAAACAAGCGTCGCATTGCGTCACAACGCGTCTTGACGATTGCGTGATGAACTGTCATGTATGAGACGGGTCAGATAATCGTAGTCAGAGCGAGGCGGCCATCATGGCGGTCTCGCCACACAACAGGTTTCCTACGCAATCAATGGCTGAGGATCGTTCCGATACGAAGTCGTCGTCCCCATCGCCTGTCGTCATCAGGCTGATTCGCGTTGCGGCGATTCTCGTACTGATGCTGGGAGTAGGCTACTATTCCTGGAGCCGCCTGTCGTCTTCCCCTCCCACGCAGGACCAGCGCGAGGCAGAAGCGCTGACACTGGTACAGTCTTCCCGCGCGATCGGTTCCGGCACGATTCTGGATGCGATGAATCAACATGTGCGATCGATGAAGGAGCGCGGGCAGGGGGTACGGCTTGGGGAGTGGCGGGTCAAGCATGTCGAAGGCGATGTGTATGAAATCCGTGTGCAATTGCGGGATCAAAGTGTCCGCGGCCAGTGGTTTGAGCGGGAATTCATCTGGCACGCGCATCTTAAGCTGAAGAAGGTGAATGCCGCGTCGCTGCCGGCGGATGGCGTTACGCCCAAAGATCCAGATGCGGAACAGTCACCGGTGCCGTTACCGTAGGTGCTCGCATCTCGTCTTCCTATCTCGTAAAGCGTGAAATTCAGGGTGTGGAAAGAGCACGTCCGATTGTTGCTTGCGAGATGCGCTTTACGAAGAACGTGATTCTATGCGGGTTAGGGCGCAGCCAAGCCGGGAGGCAATGAGATTTGGATGTGGGTGCCTTCCACGCGCACCTGGCAGCAGGGTACTTCGAAGTTAGGATTATTCTCTCGTTGTCCGGTGACGACGTTGAATTTCCAGCCGTGCCAGGGACACTCAACGACGGAGCCACATAGTTTTCCCTCTCCCAGCGGACCGCCGGCGTGGGGGCAGGCGTTATCGATGGCGTAGAACGTTCCCTCTATGTTGAAGACGGCGATCCAGACGCCGTTGATCTCCACGGTACGTCCGGTTCCCGGCGGGATATCCTGAACCTGTGCGACGGTGGTGAAATTATCTACCATGGGGAAATCCGTTCCTGTTCTATGGGTGTGGGTTCTGTGGCAGAGGGGCGATTGCTTGATTTCACTGTAGGCATATGGCATAGACATACAGGAACATGTTCCGGCCCATCGAACGATCTCCGCTCTCGCATAGGGGGCTTGATTGGGAATGAGGTTGTTGCATGGAAATGACTCTTCTGCTCAATTCGACGTATGAACCGCTGCGGGTCGTCCATTGGCAGAAAGCGATCCCTCCTTTGGCAAGGCAAAGTCGAAGTTCTCGAAGTCTATGACCGTGAGATCCACGGGATTTCCCTCTCGATCAAACTCCCTGCGGTGATGCGGCTGCTGAAGCTGGTGCGGCTGAAGGACAGCCACCGCGCCGTCAAGTTTTCCCGTATCAATATTTTCACGCGCGACGGCTACACGTGCCAATATTGCAACCATCGATTCCGGACGGAAGAACTCACCTTCGATCATGTCGTGCCTATCGCCAAAGGCGGTAAGAAGACATGGGAAAATATTGTGACCGCGTGCTGGCGGTGCAATAACCGGAAGAGCGGCCGTACACCGGATGAAGCCGGTATGAAGTTGAAGAAGCGGCCGGTCAAGCCGCGATGGAGTCCTGTGATCACGATCACCATCGGTATCCGCAATACGCCGGAAAGCTGGCGTGATTATCTCTATTGGAATATGGAGTTGGACGCGGATCCGGCTGAGACGTAAGAGCGCACCTCACCTCCGGTTGCCCTTCCCCCGTTAGTCCGTGCAGCTTCTCGATCGTTCCAAAGAACATACAGAGTATTTCAGGTTTCTGGTTTCGGCTGTTCGGATCGGCCTTCCTGACAACTCGAAACTTGAAACCAGACATGCGCAACTTGCGGCTCTTGCCCCTGGCGCCGCATTATAGCGACAGTTCCAACCGAGAAAAAGAGGTTGCGTGGTTTACGGTCTAAAACAGCCTATTGTATGATGCGTCCCATACTTACTTGTTAGGAGCGTTGATGATGGCTGCAAATCCAGGTTTTCCGTTAGTTCTTGATGTGAAAAGTTGGACGGTGTTGGTGATCGGCGGGGACGATGAGGCGTCCGATAAAACGCAACGATTACTCGAGTCCGGCGCGCGTGTCACGGTGATCAGTCCGACGCTCAACGAAACGTTGCGTACCCTGGCGGCTTCGGCGAAGGTCATTCATCGCGGGCGGCATTTCCGGGATGCGGATCTTGAACATGCCATTTTGGTTTTGAACACGCTGCGCGGTGACCGTGATTTTGCGAGGGCGTTGCTGGCTAAGGCAAAGGAGAGGGGTGTGTTGGTCTGGTCGGTAGACTTTCCGGAAGCGTCCAGTGTCACGATGCCGGCGGTGGTCGTGTCAGGCCATGCACGAGTGGCCATCAGTACAAGCGGCGTCGCACCGGCATTGTCCGGCTTCATGAAGGAAGATTTAGAACGAATTTTGGACGTTGAGTTTGCCGCCTTTGTCGAGTGGCTGGGGGAATTGCGGGAACAAGCCAAGGCCAATGAACCGGATGCCGAGAAGCGCCGAGCGCTCCTGCGCGAAGCCTTGGATGGCTTTCGCCTCTTAGGCAAGATCCAGTATCCCAAGGTCTGGCTGGAGCAACGGGCGGGCTCCGCGTCAAACGTCAAACGTCAAACGTGAAACGAAAGAGACGGATAGGAGGAGAGAATGGTCTTATTGGAATTCAGTATGTCGCCGTTGGGAAAGGGCGAGAGTGTCGGGAAGTATGTGGCCCGCTCCCTCGACATTATCGATAAGAGCGGAGTCCCCTATCGGTTGAATCCGATGGGGACGGTATTGGAAGGGGAATGGGATGACGTGTTCGGCGTTGTACGACAATGTTATGAGCGGATGAGAAAGGACTGCAAGCGCATTTCCTGCACAGTGAAGGTGGACTATCGTAAGGGCCATAAGGGCCGTTTGCAGAGTAAAGTGGCGACTATCGAAAAAACGCTCAAACGCTCAATCAAGCAGTGAGCGGGTGTGATCGTCGCTTGTATCTCGTGAAGCGGATCTCGCAAATAAAGAGATTGGACACACCTTTTTCCGTCCTGCGCTTCACGAGGAGCGCGATCACGTACGCTTGACAGCAGCAGGGTGATTTCGTAGTATGCGAAAACCTTTAACGCTCATCCTGTGAGGTGAGCAAGGAGTTTGTTATGACAAGTGCGCCGGCCTGTGCCGGGTTGTGCAACGCAACCTTCTCACCAAGATACGGTGGGGAGGTTTTTTTATGCCGATTCGCCGGGGCTGGGCCGGCATACGATCAAAGGCACGCGTTACATGACTACTGAAAACCATCCTCATCGGGACGAGGTGCGAGTCGTGATGGATGCCGGCGATATGGCCCGCGCGCTGACCCGCATCGCCCATGAAATCGTGGAACGCAATAAGGGTGTGAAGGACCTGGCGTTGGTCGGTATTCGTACGGGTGGCGTGTATCTGGCGCATCGGCTGGTGAAACGTATTCAGACGATCGAAGGAGTGCAGATTCCTATCGGTGAATTGGACATCACCCTGTATCGGGACGACCTCGCGCTTCGCAAAAACCAGCCGGTATTGAGGAAAACATCCGTTCCATTCGATATGGCGGACAAGGTGGTGGTGTTAGTGGATGATGTGTTGTTTACCGGGCGGACGATACGCGCGGCGATGGACGGGTTGATGGATTTTGGACGGCCGGGAGAGATTCAGCTTGCGGTATTACTGGATCGCGGCCATCGGCAGCTACCGATCAAGGCCAATTACATCGGGAAGAATCTTCCCACGTCGCGAGAAGAAAAAGTTCAGGTGTTGTTGGAAGAAGGCGGAGAAGATGACCGCGTGATCATCTTTAAAGCATGATGCGGAGGAGGCCATGAGTCTCAAACGCAAAGATTTACTGAGTCTGGCGGCGTTGTCTGTGGATGAGATCGCGCTCATTCTTGAGACGGCGGACTCCTTCAAGGAAGTGACAGGCCGTGAGATCAAGAAGGTCCCGGCGCTGCGAGGCAAAACCGTCGTTAATTTGTTTTTCGAGCCGAGCACGAGAACCCGCACGTCGTTCGAGCTGGCGGCGAAACGGCTGAGCGCAGATGTCATCAACTTCTCGCCCTCCTCGAGCAGCGTGGTCAAAGGTGAAACGCTCCTCGATACCGCGCGCAATATCGAGGCGATGCAGGCAGACATCATTGTCCTGCGTCATTCGTCCGCCGGGGCCGCCGAAACGCTGGCGCGCGGGGTGAAGTCCTCGGTGATCAACGCGGGTGACGGATGGCATGAGCATCCCACGCAGGCGTTGCTCGATCTCTATACCATCAGGGGACGCGGAATGGGTTTTGGAGGGTTGCGGGTAGCGATCGTCGGGGACGTGTCGCACAGCCGCGTAGCCCGTTCGAATATCTATGCGCTGACGAAGTTGGGCGCCGAAGTGCGTCTCGTGGGGCCGCCCACTATGATGCCGCGGGGGGTCGAGAAGCTTGGAGTGAAGGTCTATTCCGACATGGACAAGGGTTTGCGCGGAGTGAACGTCATCATGATGCTTCGTCTCCAACTGGAACGGCAGGGGCGCGCACTCTTTCCGACCATCCGTGAGTACGCGCGGCTCTATGGATTGACCGCGGAGCGGGTGAAGTTGGCCGATACCGGCGCGATCGTGATGCATCCGGGGCCGATCAATCGAGGAGTGGAGATTGCACCGGATGTGGCGGACAGCCTCTCGTCTGTGATTCTGGACCAGGTTGCCAACGGGGTAGCGGTGCGCATGGGTATTTTGTATCTCATGTCGGAAGCCGGATAATGGCGTCGCGCATGGTGCGAGGATAAGGAGATTATGCCGATTCTCATCAAGGGCGGGAAGGTGGTCGATCCGGGCCGCTTCGTCGGTGTGGGCGATGTACTGATCGATCAAGGGAAAGTTTCGGCGGTGGGTCCCAATGTGCAGGCGCCGGCGGGAAGCACGGTGATCGAGGCGAAGGATCGGCTGGTGCTGCCGGGGTTTGTCGATTTACACGTCCACTTTAGAGAACCGGGGTTTGAATATAAGGAGTCGATTCAGAGCGGCAGTGCCGCCGCGGTCGCCGGCGGGTTTACGACGGTATGTTGTATGCCCAATACGAATCCGGTGAACGACAATCAAGCGGTAACAGAATTCATCCTGGAGCGGGCCCGGTTGGCCGGTTTGGCCAATGTCTGGCCGGTCGGTGCGATCACAAAAGGCTCGGAAGGGAAAGAACTGGCTGAGATCGGGGATCTGCGGCGATCGGGTTGCGTCGCGATTTCAGACGACGGCCGGCCCGTTATGAACAGTCTGGTGATGCGCCGGGCGATGGAGTACGCGCTGGCGTTTGATCTGACGGTCGTCGACCATTGCGAGGATTTGCATTTAGCGGAAGGCGGCTGCATGAACGAAGGCCTGGTCTCCACCGAGCTGGGGCTACCCGGCATTCCCTCGGCGGCGGAAGATGTGATGGTGGCACGTAATCTGTCGCTGTCGGAGCTGACGGGTGCGCGGCTCCATCTTGCTCATATCAGTACGGCTGGATCGGTCCGCATGGTCCGCGAAGCGAAGGCCCGCGGAATCAAGGTCACGGCAGAAGCCTGTCCCCATCACTTCACCCTGACCGAAGAAGTGGTTCGTGGGTACAATACGCACGCGAAGATGAATCCTCCGTTGCGCACCTGGGACGACGTCCGTGCGATCAAGGAAGGGTTGCGCGACGGCACGATCGATGTGATTGCAACCGATCATGCGCCCCATGCCACGCAGGAGAAGCAGCAGGATTTTACCGAAGCTCCGTTCGGAATCGTCGGATTGGAGACGGCGCTGTCCTTGACGTTGGGCTTGGTTGAAGAGGGCGTGTTGTCGTTGGAGCAGGCCGTTGAGAAGCTCACGTCGGCTCCGGCAGCCGCGTTCGGCTTGAAGAAGGGAACGCTGGCGGTCGGCGCGGATGCCGATGTGACGATTGTCGATCAACAGGCCCAGTGGGTGGTCGATCCCGGCAAGTTCCGGTCAAAAAGCCGTAATACGCCGTTTGTCGGATGGAAGGTCAAGGGGCGAGTCCTGACGACGATCGTAGGGGGACGGGTGGTGTTCGAGGCCGGACCATTGGAATCGTAGAATAGTGCGGCGCGTGACCTATTGGGGATTGCTCTGCTGTTTCACGCTTGAATGGCTCGCGCTGGGTGTCTGGATCGGCGGGATGGTGGTGCTGGTCGGAGCGGTAATCCCGTCGGTATTCAATACATTCGGCGGACAGGATTCAGGCGGGTTGTTTCTGACGCGAGCGTTTGAAGGGTACCATCGGTTTGTGAGCGGGGCCGTGGTGGTGCTGTGTGCTGCGGCTCTGTACCGTTGGCGGAGTGGAGAGCCGGTTGCGGCAGTTGAGCGAGGAGAGACGATCGTGTTGGGGTTGATGGTGGTGATCGCCGGAGTCGTCATTCTGGCGCTGCATCCTCAGGCTGCGCTCCTCCAGGCGCAGGCCTTTTCGGTACAAGAAGAGACGGCCAAGAAGGCAGCCCTCGAGTCGTTATTTCGTGTCTTGATGCCTATTCGGGTGCTTGATATCGGCAATTTGGTTTTGGGGGTGCTCTTGATTGGAATGAAATCAAAACGGGTGCTCTGCCCAAGCGGGCCGTCCGTATGAAAAAAGCACTGTTGGCATTGGCGGACGGCGCATGTTTCGAGGGCCGCGCCCTCGGGTATGTAGGAGCATAGACGATGGCTGCAAATCCGGGCTTCCCGTTAGTTCTTGATGTAAAAAGTTGGACAGTGTTGGTGATCGGCGGGGACGATGAGGCGTCCGACAAAACGCAACGCTTGCTTGAATCCGGCGCGCGTGTCACGGTGATCAGTCCGACGCTCAACGAAACATTGCGTACCTTGGCGGCTTCGGCGAAGGTCATTCATCGCGGGCGGCATTTCCGGGATGCGGATCTTGAGCATGCCATTTTGGTTTTGAACACGCTGCGCGGTGACCGTGATTTTGCGAGGGTGCTGCTGGCCAAGGCAAAGGAGAAGGGTGTGTTGGTCTGGTCGGTGGATTTCCCAGAAGCCTCCAGCGTCACGATGCCGGCAGTGGCAGCATCGGGCCATGCGCGAGTGGCCATCAGCACAAGTGGTGTCGCGCCGGCATTATCCGGTTTCATGAAGGAAGATTTGGAACGAATTCTGGACGCCGAGTTTGCCGCCTTTGTCGAGTGGCTGGGAGAATTGCGGGAACAAGCCAAGGCAAATGAGCCGGATGTCGAGAAGCGTCGGGCGCTCCTGCGTGAAGCCTTAGACGGCTTTCGCCTCTTAGGTAAGGTCCAGTATCCCAAGGTCTGGTTGGAGCAACGGGCGGGCGCCGCGTCAAACGTCAAACGTCAAACGTGAAACTAAAGTGACGGATAGGAGGAGAGAATGGTCTTATTGGAATTCAGTATGTCGCCGCTGGGAAAGGGCGAGAGTGTTGGGAAGTATGTGGCCCGCTCACTGGATATTATCGATAAGAGCGGAGTGCCCTATCGGTTGAATCCGATGGGGACGGTGCTGGAAGGGGAATGGGATGACGTGTTCGGCGTCGTACGGCAATGTTATGAACGGATGAGAAAGGACTGTAAGCGCATTTCCTGCACGATCAAGGTGGACTATCGCAAGGGCCACAACGGCCGTTTGCAGAGTAAAGTAGCGACTATCGAAAAAACGCTCAAGCGTTCAATCAAGCAGTAGGCAGGGCGGCATCAAGCCAGGTTGCCTGGGCGTGTGGTTAAAGTATTCAGGAGAGTTGTGGGTTTCGAGTTTCATGTTTCGGGTTGTCGGAAAACACGTTCCGAAAACCCACTGCTCGAAACCCGAAACATTCCCCATGTCCCCTGGATTTCCTTGGACGCGCTTGACAGCAGCAAGGTGATTTCGTAGTATGCGAATGCCTTTAACGCTCATCCAGTGAGGTGAGCAAGGAGTTTGTTATGCCAAGTGCTCCGGCCTGTGCCGGGTTTTGTGACGCGACCTTCTCACCAAGATACGGTGGGGAGGTTTTTTTATGCCGATTCGCCAAGGCTGTGCCGGCACACGATAGAAAGCAACCGTGACGTGATCACTGGAAATCAGCCACAACGGGATGATGCGCGAGTGGTGATGGACGCCGGCGATATTGCCCGCGCGCTGACCCGCATCGCCTATGAAATCGTGGAACGCAATAAAGGCGTGAAAGATCTGGCATTGGTCGGTATTCGCACGGGTGGCGTGCATCTGGCCCATCGGCTGGTGAAGCGCATCCAGAATATCGAAGGGGCGCAGATTCCTATCGGTGAATTGGACATCACACTGTATCGAGACGACCTTGCGCTTCGCAAAAATCAGCCGGTGTTGAGGAAAACATCCGTTCCGTTCGATATGGCGGACAAGGTGGTCGTGCTGGTGGACGATGTGCTGTTCACCGGGCGGACGATACGCGCGGCGATGGACGGGTTGATGGATTTCGGACGCCCGGGTGAGATTCAGCTGGCGGTGCTGGTGGATCGCGGCCATCGGCAGCTGCCGATCAAAGCCAATTACATCGGGAAGAATCTTCCCACGTCACGAGAAGAAAAAATCCAGGTGTTGTTGGAAGAAGGCGGGGAAGATGACCGCGTGGTCATCTTTAACCCGCATTATTCATGACGGTTCGTCGCGAAATCGCTGAGCCGCGTCGCGGGCGCCTGGCCCGCGAGGACGTGACGCTGTTCGGGGAGCAGGTCGCCGCGCTCGAGCTCGCTCCCGACGCGACCCAGGACGTCCGCGAGCACCACCGGTTCGCCCTCGAGGCCTACGACCGGGCCAAGGCGGCGATCGAGCCCGCTGACTCCCTCGCGGAGGTCGAGGCGGTCGAGGCGGTCCTGGAGGACGGCCGCTGGGAGCGTGCCGCGGTCCTCGCCCTCGCGGCCGGCGAACCGGTCCCCGAGCGGCGCAGCCCCTGCTTCTCCAACGCCCAGCACGGCCCGTCGGTCACGAAGGTGCAGTGGGCGCCGCCCCACGGGACCGCGCGCAGCATCGACGTGTGCCGCAACGACCAGCTGCCCACCGCGCCGTCAAGTTTTCTCGCATCAATATTTTCACGCGAGACAGTTACACGTGCCAATACTGCACCCATCGGTTCCGGACGGAAGAGCTTACCTTCGATCATGTCGTGCCTATCGCCAAAGGCGGTAAGAAGACGTGGGAAAATATTGTGACCGCCTGCTGGCGGTGCAATAACCGGAAGAGCGGCCGCACGCCGGATGAAGCCGGTATGAAGTTGAAGAAACGGCCGGTGAAGCCGCGATGGAGTCCTGTGATCACGATCACCATCGGTATCCGCAATACGCCGGAAAGCTGGCGTGATTATCTCTATTGGAATATGGAGTTGGATGCGGATCCGGCTGAGACATAGAGTTGAGTTGTTAGTTGTAAGTTGCCGGCCCTGCTTGCCGTTCTCATTCACTTCCCAACAATTAGCACGTAATGCGGTTCTTCCAGAAGCCTCCATTCATCATACGCGGGGCCTCAGTATAGCGGTGCGCCGGAGAAAATGGGAGTCCCTGGTTTACCGTCTGGAAATCCCTATTGTATGATGCTGGCTTATACTCAACCGTAGGAGCATAGACGATGGCTGCAAATCCGGGCTTCCCGTTAGTTCTTGATGTAAAAAGTTGGACGGTGTTGGTGATCGGCGGGGATGATGAGGCGTCCGACAAAACGCAACGATTGCTCGAATCCGGAGCGCGTGTCACGGTCATCAGCCCGACGCTCAACGAAACATTGCGTACCTTGGCGGCTTCGGCGAAGGTCATTCATCGCGGGCGGCATTTCCGGGATGCGGATCTTGAACATGCCATTTTGGTTTTGAACACGCTACGCGGTGACCGTGATTTTGCGAGGGCGCTGCTGGCCAAGGCAAAGGAGAAGGGTGTGTTGGTCTGGTCGGTGGATTTTCCAGAAGCCTCTAGCGTCACGATGCCGGCGGTGGTCGCGTCGGGCCATGCACGAGTGGCCATCAGCACCAGCGGTGTCGCGCCGGCATTATCCGGCTTCATGAAGGAAGATGTAGAACGAATTTTGGACGCTGAGTTTGCTTCCTTTGTTGAGTGGTTGGGGGAATTGCGGGAACAAGCCAAGGCAAACGAGCCGGATGCCGAGAAGCGCCGGGCGCTTCTGCGTGAAGCTTTAGACGGGTTTCGTCTCTTAGGCAAGGTGCAATATCCGAAGGTCTGGCTGGAGCAACGGGCGGGCGCCGCGTCAAACGTCAAACGTCAAACGTGAAACGAAAGTGACGGATAGGAGGAGAGAATGGTCTTATTGGAATTCAGTATGTCGCCGCTGGGAAAGAGCGAGAGTGTGGGGAAGTATGTGGCCCGCTCACTCGACATTATCGATAAGAGCGGTGTGCCCTATCGGTTGAATCCGATGGGGACGGTGTTGGAAGGGGAATGGGATGACGTGTTCGGCGTCGTACAGCAATGTTATGAACGGATGAGAAAGGACTGCAAGCGCATTTCCTGCACAGTGAAGGTGGATTATCGCAAGGGCCATAAAGGCCGTTTGCAGAGTAAAGTGGCGACTATTGAAAAAACACTCAAGCGCTCGATCAAGCAGTGAGCGGACTATCGTCCGCGTCGTGCGTGAAGCGTATCTCGTGAAGCGCAGGATGGAAAGAGAGGGCGTCCCATCTTTGTATGCGAGATACGAGATACGCTTCACGAGGAACGCGGTCACGTACGCTTGACAGCGTCAGAGTGATTTCGTAGTATGCGAATGCCTTTAACGCTCATCCAGTGAGGTGAGCAAGGAGATTGTTATGACAAGTGCTCCGGCCTGTGCCGGGTTCTGCAACGCAACCTTCTCACCAAGATACGGTGGGGAGGTTTTTTTGTGCCGATTCGCCTTGGCTGAGCCGGCATGCGATAAAAGGCACACGTAACGTGACTACTGAAATCCATACACAGCCGGATGATGTGCGAGTCGTGATGGATGCCGGCGACATTGCCCGTGCGCTGACCCGCATCGCCCATGAAATCGTGGAACGCAATAAGGGTGTGAAGGATCTGGCGTTGGTCGGCATTCGTACGGGCGGCGTGCATCTGGCTCATCGGCTGGTGAAACGTATTCAGACTATCGAAGGAGCGCAGATTCCTATCGGTGAGTTGGACATCACACTGTATCGAGACGACCTCGCGCTTCGCAAAAATCAGCCGGTATTGAGGAAAACATCCGTTCCGTTCGATATGGCGGACAAAGTGGTGGTGTTAGTGGATGATGTGCTGTTTACCGGGCGGACGATACGCGCGGCGATGGACGGGTTGATGGATTTTGGACGGCCGGGAGAGATTCAGCTTGCAGTATTGGTGGATCGCGGCCATCGGCAGCTACCGATCAAAGCCAATTACATCGGGAAGAATCTTCCCACGTCGCGAGAAGAAAAAGTGCAGGTGTTGTTGGAAGAAGGCGGGGAAGATGACCGCGTGGTCATCTTTAACCCGCATTATTCATGACGGTTCGTCGCGAAATCGCTGAGCCGCGTCGCG
>JABMDE010000054.1:5262-7102 GCA_015904055.1 Nitrospira sp. | reverse complement strand
ATCCTGGTTGATCGTAAATGCACCGGTCCCCGTCAGCTGGTTGTCACCGGATGGTTCCAACACCACTTCAATTCTGGCCTTTTCAAATCCTTGCTGGATAGTGGCCTTGGCTTTCGCCCCTTCAGTGGGGACGGCCTTGTCCGCATGGTCTGTCACGTACAGGACCAGTTCTCCGCTCTTGGCGACCAGTTCCAGGTGATACGGTCCCGCGGCAAGTGCTTGCCCGCCGTGAAGCGGCTTCACCACTTCGTCGCGTTTTGCCTTATGAGCTTCCACCGGCACTGAGCAGATCAGCAGTACACCAAGGACAAGATGACCCAGCAGATGTTTCATAGTCGGTTCTCCTCAAAATCCCGTTCTGTATGGATTGATGGGGCCGGATACCGGCCATCAATGCTTCGGCGTGTGGTGGTGATGGTGGTGCTCTGCGCCGTCGGTTGCAGACGTTCCCTCTTGGGACTTCACACTCGGTTCGGCCTTCGGCTTAAGCGGGATGAAACGGGCAGAGTGTGCATCATGATTCGGCAGTTTCATGAAGACGATCACGACGGTATTCGGCATGAGTGAAAAGACGCCGGATCCTTTAAGCATATTGTCCCCAACCGGGTGGAGATGAACCTGAGTTCTGGTCTGGCCCGTTTCAACGGTGGCTTTGGCCAGGCCGCCGTCTACGCTGATCTTCGTATCCGCATGATCCGTCACGTACACGGTGAGTTCCCCTTCCTTCGCAACCAGCTCCACATGAAACGGACCGGTCATGCGCAATTGCCCGCCATGAGGCGCCTCAACCGCTTCAAAATATTCGTCCGTATGCGCCAAGGCCGGCGACGATACAGCCAATATCAAGACGGCGATCATTCCACCGATCGTGTTGTTCATGCGCAAGGCTCCTCAAGAAGTTCGAGCGGTATCAGGTTGCGGATTTCCCGCCGGCGCCGGGCTTCCATTTTTGAATTACCATATCGATATGTCACGACAGATGTCAAAGGCGGAGAAGGCGTCGGATTCGTGGCGATGGGAGGACAGATTTATTTCAGCAGATGATCGTTGATCAGTGCGGCGAGTTCGGCAGGTTCAACGACGCCTTCGCGCGTCAGGAGCAACTTGCCGTGGGCGAAGAAATGGGTGGTTGGGTATGTCTCGAACGTATGGGCTTTCTTGATCTCGCGGCAGCGGCCGGGCACATGCATCTTGGCCTTGCCCACTTTGATAGATGGGAATTGCGCGGCGGTGGCTTCCAGGATCGGGTCATAGGTGATGCAGGGCTCGCAGGTCGCGAGCCCGTACGCCACGACCGCGCCGGCGCTGTCGGTGAATTCCTTGTAATTCTCGTCTCTGACGTCTTGAAGTGTACCGGACATAGTAACCAGTGCTGAGTACTGAGACCGGAGAGGACTTCTCTCCAATCTCAGCACTCAGCTCTCAGCATTTCCTAGCTCAGTTTGGCGAGTGCGCTGAGGATTTCGTTGTCCTCACGCGCTACCTTGATCTCTTGTACCTTCACGTAGGCGACCTTGCCGTTCTTGTCGACGATGACGGTTGCACGCTTCGAACAGTTCAACGGCTCAAAATAGAGGCCATAGCCCTTGGCTGTGGTCCGATGCACGTCCGACAACAACCGATGCTTGAGGTCCATGGAATCGGCCCAGGCCTTGTGCGAGAAAAAGCTGTCGCAGCTGATGCCGAACAGTTCTGCGTTGGCCGATTGGAACTTGGGGAAGTCATCGGTCAAACACTTGTTCTCGCCCTGACACACGGGGCTCCAGTCCAACGGGTAGAAGCAGAGCACGACATTCTTCTGGCCCTTAAAGTCGCTCAACTTCACGTCCTTCTGATCCTG
>JABMDE010000054.1:0-5142 GCA_015904055.1 Nitrospira sp. | reverse complement strand
ACGAAGCTGGCATCTCAGCAGGACATCGGGACACTACAGACGGTTCGCCTGTGCGAGGATGAGGATCTCTCTGCCGAAGTGACGGCGGCAGCGGGATTGGATGTCGCGGCCATCACCCGGCGCTATTCATTCACGGCTATTCAGGACGGTCACCGAGGCTGCGAATGGGATTGCTTCGTCACAGTCCGTGGCCCGATCGATCCGACGACCGGAATGGTGACCGATATCGTCGCGCTGGATCGTGTGGTGAGAGAGAGAGTGGTGAAGGCCTTCGATCACCAGGATCTTCGCCAGGTGTTCGGCGTCGAGCAGGTCACGGGCGGACAACTCGCCGAACGGATTTGGAACTCGCTCGCCTCCGATATCGCGTCCGGCCAACTTGTCAACATCCGTCTGGTCCAATCCCGCGACCTCTCCTTCGACTACGCGGGGTGATTTCCCTTCTCTCACACTCAGCCCATACCATTTTTTAGTTCGCCTATTCCCTGGACAAGAGCAAAGCCGTCAAGGCATTTGTTAAGTTCAGGGTTACACGCAGAGGTGTGGCAGTGGAAGCACATGCCAATAAATGATATGTTTTAGGGCATTTCTTTCGTGCCAAAAGGATGTATGGCTCTGTGAATATTCCAGCAGTACTCGAAATCAAACTCGATGAGGTGTTTGAGCATTTTCCTAAAGCGCCGATCGCGGAAGCTGTGATCGATATCAGGGCTCGCGCAACGACGGTGTTTGAGGAGATATCGGTGCGGGCTCACCTCGATGCGAAATTGGAAGGTTACGAATTCCTCGATTCCCAACAAGAGTTCAGGCATGAGCTGGAGTTGCAGCTTGTAGGTGGAAAGCCTCCGAGCGAGAAGCTTCATGATTTGGGGTGGAAAGGGTTGCGTTTCCGATCAGTAGACGAGAGACATATAGCCCAATTCAATCGAGACGGCTTTGTGTTTAGCCGGTTGGAACCCTACAAAGACTGGGAGCAGTTTTTGAATGAGGGTCTGAGGGTCTGGAATGTATTCAAGGAACTTGCACAGCCTGTAGAGATTCATCGGCTTGGTCTACGTTTCATCAATCGCATTATGCTTCCACAAGGCGAGTTCAGATTTGAAGACTACATTCAACCGGCTCCTGTATCGCCGATCGGAATGGATTTGCCATTTCACGGATTTATGCATCACGACACACTGGCGGTACCAGGCCATTCTTATGCCGTTACTGTAATTAGGACAGTACAATTTCCGCCAAGCTCAGGTAGCCCTGGTATAGCGCTGATCCTCGACGTCGATGTTTTTACAACTCCAGAAGTCAGGTTAGATGAAGCGGTGATGTTTCATCAAATGAGTGAAATGCGGTGGATAAAAAACAAAGTCTTTTCCGGAACCATCACTGACAAAGCAAGGGAGTTATTCCGGTGAGCCCTCAGGCTATTGCCACAAGCATTGTTTCCTATGGTTTTCTCGGTTCAGGGGCTAATAGCCGTACGGCTCTGTTCGTGAACAAAGAGGCACAACGAGGGCGGCGGCTATTGCAAGAATCCTGTGTGCTGGGTTTTCTCGGCAAGGGCGTAGTTGATGAGCTGAAGCAAGTCTACGCCGAATGCCTAGAACCGAACTGGGATGGATATGGTGCAAGGCCGATGTCTGAAACCACCTATCAGCTCGCGTATCAATTTCTGGACGCACTACCTTTGGGTTTGCCACTCCCTTCGATAGGCGCCGAGCCCGATGGCCACCTCACATTGGAGTGGCACTATTCTCCGAGATGGACTCTTTCTGTAAGCGTGAGCCCTGAAAGGGAGCTGCATTACGCAGCGCTTTTAGGGACTAGCAAAGCCTACGGTACAGAGGCTTTTTTTGGGGAAGTTCCCATGTCGATTCTGAATCTAATCCACCGTGTCAGGGCTGTATGACAGCTGAAGAGATACAGAAGTCCTTCGGGTCTGACGAAAAGCTCGCTCGATTTATTCTCCACCGAAGTCATCTGCGATCTGATCGGACAGTTAAGCCAGATGCTTTCATCCCATTTCCCTACCCAGACCTCTCGGTTACGCGTCACGTGCAACTTTCTGAGGCTGAACTCTGGAATATAGGCCGAGATGTTGCGTGGCAAACTGGAAAGACTCTGCGTGGACGTGCAGATATGCACGCATTCATTTTTAAGCAACATAAGCTTCGAGTGATCGCGGCCCCAACTGTAACAAACCCAAACCACGCCAATGTCATAGAGTGGCCTTCAGAAAAGTCAGCCCAGAAACATATCGCTCAGCAGATAGCTGCTGCGGTTGGAAGAGCCCGAGAAGTCCCGCCTGCTTCTGACTGAATTGGGGACGTTCCTACGCAAGTCCTAGCTCCAGTTGAGAGCCAAGTCTTACAATCCTGCATTTCTTGGCGAAAGATTGAAAGTGGTTTGACTTCTTCGGGGCGAGGCGCAGCGGGCTATCGAAGCTCAGCTCAATTTGATACGGAGCCTGTCAATATTGCTGAGTATTGGTGATTGTTCTAGTGTTCGTGGCAGGGCAGTTTTTTCTACCCCTTCTTGTCTCCTGGTTTTTTCTGGCCGAGCGGAGTAAAGCGGGCGGCGTAGGCTTCTTGTTCCGGCAGCTTGAGAAAGACCATGATTCCGGTATCCTGGTTGATCGTAAATGCACCGGTCCCCGTCAGCTGGTTGTCCCCGGATGGTTCCAACACCACTTCAATTCTGGCTTTTTCAAATCCTTGCTGGATGGTGGCCTTGGCTTTCGCTCCACCCGTGGGGATGGCCTTGTCCGCATGGTCTGTCACGTACAGGACCAGTTCTCCGTTCAGGTGATAGGGCCCCGCGGCAAGTGCTTGCCCGCCGTGAAGCGACTTCACAGCTTCGTCGCGCTTTGCCTTGTGGGCTTCCACCGGCACTGAGCAGATCAACAGTACGCCAAGGACAAGATGACCCAGCAGATGTTTCATATCGGTTCTCCTCAAAATTCAGCTCTGTATTGATTGATAGGGCCGGATACTGGCCATCAATGCTTCGGTGTGTGGTGGTGATGGTGGTGCTCCGCGCCGTCGGTTTTAGACGGTCCCTCTTGGGACTTCTCACTCGGTTCGGCCTTGGGCGTGAGTGGTTTGAAGCGGGCGGAGTGCGCATCATGATTCGGCAATTTCATGAAGACGATCACGACGGTATTCGGCGTGAGGGAAAAGACGCCGGACCCCTTGAGCATATTGTCCCCAACCGGGTGCAGATGAACCTGAGTTCTGGTCTGGCCCGTTTCAACGGTGGCTTTGGCCAGGCCGCCGTCCACGCTGATCTTCGTATCCGCATGGTCCGTCACGTACACGGTGAGTTCCCCTTCCTTGGCGACCAGTTCCACATGAAACGGACCGGTCATGCGCAGTTGCCCGCCATGAGGCGCCTCAACCGATTCGAAAAACTCGTCCGTATGCGCCAAGGCCGTCGAGGACACAGCCAATATCGAGACGACGATCATTCCACCGATCCTGTTGTTCATACGCAACGCTCCTCAAAGAGTTCAAGCGGTATCAGGTTTCGGATTGCCCGCGCAGAGCACGACATTCTTCTGGCCCTTAAAGTCGCTCAACTTCACGTCCTTCTGATCCTGGTCCTTCAAGTTGAAATCCGGTGCGGTATCGCCCACTTTAATTTCTGCAGCTACGTCGCTCATCTGGGATCCTCCTTCATATGGTTGAGTGTCCGATCTGTACGCACAATAAGATTAATTTTGTACTGTGCGGCTTGAAAGATTGTCAACGGGCCGAAAGACCTAGCTCTTTTGGCGCAGAGTGACAAGCCATTGTATTATAAAAGATTCGCTAACTTTGAAGTTGGCGGAATCCCATCATACGGCCTGCCGGAGCCGCCGTACGGTAGTTCACGATGCGCAGAGTCTGGTCCAGCGCAGGAAGATGGATCGAGGTTCCGACTTTGGGCGATTGCCCCATCCGCAACAACTCATGGGCTGCTGCGTTCAGAATTTCCTTCGCAGTACTCTCCGGCAGTCCTTTACCTTGAAAGAGTTCAATCTCATCCAATCCGAATTTCGCCAGACCCAGCGAGTAGAACCAGACGTGGTCGGGCCGAGCGGTGTCGTCTTGTGCCACAGATAGATGATCATCCATCTGAAAGGTTGTCAGTGGGCGATTCTGCCAATCCGATGGATTGAGGTACGCCTGCGTGGTCACATCATACGCGGTTCCCTGTGTCAGGAGAGTCAGGCAGCGGGCCAGCCGGGCACCAAGCAGAATCGCGTCCGGCATATCTCGCGGGGGTGCGAGGGAGGGCGCGATGGCACCCATCAAGGTATGTTCCCAGGCCAGTTGTTTCATGATCTCAGCCACGTGGCTTGCCGGTAAGGGCATCACGACATGGGCTGACCAGGGGCCGTGTGTTGCTTGCCAGGATTCGGGCGAGCCCGCTTCATGACGAATGGACAACGGCCCGCCGTACTCACGTTCGTACTGCATCACAAGTTCGTCTGTGGATGGAGCTGTGCCGCGATAGCCGATGAAGTAGAGGGGCGGGCGCTTGGCAGACGGCTTGGGGGTCTTCTTGCGAATTCTCATCTTAGAGTCCGTATCTCGCGGTGATAAGAGCGAATGGCTGATGGCATAGGGTAAAGACTCGGATCTTTCGAAACTCGAGCCACTAGATATCGACCATCAGCGATTACGTTGCCGCCTACGCCTACTTCGCCGACTTTTTGGCCTTGCGACGGTCTTCCGGATTCAACAACCGTTTGCGGAGGCGTAGGTTTTTGGGAGTCACTTCCACCAGTTCATCGGCACGAATATATTCCAATGCGAATTCCAAGGTCATTTCACGCGGAGGTGTGAGCACCAACGCTTCGTCGGAGCCGGAGGCCCGCATATTCGAGAGATGCTTCTCTTTGCACACGTTGACGTCCAGATCTTCGTCGCGGCTGTTCTCACCGACGACCATGCCGCGATAGACCTCCACACCGGGGCCGAGAAACAGCTCGCCGCGTTCCTGCACCATGAACAGCGCGTAGCCCGTGGTGGTGCCGTCTTCGAAGGCGCAGAGGGAGCCATGGGCTGTCACGAGGAGATCCTGTTCGTGCGCCGCTTCGTAGGCCTTGAACACATGGTGCATGATGATCGTGCCGCGCGTTTTGGCCATGAGGATGTTCTTCAG
>JABMDE010000053.1:20574-28780 GCA_015904055.1 Nitrospira sp. | reverse complement strand
GGCGAATGCGCCGGTCACCCTGATCGAATATTCCGACTTTACCTGCGGGTATTGTCTGAAATTTTTTAAAGAGACGTGGCCCCGGATTCAAGCCCGCTACGTCGATACGGGCAAGGTAAGGTTTCTCTACCGGGATTACCCCCGTGCCGATCAGGGGCCCGGTGTCGATGCGGCCACAGCGGCGCGATGCGCCGGCGCGCAAGGCAAATATTGGCCGATGCACGATCGGCTGTTTGCCGAAGGGGGGCGGCTTGGCCAGGATGTCTATCTGAAGCATGCGGCTGCAATCGGACTGGATCGGACACTGTTCGAACAGTGTGCCAAGGACGGACGGTACACCACGTCAATCTTCGAAGATCGGCAAGAGGCGAATCAGTGGGGATTTCACGGAACGCCGGGCTTTATCCTTGTTCGGACGAACAGTGACCCGACGGACAAGGAACCGGCGGTTGCAATTCCCGGGGCGTTTCCGTTCGAAATGTTCGCCGAAGAAATCGACCGGTTGTTGAAAAAGTCCCCGCAGTAGCCGGTGAGTCCCGTGAGATGAGGTTGAGGAATCCCGCGGCGGCCAGGTAGCGCGGGCAGTGTAAACGCATTTACCACGTGTGTAACCAGGTAGGGATGTGTTATGGCTTCAACGCAGTTGTTCTGGCCCGTCTCTCATCGTGACGACGATTTTTGGGTTTGTATGTCGTGCCTCGGCGAGGTGTTCTATCGGAAAGTCCCGATGCCCGATTGTCCTTCGTGCCACGGGGTGTCGACCTATGAAGGGTTTACACTTGAAGCGGTTCGCGATTGGGGGACGGACGATTTGATCGCCAAGGCTGTGGCGGCGCAACGGGAAGCCGCTGCTGCCCCATCTGCCGTTGAATCCGCAGCGCCGGTTGAAGCGGCGGATTAATCATTCCCAATTCCCGCGAGTGTCTTCGTGCAGGAACCGCGTCCATTTCTCGTTCATGGCCAATGGAAGCAAGGCGACCGGACGTCCCGTGTCGTCAATCCGTTCAACGGCCGCGTCATTGCCGATGTCGTTCAGGCCACAGAATCCGATATCGGACAGGCCATCACTTCCACGGTTGACGCGGCGTCTGTAATGGGCGCGCTCCCTGCACACGCCCGCTACGATATTCTTCAGCGGATTGCCGCAGTGCTTCACCGACGCCGGGATGAGATTGCGTCGACGATCACTGCCGAGGCCGGCAAGCCGATCACGGATGCGAAACGAGAAGTCAGTCGGGCGGTGCAGACCTTCACTGTCGCGGCTGAAGAAGCCAGGCGGATTCCCGGCGAGTTGGTGCCGCTCGATTGGATGCCCGGTTCCGATTCACACCTGGGTGTCTTACGGCGATTTCCCATCGGTCCCGTGCTTGGCATTACCCCCTTCAATTTCCCGCTGAACCTGGTCGCGCACAAGGTTGCGCCGGCGCTCGCTGCCGGTAATCCAATTCTCATCAAGCCGGCTCCTCAAACGCCGCTGACGGCGCTGCTGCTGGGCGAAATCGCTATGGAAGCGGGGCTTCCTCCAGGCGGGCTGAATGTGGTGCCCTGTGACAATGCGCTGGCGGAGCGGTTGGTCATGGATCCACGGTTCAAGCTGTTGAGCTTTACCGGAAGCGCCGCGGTGGGATGGATGTTGAAAGCCAAATGCGGAAAGAAAAAAGTCACCTTGGAACTTGGCGGCAATGCGGGGGTGGTGATCGAGCCGGACGCCGCTCTCGATCTGGCGGCCCAGCGCTGCGCCGCCGGAGGATTCGGCTATGCCGGGCAGACGTGTATCTCGGTGCAGCGGGTGTTCGCCCACCATTCGATCGCGGAACTGTTTACGACGAAGTTGCTGATGCATGTCGCGCGATTGAAAGCCGGGGATCCGACCGACGAATCCACGACCATTGGCCCCGTGATCGACTCCGCTGCCGCCCACCGCATCGAGAGTTGGATCGGCGAAGCTGTGGCAGCCGGTGCGCGTGTGTTGTTTCGCCGCATGTCGGGACCGGACGGTTTCTGGTGACCTTGACAGGGGAACACACCGGGGCGTTGGGAGCGATTCGCGCGCATGCCACGCGCTATCCGCAGATGTGTGTGGTGCAGATCGATGCGCATGGTGATTTGCGCGACGCGTACCAAGGGAATCCGTTCAGCCATGCCAGTGTGATGGCGCGGGTGGTGGAGGACGGGCATGCATTGGTGCAGGTGGGTATTCGATCGATCAGTGAGGAGGAGGTCGTACGGATCGAGAAAACGGATCGGATCACCACCTTCTTTGCCGCAAACATCCTGGACCCCTCCGGCCCCTACGAAGGGAAAGCGTCGAAGTGGATTCCGGATGTTGTCGCCGCCTGTGGAGGCCCGGTCTATCTGACCTTCGACTGCGATGGATTGGACGCTTCAATTATTCCTGCCCTGGGAACTCCAGAGCCGGGCGGGCTGGGCTGGTACGATACACTGAACTTGATCACGGCCCTGGCCAATGGGCCCGGCATCGTGGGTATGGATATCAGCGAAATCGCTCCCATTGAAGGGTTCGCTGCGCCGCAATTTTCCATTGCCCGGTTGATCTATCGCATGCTTGGCCGCATTAAGGCCGGTCGCCGCGTCCACTAACAGGATGCTGAAACAGGCCGCCAGCGGCGTTCTCGCATTGCTCAGAGGCTCAACGTAGCGTACGTCTCGCCTCTTCGTTCGATGTCGTCTATTAGACCGATCTCTCGTGACCACTGCAATCCGCATCAATAAATTTTTCACAGAACAGGGCCTATGTTCCCGGCGCGAGGCGGATCGGCTGGTTGAATCGGGTGTCGTCACCGTCAATGGGCAGGTTGCCAAGCTGGGTGACCGGGTAAGCCCTGCGGACGTCATTGCCCGCGATGGACAAGTGATTTCCTGGGGCACATCGCCTCTCTATATCAAATATCACAAGCCGGTCGGGGTCACGACGACCAGTGAGCCGCATGTTGAGCGGAACATCATCGCAGAAATCGGTCATCCTGAGCGAATCTTTCCGATCGGGCGGTTGGACAAAGATTCCTCCGGCCTGATTCTGTTGACGAACGACGGCAACATCGTCAATGAAATCCTTCGTGCGGAATTCGGCCACGAGCGGGAATATATCGTTGAGGTTGATCGGCCGTTCGATCAAGTCTTTCTGGACTGGATGTCTCATGGAGTGGTGATTCTCGGCAGCAAGACCAAGCCCTGTCGGGTGATGCGTATCGGGCACAATCGGTTTCGTATCGTCCTTATCGAGGGGCGCAACCGGCAGATCAGGCGCATGTGTCAGGCGCTGGGTTATCGGGTGACCGCTCTCCACCGGGTCAGGATCATGCACATTGAGGTAAAAGGTCTGAGTGTTGGTGTCTGGAAAGAACTGACGGTGCAGGAACGGGAAGATCTTCTGGCGGCTGTGGGCCGATCAAGCGGCCAGTAGAGAGATCGTGGCATCAATGGAATCGCACCACAGCTCTCAGCCTGTAATTAATTGAGGGTCTTCTCCTTCCCGAGTGGATGATTTTGGCCTGATTTCATATCGGGTCGAGCATGCAGGTGAGAACTTTGAGGCGCAGATACTCCTCGTCGCGTAGGCCGTAGCTCCGCCGCTGAATGACGCGGATCTTGTTGTTCACGCCCTCGACAAATCCCAAGGCGACCTTGTTCTCCGGCGTACAGTAGGCCGCGATGCCGTCCCAGTGCCGGTCGATCATCTCGGCGAACTTCTCGTAGGGCTTCAGGCGCTGCCATTTGAGTGCGGTGCGCCAGTTCTCGAAAAAGCGCCGCGCCCAGCCTTCCCGCTCGTAGTCCCAGAGCTGCCCGAACTCCTCCTTGAGGAGGTAGGCCGTGCTCAATCGCCTGTTCGCCTTGAGCAATAACTTCAAGCTCCGGCGCCCATCCGTCGTCAGATTCTCCCGGTGTGACAGCAGCGTGTACTTCTGCCCCTTGATGAAGCGCCGGTTCTTCCCCGTCAGCCGGGCATACTCGGTCTTTCGCACCGTGTCCAAGGCTGCGCCCAGGTGACGCAGCACGTGAAACTTGTCGAACAGAATGGCCGTATGCGGCGCGTGCTCCGCCTTGAGCGTGGAGGCGCGAAACGGCTTCCACATGTCCATCACCGCCAGCCTGATGCGTGTGCTCTTCATCGAACCCAGCCACTGGTAGAACTCGTCCATACTCGCTTCCGAGCGGTCGTGGCCCCCGAACCAGATCGGCCGTCGTCGTGCCAAGTCGCTGACCACGATGCGGTAGGTGTGCCCCTTGCGGATCGAGATCTCGTCGATTCCGACGACCTTCGGAGTAGGCGTGCCCGCTCGACGCAACTGCTCCTGCATGTACTGCTTGTCGAGGGCCTTGATCGTTTTCCAGTCCAGCCGGGTTTCCTCGGCCACGTCCTTGATCGTCATGGTCCGGCAGCGCCGTCCCACGAAGAAGGCGAAGCGCTTGGTGTAGAACGGATTGTCCGCCAGCCAGTCCAAGGTTTCCTGCTTTACCTTGCCGCACGTCTTGCACGCGACGCGACGAATCTCCACCGCCAGGTAGATGCGCATCTCTCCGCAGGGCAGATCGCGAACTTGGCGTGTCTTGCGGTCGTACCAGGACCGAGCGACGTGCCCGCACGCGCCGCATGCCGGTTTTTTCCCCGCCGGCACAGGTGGATGACACGGGCCTTCGGGTCACCGAAGATGCCTTGGACCGTTGGAGTTGGCCGGAAGCCGGGAAAGCGGTAGGTGTCCCAGAGGTGTCGGTGTGTGTCCATCCGGCCATCATGCCAGATTTCCAGACCCTGTAGAACGCAGAATTCACGCCCCTATTCCCCCGAAGATGCCGGTTCTCGCACTTCGTTCCCCCACTCACCAAGGAGAAGAGCCTTAATTGAGTAGATCTCGTCTGGCTGCTTGCACGATAGCGAGGACTGCCGGGTGTGTGAGCCGTCGTTGCACGGTGATCGCGTAGAAGTGTTGTTTGAGAGAGTCCAATTGTCCGACCACCTGCACCCGATACTGCCTGCAGATTTCCTGCGAAAGTCCTGAAATCATTGGGTGCATGGGAACCGAAGCTGAGGAACGAGCTTGAGGTTGACCGGTATCAAACGTTTAATCTGACGAATGTGAGCGGTGCGCCGAATCACCTCACTGCTGGCTATGACGATGTCACTCTCAAGGTCGGACACCCCTGGGGGTGGGAGGTATTTGGCGGTGTTCGTAACGGCTTCGGGGACCATGCGACGCTAATGGGAGACAACACGAATGCCCCACGGCGTAACGTCCAGAGTCCAGGGGTGGCGATCCCGCATGACTTGCAACTGTTCTGGCCGCAGCAAATGATCATTATCGGCGGAAGATTTAATCTCCTTCGTGGATTCATGGTTAACGAAGAGTACGCCACATTTCAACAGGCTGAAATCTCGGGCCCGCAAGCCGAGGTGAAGGTGGCCCAGAAACGACAGGATCTCTTTCTAGCCGGGGCCGTTCAGTACTGGGATTGGCAGGTGGCGGTCAAGCAGGCAGAGGTGCAGAAGCAGACATTAGCCGTTGCGGAAGACAGATTTGCCCAGGTACAAGGCCGGGCAAAGGCTGGTGCTGTCGCCCTGCTTGATGCTATTGAGGCTGAACAAGAAGTGCAGCGTCGCCGGGAGGCTGCCATCGCCGCACAGCGGAAGGTGGAGTATGAACAGTACAAACTGTCCCTCTTTCTCTGGGAGAACGGTGAGCCGGTAACCCCACGACCGGAATGGGCGCCGGAGTTTACGGGAGAAACGCCCTTGCCGACCGAGGAGGAGATCACCGCGGCCAAGGTGGCGGCCAGGGAAGATCGGCCGGAAGTGCGAGGGCTCGCCATTGATATTCAGATGAACGACGTCCAGCTCAAGCTGGCGAAGAATAGTTTACTTCCAAGGCTAACGCTTGATGGTGGGCCTTCGATGGGCTCTATCTATTATTTTGGAGGGATCGGCTATCGAGTAGGGCTTTTCTTCAGCATGCCGTTGTTTAATCGAGAGGCTCGCGGCAAAGTAGCCCATGCGGAAGCTGAGCAAGAACGACTGACGTATGAGCTGTGGCACACCGAGCAAAAAATCAGTCTCGATGTCGACAACTGGATCTCCGCCATCGTGCGAGCCAGAGACCGGGTGCGGGCCGCCATGGAGTCCTATCGATTGGCCAAGGCGCTGGAAGCTGGTGAGCGCACTCGCTTCAATTTGGGGGCAACCAACTTGCTGTTTGTCAATATGCGCGAACGTAATGCTGTAGAGGCAGCCTACCAGCTGTATCGTGCCCAGTACGATTATGTGCTGGCGCGAGGAGGGTTTCTTTGGGCAAAAGGGGCGCTGTCAAAGCCTGTCTCGGAGGCCGTTCTGACAAAGTACGGTGATCCATCTGTGGCGTCTGGTTTGTCCGGCCATAAAGTAGAGGGACGTGATTAAGAGGGTGACGCGGACTATTCTTCAATGTTGGTAGCAAAGGGCCGATAGCATCTTTTTTATCCTGGAGGGGGAGGTGGTATGAGAGAGCAACACAATTCACAACAGCCGAACCTGCTACAAGCGCTATTGAGCCAGCTCGCTTTGGCCGTGCGCCTTGAACGCAAAGTGCTGACTCTGATTGTTTCCTATGCCATTGCGATCGCATTCTTTTCTCTCATCATTCCACTGACTGTCCAGGAGTTGGTGAGTACATTCTCGTATGCGATCCAGCCGGTTATGGTGTGGACGTTGACCGGCATCATGATGTCGGTTCTGTTATTTGTCGGCATTTTCAAAGCCTTCCATTTTTACGCAGTAGAAATGCTGCAGCGCCGCATTTTCGCGAGGGTGGCGATTTCAATGGTTGAGCGGTTACCTCAGTTCCGCTTTCAAGGCTATAAACCGCAATTTGCGAACTATTTCGTCGAGACAGTGTTTATTCAGCGCGCACTCTCTGCCGTCCTCATTGATATGGTGAATGTGATCGTCGGCGGAGCGGTCGGCATGACCCTGCTGGTGATCTACCACCCCTATTTCCTTGTTCCTTGTATATGACTTGCTTCTGCTGGTTGGTTTCATGCTGACATTTTTTGTGATGTCTCGTGGAGCCCTGCGGACGCACCTTGCGATGTCCCACGCAAAGTATGATGTCTTCAATTGGATTCAGGAAATCTCGCAGAACTTGCTGCATCTCAAGGCGACTGATAGCCAGCCATGGATCATGCAAAAGACCGATGATCTCGTCAACGCGTATACGGAGACCCGCAAAGCGCGGTTCGCCGTTCTCCTCAGGCAATTCATGTCCGCCGTGGGAGGGATGGCAATTGCGCAGGCCGGCGCGCTTGCAATGGCTGGCTGGCTCCTTGCTTCCGGTCAGTTGACCCTTGGCCAGTTAGTTGCGGTGGAAGTGGTAGTCGGTGCGCTCATCATCAATTTTGAGTCGCTCGTCAAGAGCATGGCGCATGTGTATTACTTCTTCACCGGCGTGACAGAACTGAACCAATTCTTTTCGACCACACAGGATGAAGCTACACGCGGAACAGCAGTACCCTTGCCTGCTCCGTCTGTTCACGGTCTGATAGTCACCTGCAAAGGGGTCAGTCTCGTTCATAACGGAGCGCAGATATTTGAGAATTTCAACTTGGAAGTCGCGCCCGGTGAAAAAGTCGGTATCTATGCCCGTACCCCTGCGGCAAAAATGGCTCTGTCGAGAGTGCTGGCAGGGCTGGAAGCGCCGAGCAGCGGCGTCATTCAATACAACGGGGTCGATATTCGGTACGTCGATCCCAGTGCCGTTAATAGATGTCGCAGCCTCGTGATCGATTCACAGCATACCCTGCTGGAAGGAACCATCGAGGATAACATTGTGCTGGGGCGTCCTTACGTATCTTATGACAGTCTAGCCTGGGCACTCCGTTTCACGGAGCTCGAGGAAGTTATCGAAGCCCTCCCGCGCGGTATCAAGTCTGATGTCGGCGCCCTCGGAGAGGTCCTTGCCCCTACCCACATCGTGCAAATATTACTGGCCCGCGCGATTCTTGGGCGTCCTCAACTCCTGATTTTCGATGGATTGATTCACAGCATGGATCCAGCCCTGCGGGAGACGATCTTGCGCCGGTTGTGCTCCAAGCAAGAGCCCTGGTCAGCCATTTTCATTTCGACCGATCCAAACTTGACGGAGCATACAGACCGTCGTGTGATGTTGCATCACGTTCATGCGTAAGTAACGCAAGGAAGCGATCAATGATGATCGACGAA
>JABMDE010000053.1:0-20454 GCA_015904055.1 Nitrospira sp. | reverse complement strand
CAGCAATTGGTCTTGCAACAGCTGTACGCCGAGCAACAGGTCAGTATTGACGTGGACAACTGGGTTTCGGCGATTGTCAGGGCCAGGGAACGAGTAAGGGCCGCCGCGGAAGCGTACCGGTTGGCTAAAACGCTGGAGGAGGGTGAACGGACTCGATTCCACATGGGAGCCACCAGCATTTTATTCGTAAATAAACGCGAGAAGAACGCCGTTGAGGCAGCGTATGAACTCTATCGTGCCCAGTACGACTATGTGCTGGCGCGAGGCGGTCTCCTCTATGCAAAAGGTGCTTTGTCAAAGCCTGTGGCAAATGAGGTCTTGGCCAAGTATGGCGATCCTTCAAAGGCAGCAGGATTGCACGGTCACAAAGTAAAAGGACGAGACTAAGTGGGTCAGAAGGAGCAGCCTGCTTTGATGACATTGGTGTTGGTCATGTTGACATTGTTGCCAACAATGGCATTCGCGGAGCCCTCGACCATTGAGGCCTCTGCGGCGACTGTCTCGGCTGAGCGGGTTGCTCCCTTAACCATTGAAGAGGTGTTGGCCAGGATTGAGTTGACCCATCCGTTGCTCCGGTCGACAGGGCTTGAGCGGGCGATGGCTCGGGCGAAAGTCCTGAAATCCTTGGGTGCGTGGGAACCGAAGCTTAGGAACGAGCTCGAGATGGATCGGTATCAAACGTTTAATCTGACAAACGCGAGTGGTGCGCCAAATCACTTAACCGCTGGTTATGACGATGTCACGCTCAAGGTCGGGCACCCCTGGGGATGGGAGATCTTCGGCGGTATCCGTAACGGCTTCGGGGATCATGCGACGCTCATGGGAGACAACACGAATGCCCCAGAACGTAATGTCCAGAGCCCAGGGGTGGCGATCCCGCATGACTTGCAACTGTTCTATCCGCAGCAAATGGCCATCATCGGCGGTAGGTTTAATCTCCTCCGGGGGTTCATGGTCAATGAAGAGTACGCCACATATCAACAAGCTGAAATCTCGGGACCGCAAGCCGAAGTGAAGGTGGCCCAGAAACGGCAGGATCTCTTCCTGGCCGGTGCCGTTCAGTATTGGGATTGGCAGGTAGCGGTCAAGCAAGCGGAGGTACAGAAGCAGACATTGGCCGTCGCGGAAGATCGATTTGTCCAGGTACAAGGCCGGGCAAAGGCAGGAGCGGTTGCTCTGCTCGATGCGATTGAGGCCGAACAAGAAGTGAAGCGCCGACAGGAGGCAGCCATCGCCGCGCAACGGAAGGTGGAGTATGAGCAGTACAAATTGTCTCTCTTTCTCTGGGAGAACGGCGAGCCGATGACTCCACGACCGGAATGGGCGCCGGAGTTTACGGGAGAAACGCCCTTGCCGACAGAGGAGGAGATCGCTGCGGCCAAGGTGGCGGCCAAGGAAGATCGACCGGAAGTGCGGGAGCTCACCATTGAACTTCAGATGAACGATGTTCAGCTCAAACTGGCGAAGAATAGTCTACTTCCAAAGCTAACTCTTGATGGAGGGCCCTCAATGGGCTCTATCTATTATTTTGGAGGAATCGGCTATCGAGTGGGGCTTCTCTTCAGCATGCCGCTGTTCAATCGAGAGGCTCGCGGAAAAGTAGCCCATACGGAAGCTGAGCAAGAACGGCTGACGTACGAACTGTGGCACACCGAACAAAAAATAAGTCTCGACGTCGACAACTGGATTTCCGCCATCGTGCGAGCCAGAGACCGGGTGAGGGCCGCCACAGAATCCTATCGATTGGCCAAAGCGCTGGAAGCCGGTGAACGAACCCGCTTCAATCTGGGGGCGACCAACTTGTTGTTTGTCAACACGCGAGAGCGTAATGCCGTTGAGGCGGCCTACCAACTGTATCGTGCCCAGTACGATTATGTGCTCGCTCGAGGTGGGTTTCTGTGGGCAAAAGGGGCTCTGTCAAAGCCTGTCTCGGAAGCCGTTCTGACAAAATACGGCGATCCATCTGTGGCGGCGGGTTTGTCCGGCCAAAAAGTAGAGGGACGTGATTAAGTGTTTGTACTGAAGGTAGGGGGCATGAACCTATAGTAGGCGTACGCCTACCTTTGTAGAATTGAGAAGGCTATCTTGCCCCTGGTAGTTACAGGTGAGATGGACTGGTTTCAATGATGGTAGCAAAGGGCTGATAGCATCTTTTTTATCCTGGAGGGGGAGGTGGTATGAGAGAGCAACACAATTCACAACAGCCGAACCTGTTACAAGCGCTATTGAGCCAGCTCGCTTTGGCCGCGCGCCTTGAGCGCAAAGTTCTGACGCTAATCGTCTCCTATGCCCTTGCGATCGCGTTCTTCTCTCTCATCATTCCTCTGACCGTCCAGGAGTTGGTGAGCACGTTCTCGTATGCGATCCAACCGGTCATGGTGTGGACGTTGACCGGCATCATGATGTCGGTGCTGTTGTTTGTCGGTATCTTCAAGGCATTCCATTTCTATGCAGTGGAAATGCTGCAGCGCCGCATCTTCGCGAGGGTGGCGATATCAATGGTGCAGCGTCTGCCTCAGTTCCGCTTCCAAGGCTATAAGCCGCAATTAGCGAACTATTTCGTCGAGGCTGTGTTTATACAGCGCGCACTCTCTGCCGTCCTCATCGATATGGTCAATGTGATTGTCGGCGGAACGGTCGGTATGGCCCTGTTGGTGGTCTACCATCCCTATTTCCTCGTCTACGACTTGCTGCTGATGGTCGGTTTCATGATCACGTTTTTTGTGATGTCTCGTGGAGCCGTGCGAACGCATCTTGATATGTCCCACGCAAAGTATGATGTCTTCAATTGGATTCAAGAGGTATCAAACAACCTGCTACATCTCAAGGCGACTGATAGTCAGCCCTGGATCATGCAAAAGACCGACGATCTCGTAAATGCCTATACGGAGACCCGCAAAGCGCGGTTCGCCGTTCTCTTGCGGCAATTCATGTCTGCAGTGGGAGGGATGGCGATTGCACAGGCTGGTGCGCTTGCCATGGCCGGTTGGCTCCTCGCCTCCGGTCAGTTGACTCTCGGTCAGCTGGTAGCTGTGGAAGTGGTCGTTGGCGCACTCATCATTAATTTTGAGTCGCTCGTCAAGAGCATGGCGCATGTCTATTACTTCTTCACCGGCGTAACGGAGCTGAACCAATTCTTTTCGACCACGCAGGATGAAGCTACAAGCGGGACAGCGGTACCCCTGCCTGCTCCGTCTGTTCACGGTCTCATGGTCACCTGTAAGGGAGTCAGTCTCGTTCACAACGGAGTGCAGATATTTGAGAACTTCAACCTGGAAGTCGCGCCCGGTGAAAAGGTCGGTATCTACGCTCGCACTCCAGCAGCGAAAATGGCTTTGTCGAGAGTGTTGGCAGGCCTTGAAGCCCCGAGCAGCGGCGTCATTCAGTACAATGGTGTCGATATTCGGTATGTCGATCCCAGTGCTGTCAACAGATGCCGTAGCCTTCTGATCGATTCACAGCATACTCTGTTAGAAGGGACCATCGAGGATAATATTGTGCTGGGGCGTCCCTACGTATCCTATGACAGTCTAGCCTGGGCACTCCGTTTCACGGAGCTTGAAGAAGTCATTGAAGCTCTCCCGCGCGGTATCAAGTCCGATGTCAGCTCACTCGGAGAGGTCCTTGCTCCTACTCATATCGTGCAAATATTACTGGCTCGCGCGATCCTTGGGCGTCCACAACTTCTGATTTTCGACGGACTGATTCACAGCATGGATCCAGCCTTGCGTGAGACGATCTTACGCCGGTTGTGCTCCAAGCAAGAGCCTTGGTCAGCCATATTTATTTCAACCGATCCAAACTTGACGGAACATACAGACCGTCGTGTGATGTTGCATCACGTTCATGCGTAAATGACGCAAGGAAGCGATCAAGTATGATCGACGAAAATGGTAAATCCGTACAAGGGAATCAACCAGGTAGAGTAACACCTAGCGTAGGAATAATGGAGGCTCCATGGCTGGCCTAAATCGCAATCCGGGAGAGAATGCTCTGACGCTTGCCCACCAAGGGGTAGGCTTACAGGCTGTATCGATCGATAACTCAGCAGCAACGGCAAAAATGTCTTCATGGGAGGCAGTCAAGCTACCCAATAAGTTAGTCTCTATGGGGCGTGTGACCCTGACTCTTTTGATCCTCTTTCTGCTGATCATTGAGTTTGTTCCGTGGACACAGACTGTAACAGCCACGGGTCGACTCTCTGCCTATACTCCCTACGAGCGGCCGCAAGAGATGGAAGCTCGGATTACCGGTCGTATCAAGGAATGGCATGTTTTTGAAGGTGTCAAAGTCAAGAAGGGCGATCTTATTCTTGAACTCGAGGATTACGATCCGAACTTCATTGCTCCTGAACTCCTCGCCCTGTTCGAACAGCGGAAAGTTGCGTTGCAACAGACTCGACAGGCGGCTTTGGCCAGAGCCGATCAACTCAATAAACGGATCGGACAGATGCAGAAGCTTGTACTGGCGGCTGTGCCATCGGCCGATGCCCGCGTGACCGAGGCCGACAACAGAGTGCGTGAGGCCCAGCAAAAAGTTGAGGCTGCCAAGATTGATGTGACCACTGCGCAGCTCAATGTGGATCGGCATCGACAGCTGATCAAGGACGGGTTCGTCTCGCAGCGCGAACTTGAGTTAACGATTCAAACTGAAATCGGAACCAAAGCCGGCTTACAGGCAGCGCAGGCCAATCTGCAGGCAGCCGAGCAAGCCCGCGCATCGCTGAGTTTCGGCCGCGATCAAATCACCGCAGATGTGCGAAGCTGATTGATGCGACGGCAGCCCGTGACAACGCGATTGCTGAAGCTGCCAAGGCGACAGATCAATTGGCGGACATCTCGGTGCGGCAAGAAAGTGCTCAGCAGCGTATTCAATTCGCACGCATTGAGGCCCCGATCGATGGCACGGTGGTCAAGATGGCACGGGTTGGTATCGGAGAGACGGTGAAACAGGGTGAAACTCTGGTGACCATTTCTCCGTCCGCTGCCGATAAGGCGATTGAAATGGTGGCAGAGGGACTGGACTCTCCGTTGTTGACACCGGGACGGAAGGTCAGACTCGTGTTTTTTGGAATTCCAGCCATCCCGCTTCCGGCCTGGCCTGAATTGATGGCCGGTACCCGCGGAGGCATTATCAAAGTGGTTGACCAAATCGACGACGGCAAGGGAAATTACCGGTTCTGGGTTGTTCCTGATCCAGAAGATAATCAGCCATGGCCTGAACAGGCTCAAGTGCGGCAGGGGACAAGAGTACTGGGGTGGGTTGTCTTAAATCGTGTTCCACTCTGGTATGAACTATGGCGGCGATTCAATTTCTTCCCGCCTGATTATACCGAACGGTCCCCAAGCCTGTTTGACATGCTTATGCCCAAGTCAACAGGGAGAGTTGCGAAGTAGTTATATAGCCAGGGGTGTTCCCCAGCAATGGGGGACACCGCCGTAATCGGCAAGGCGGGCCAGGACTCGTGTGCTGGCCCGCCGAATCCATCCTCAGATTCTCCGCATCCGTATCAATTTCTCTGCTTGTTTCTTGTCTCACTTTGAGTCTATAAAACCCATAGATTTCAGGGAGCGATGTCGACCAGAACTCTCACGGAATGTTGTCTGACAACATTCAAATAGAAGCAATGGCAGGAATTCCTAGTTCACGCAAGCTCTCGTAGCCGCTCTTGCTTGACCGTGTCGTACAGAGCCGTTAAGTTGAGTGTGCTGATACACATCAAGAGAAACGTACTTTCTATGGAGGAAGGAGCTGTTGTTCATGCGCGGCATCGGGAAAAAGGCAATGAAGACTCAGAAAATAAGTGGTCGCACGATTCCCAATGGCAAGGCGATTGTTGGTGTATTGGGAGGAAGCAAGTCCGATTTTCCTATTTTGGAAAAGGCTGGAGCCATTCTGGCTGAGCTGCACATTCCTTACGAATTATTAGTGGTGTCTGCTCATCGTACACCGGATCGGCTCTTTGAATACGCCTCAACTGCGCCGGCTCGCGGGATCGAGGTTATTATTGCCGGTGCCGGGGGTGCGGCGCATCTCCCGGGCATGTTGGCAGCCAAGACTCACCTTCCTGTGATCGGAGTGCCCATTCCAACGGAAAACCTGCGAGGCCTCGATTCCCTCTTGTCGATCGTCCAGATGCCGAAGGGGATTCCAGTGGCGACGGTGGCGATCGGTGGAGGAGAGAATGCCGGGTTATTGGCGGCGCAAATTTTGGGCGGATGCTATCCGGAGATCGCCGAACGTGTGAAAAGATTTCGGACAGCCCAGACGGAGAGCGTGTTGAATTCAGCTGAGGCCAAGGGAACCAGTTTGGGTATCCTCGGAGCCGATGGGGTGAGCCGACAGTCGTGACCGACGTCATGGTCGAACCTGGATCAATGATCGGTGTCCTGGGGGGTGGCCAGCTGGGGGCGATGTTCGCCGCTGCAGCACGTCGTCTGGGCTATCACATTGCCGTATGGGACCAGGACCCTGATGCCCCTGCACATCGCCAATCAGACCGTTCGTTTACGGCGGCCTTCGCTGATCTCCCCACGCGTGAGAACTTTTCAAGTCTTGTTCGGGCCGTCACATTTGAATGGGAGAATGTACCGGCTGATTTGTGTGAGTGGCTCGAAGAGCGTCATCGCGTCAGGCCTTCCAGCGCCGTGCTCCGGATCATTCAAGACCGTGTCGAACAGAAACAGTTTCTGCGCTCGAACGATCTTCCCGTTGTCCCTTTTATCGCCATCGCGGCACCGGTCCAACTGGCGGAAGCCGCCAAACAAATCGGTCTTCCGGCTCTCTGTAAGACCGCGACCTCCGGCTACGACGGGAAAGGCCAATGGCCGATCCGGCGCAATTCAGATGTCGATGAAGTCGCCCGGACGTTACAGACCATTGAACGGCCTGCTTCCAGATGGATTCTTGAACAGTTAGTAGAGTTTGAGCGGGAGCTTTCCGTGCTGGTAGTACGGGGGGCGAACGGTGAGTGCCGCACCTATCCGGTCGTAGAAAACCATCATGAGTATGGCATCTTACGCATGACGCTGGCCCCGGCCACTGTTTCTCTTCAGGTTGCGGCAAGAGCGTCTGATCTTGCCCGTCAAGCTGTGGATGTACTGAAAGGCGTCGGAGTGTTTTGCGTCGAATTGTTTCACACTGCGGACGATCGGCTCTTTATCAATGAAATTGCGCCGCGCCCTCATAATTCAGGTCACTATACCCTGGACGCTTGCACGGTGTCTCAATTTGAACAACAGGTGCGCGCGGTCTGTGGCGCGCCGTTGGGCGAGGTGAGACAGTGGAGTCCGGCGGCAATGGTCAACCTCATCGGTGCAGAAATGCAGGCCGTGACTTCCGGTCAGCCCTTCAAGGAACTGCTTGCTCTGCCGGGGGCCGTACTCCATCTCTACGGAAAGAAAGTCGCCCGTCCAGGGAGAAAGATGGGGCATGTCACGTTTTTGGGTGAAACCGGCGAGGCGGCAGCAGAACCGGCTCACCGGCTTGTCGCGCGTCTAGTTACACGATCAGCGGTCCCACCGGCGTGAACGGCCCGGTGAGAAGAACGGTACGTCCGGGCGTTTGAACAGGCCGATCAAGGCCATGCCCGCGACAAAGCCGCCGATGTGCGCGAAGAAGGCCACCCCGCCCCCCTGGGCCCCGACACTCATCCCACCGCTGACAAGCTGCGTCACGAACCACATGCCCAACACCACGCCGGCTGCGATACGAGTCATCCCTAGGGCGGGCAGTAACACCAGCACATGGGCGCGTGGGTACAACAGAAGATAGGCACCGAGCACTGCAGAGATGGCGCCGCTGGCTCCCACCATGGGGATCTGTGACGACGGATCGGTCATCGCGTGGGCGAGCGCAGCCAGGACTCCACACAGGATATAAAACACGATGTACTTGGCATGCCCCATCGCATCTTCGATGTTATTGCCGAAAATCCAGAGATAGAGCATGTTCCCCAGCAGATGCATCCAGCCCCCGTGGAGAAACATACTGGTAAGCAGTGTGAGGGAGGCGGGAATGGCAACGGCGGTGTTTTCTGGCAACGCGGCATGGCCAAACACCATGGCCGGGATGGCACCGTAGTGAAAGACGAACGCCTCGCCTGGCTTCTGAGGCAGGCTTTCCTGATAGAGAAAGACGGACACGCAGACGGCAATGAAGATGATTGTGATGAAGGGGAATCGTTCGGTTGGATTGTCGTCGTGAAGGGGGATCACGATGGACGATCCTAGGGAGCTCGTCGGCGGTCGGTCACCGCGCGAGGCAACGTGGAATTGTCGGGAAGTGTCCCGTCGGCTCCGAGTGGCACAGAAAATCCTGCGGCATGAGTATGGCCTCCTCCGCCAAACGATGCGGCGATGGCTCCCACGTCCGTGCCGTCCGCGCGAGAGCGCATGCTGAAATAGCGACGCCCATCACGATCGTGCCAGATCAGGCAAAAGGGGTGGTCCGGCGAAAGCCGTTCGCCGATTTGGCTGGTTAAGACGGCGCTGTGCACAGACGGAACGGTTTCCCCTTGGAACTCGACCAAGACGGCTTGTGCGGAGAGTTTCCCGACTAATTCATGCTCATAGCGAAGAATCGCGCGTCCTTCCTGCTCCAGAGTCGTTTGGGAAAATCGATCCCACAGGTTGAAATCAAAGGGGTGTGAAGCCAGAGCCGCATTAATCTCACGGCTTGCCGGCATCTCCCATGTCCACAAGTCCTTGTCCTGAACGTAGCGGAGCAGCCAGGGAGCGACCGTGCCATGAGCCCATTCCCAGCTGAGCACTGCACCTGACTTGGCTTGGTCGAAGTAGGCGTAGGGGAGATCGGCGAGCGCCTTCTCCGCTGTGATGTGGTGATCCAGAATGAGCAGTTCTTTGGTTTCAGAGGCCAGCGCTTCAAGGGTCGGGCGCGCATAGCTGAAGTCGGCAATCACGACACGATGATCCCGAAGATCCGAAGGGGGAGGGATGCCGTGTTTGACGGGGATAAAGCGGGTATCGGGGAACTTTTTCCAGATCGCCCAGGCTGCCCCAAATCCATCCATGCACTCGGCATGGTACAGAACAATGTCCGGTGGATGATGGAAGCGTCTCGAGTAGGGCGAATGATCCATACAGATAAGTTGGAGAATAGCATGCCGGGTGATGCCAGCTAAAGGGGATAGTGATCGTTATGCGGAGTGCTGAACTGGTCAGCCGCCAGGGCTCAGCACCGGTTACGAGTGGATCAGATCTTGTTAAGGTGGTCGATGAGCTGGCGGAGTCGACCGGCGCTGCGTCGGTTGAAACTAAACACGAGCCGAGGCAGATTCCGGAGGGCCGGCTCATCGAGTTCTTCTTCCAGGGGGCCGCGCAGCTCAAACGTGCCTTCGATGAGGAGATCGCGGAATTGTTCCTGAATCTGGTCGAGCTGTTTGGCGGAGATGCGATCTTTTAAGCGCATGGCCAATTGTCGGCCGACAAACCGAATGGAGTGATAGCGGCGATAGAATCGGAGAATATGGTCGACAGCCGCTTCAGCCGAGTTGGTGATGGTAAATAGACTCAGGTCTTCTTCATTAATGAGGTTCCGCTGCAGGAGTTGTGTCGTCACGAAGGATGACCAGCCGTCCCAGTAGTCGCATCCCGGTGCCTGAAGGCAAATAATCGGCTGAGGGTCACTCTTTCCGGTCTGGGCCAGCGTCAAAATTTCAAATCCTTCATCGTGAGTTCCGAATCCACCTGGAAACAGCACGATGGCGTTGGCTTCTTTTTGGAACATCAGTTTTCGAGTGAAAAAATATTTGAAAGTAATCAGTTTCGGGTCGTCCGCGATCGTCGCGTTGGGACCCTGCTCAAATGGGAGCATAATATTGACGCCGAAGCTGTGCTCGCGGCCGGCGCCTTCTTGGGCCGCGCGCATAATGCCGTCTGCTCCCCCGGTGATGACCATGAATCCTTCCCGCACCGCGGTTTGGGCGAAACGGTAGGCCAATTGATAGTTGGGGTCGTCCGATGGAGTTCTCGCGGAGCCGAAGACACTGATTTTTTTTCGGTCCTGGTAGCCGCGAAACACACCGAATGCGTGGCGCAGTTCTTTGACCGCGCGGTTGAGTATTTTCAGGTCCAATAAGTCAAGGTGTGCGTCGTGTATTTTGAGCACGCCTGCCAAGAGTTCCTTGGTGAGGGCGGCGTGCATATCGTCTTCGGGACTTTCCAACAATGTGGTGATCTGTTGAAGGAGCTCTTCTTTCGACAAGGAGGGGCGTGGTCGAGTCTGCTGTGATTTACCGGACATATTCATACGTGGTCCTCTTGCTGATGTCTGGTGTAAAAAATTTTACCAATGGATAGGGTCTTGGTCAAAGGAGTTTCAATGAATGTTCGTCGGCCTAGGCTGGATCGGACGATTTGGGAACATTCTGAAGCACCCAGGCCTTGATTCTGGACTGATCGATTGTGGAGAGATTGGCAAATTGGATATCTATGTTCGATATTGAGATGAAAGGTGATGTGCCGGTACTGCGGGTCTGATCACAACGAGACAAGACCGTTCCTCGGATGGTCAATGGACTCGTGAGATCGGGGAGAGCGAAGTTCAGGTTGACCATGGTGTCCGGCAACAACGAGGTGGGAGATTCCACCGAGGCCCCGACATGGCTCAGTTGTACGATGATGGCGCGATACTCGGTCCCCGGCCCGGTTCCCTTGATGATGCTGAGGGTGGCCGGAATGTTTGTGCGAGACCGCTTCGGCGAAAGGATCAAATCTCTTGCTGTGAGGACGCCGACCGGCTGTTCCTGTTTCGTGACAATGAGGATAGGAGTGCCGGTTGCCATCATAAGGGTGGAGGCCTCATCGATCATGCGATCGTACTCGATAAATTGTACCGGCCGCGTCATGATCGTGCGTACTTCGATGTCATCAGGCTCCAGCCCTTGAGCGACCACTTTCTTGACAATATCGGCTGGCGTCATGAGCCCGAAGTGCGACTCCGTATCCTTGACGAGTAGGCAGGGCATCTGCTCTCGCTCCAGGAGAGAGGCGGCTTCGGTCACGGAAATATCGCCAGGGATCTGAACTACGCCCGGTGTCATCATGCGTGCGACCAAGGTGTCCCAGTGATTGACGGTTCTTGACGGATCTTCATCTTTAATCGGCATCGATCAGCCCGGTCCTTTGATGCGGCTTCAGTCACGGAAATATCGCCAGGGATCTGAACTACGCCCGGTGTCATCATGCGTGCGACCAATGTGTCCCAGTGATTGACAGTTCTTGACGGATCTTCATCTTTAATCGGCATCGATCAGCCCGGTCCTTTCTTCGGAGAAAACCGGGCTTCCGGTCCCTGCGGTGTAGGCCAAGTATAGCAGAAGGTCTCTCCCACCCATGGTTGTGCGAAACCCTTGTCATTCAACGGTTTCACGGCATACACTAGGAACGAATTTTGGCTGCCGGCAAGAGAAACCGAGTGGCGATTGTGAGTCAGGTGGAAAAAGAGTTTTCCCGTCGCCTGGAGCAGGTGCCAGCTCATGGGATGGGCCTCTCTGTCGATATCTATTCCCCGGATCTTATCAGCTTGTTGGGAGCGTTACACCAGTGTCAAGCAAAGCCGGCCTACCTTGAAATATTTCGCGCCGCTCCGGCGGCATTGGCCGCTGTGAGGCGACGGGTTCAGAGCAGCTTGTTGGCCTATCATGGCGAAGGACTGTGGCTGACTCAGCCGGAAACCCTCGATAATCCCTCATTTGTGCAGGAGGTGTGTGAGGTTGCCGGACATCTCCAGACGTTGGATAGTGCCTGGCTGAATCATGAATGCGCGACGAAATACATCGCCGGCCATTCATATGGCACCTACCTCCCTCCCATCTATACCGAATCTAGCGCGTCGGTTGTGGCCGAGAACGTGATACTCATGCAAGACCTTCTTGACCGGCACTGTCGACTCAAAAACGGAGCGTCGCCGTTGGTGCTTCTCGAAATGCCTCCCCTTACGTACTTTGTAGCAGGTACGCTGGCGATTCCAACATTTTTCCGCCTTGTTACACAATGGACATCCTGCGGACTCGTGTTGGATGTCGGCCATCTGTGGACGGTCTTTCGGTATTCTGGAGCTTGGCGGACATCCGCACTTGCCCAATTTGTCGATGACTTCCTCAGGCAGTTCCCTATGGATCGCATCGTTGAAATCCACGTCGCAGGGCTTGCGGTGCATGAGTCGAGCATGGCTGGTTGTTCACCGTTGCTCGACAGGGAGGAAAACAATGCCCTCCCGGCTTGGACTGATGCCCATGCGGCCCCTATCCCGCCGGTCCTCTTCGAGATCCTCGATCGAGTTCTGAATCATCCTCGTCTGACAGGACTGCGAGGCCTCGCGCTGGAAGTGGATACAAAACCGATACCGCTGATCGTCGAGGAATTCGTTCGATTCTCAACGCGGTATGGTTCAGTGTTTGCCTCAGCGAAGAAGGAGGATGGGGATACGCAGGAGAGCGGGTATGAGCTGCTTCCGAGAGCGCCTTTGTCGGATTCCGTCAAACATGAGCTCGAAGCAGCCTATGAGCGGTACGCTTGTGTAGCAGCAGGCCGAAGCGAGCCTGAAGGTCCTGAATGGAGTCTGCCTACGGCCTGCGTCGACGAACTCGACACCTACCGGTCTATCTACCTCCCGTATGAGATCCTTTTCTGGGGGGGGCAGGTGAACGCCATGTTTCCACAGTCGTGTCGCAGGCTTGAAGAACAGGGTGTGCCGCTTTCAAGGTTTGTCCCGTTTTGGTTCCGACGACCACGCATGCTGTCCGGTTCGTACGATTTCTTTCTTGTGAAGATTGAGCGGTTTGTGGAATTTGTCCTCGAAGAAGCGCCGGATCTGGCCGCGGTGGTTGAGCAGGAGGCCAATGAAGCGTCCGATGGTGGCGCAACTGTATGGGAATAACCCGGATTTGTTTTATCAAGCCGCTCACGCGGTATGTGAGTTGGGGTTCGATGGATTGGATATCAATATGGGTTGCCCGTCCAAAAGTGTGGCCTCATCCGGGTCCGGCGCCGGACTCATCAGGACTCCTGAATTGGCCCGTGCGATTGTGCAGGCTGCCAGGCAAGGCATCACCGATTGGGCGGGCGGCCACACGCTAGAACAAGCGGGTTTCAAACCGGCTCGGGTGGCCGCATTTCGGCGTCTCAACGAGGAGCGTGGCGGCTCAAACCCTGCCCTCCGCCGTGCCGTGCCGCTTTCGGTGAAAACCAGACTAGGCTATGAGTCGGTCATGGTCGAAGCCTGGGTCGAACATCTTCTTGCGGAACAGCCGGCGGTGATCTCGCTTCATGGACGAACGCTCCGTCAGATGTATCGTGGTGAAGCAGATTGGTCGGCCATTGCGCGCGCGGCGGCGCTGATAAAGGGAACTGGGACGCTGGTGTTCGGGAATGGCGACATCAAGAGTCTGGAAGAAGCTGTGCCGGCGTGGACGGCGTATTGGTGGGGCGGGCCGTGCTTGGAGCACCCTGGTTCTTCCGGGAGAAGGAACGGGCCCGCACATTATCCCGTGAGACGGATTGTGTGAACGTCGAATCATCGGCCGGTCATGCGATCCCGATCGAGCAACGCTTCACCGTCCTGTTGGATCACGCCCGTCAATTTCAGGCGCTGTGCGGGCAAGGCCGGTTTCACCGCATGCGCAAGCATTTGGGCTGGTATTGCAAAGCCTTTCCACATGCCGCTGCGCTTCGCGCACGGATGGTTCGAGTGTCTTCCGTCAGCGACCTCGAAGCCGTCCTCGACGAGTATCAGGCTCATCGTATTTTAGATTCGGACGGGAATGAATCGATCGATGAAGCCAGTCTGCCGGCGTCGCGATGCGGCTAGTCCTGGCATCCACATCCCCACGGCGAAGGGAACTCCTTTCATTATTAGGTCTCTCGTTTGAGGTCTGCCCTCCGACATTTATTGAGCAACCGATTCCAGGCCGCTCGCCACTTGAACAGGTGGCACGGTTCGCTCTGGAAAAAGCGCGATCGGTGGCCCGTACCTGTCCGGAAGATCTGGTGCTCGGCAGCGATACTGTGATTGAGTTGAATGGCTGTCTCTTGGGCAAGCCGCGCGATCTGAAGGATGCGCGAGTCATGCTGACGAGCTTGGCAGGCAGGTCACATGTTGTCCACACAGCGGTGGCCTTGTGCGGTCAAGTCTGGGGAATCGACGTCGTCGAGGTGGCGACGACCACTGTGTCTATGAAGCCGGATATCGGTGATGAGATTGAGTGGTATCTCGCAACAGGTGAATCGCTGGGAAAAGCCGGGGCCTACTCAATTCAGGGGCAGGGCGCTAACTTGATCGAGAAGATCGACGGCGATTATACGGCGGTGGTGGGACTGCCTTTGCAGGTATCTGCCCGGCTGCTGCGTGCTGCTGGTTACCCTGTCGTGTTGGATCTCGAAGAACTGTATCGGCGGAAGCCCTATCCAAACTGGAGCCGATTCACGCCCTGATTGAATCAGGGCGGCCAGTTCTCCTACAATGCAGAAAATTTCTCACTTCTCAACATGCTCGACGAATGTCAGTCACGATAAAGGATGGCATGAATTTCTACAGATATAGAAAAATTTGGGGAGCGGTCGGCTTCTTTGGAGTCTGGATGATCGGGCTCGGGACGGCTTGGGCCATCGATGTCAAACTATCTGCAGAAGACGCCCAGAAAGCTCTTGAGACCGGTCGAGTCCCGATGGAAAAAGCCAGTCTGCCCGAGGATGTAAAGAAAGTGTTACAGCAGGCGTCGTTGGCTGCCCGCGTGGGGGCTGATCCGGAGAAAGATCCGTGCGGCGCGAGCGCGATCCTTCGCACCAAGCGATATCGGTTGGAAGCGTTCGGCCGGCAGGAGGCGGTGGAATCCAAGAAGCGAAAGATCGACGTGCGCATGCCCGAAGAGTTCATCAAGAAAGTCATGGACATGCCCAATATGGAAGTCGAGGTGCAGCTGTGCGGCGATGACGAGTATTTTGCCGAAGGGGCCGTCATCGAGTTGCAGCAGGGATCGAAGCGGATCAAGTCCATCGACATCGGCAAGGCCGAGCGAGGACGAAAGAACGAAGGCCAGGGCCCGGCCTTCCGCTCTCGCTTCACCGCGCTCTTCGCCTACGAGCAGTTTGATCCGAATGCCAAGTCAGTCTTCGTTGTGAATCTTCAAGACGGGCAAGAGGCCAGAATCCCCGCCGACTTCTACGCCCGGTGTCATCATGCGTGCGACCAAGGTGTCCCAGTGATTGACGGTTCTTGACGGATCTTCATCTTTAATCGGCATCGATCAGCCCGGTCCTTTTTTCGGAGAAACCCGGGCTTCCGGTCCCTGCGGTGTAGGCCAAGTATAGCAGAAGGTCTCTCCCGCCCATGGTTGTGCGAAACCCTTGTCATTCAACGGTTTCACGGCATACACTAGGAACGGATTTTGGCTGTCGGCAAGAGAAACCGAGTGGCGATTGTGAGTCAGGTGGAAAAAGAGTTTTCCCGTCGCCTGGAGCAGGTTCCAGCTCATGGGATGGGCCTCTCTGTCGATATCTATTCTCCGAATCTTACCAGCTTGTTGGGCGCGTTACACCAGTGTCAAGCGAAGCCGGCCTACCTTGAAATCTTTCGCGCCGCTCCGGCGGCATTGGCCGCTGTGAGGAAACAGGTTCAGAGCAGCTTGTTGACCTATCATGGCGAAGGGCTGTGGCTGACTCAGCCGGAAACCCTCGATGACCCCTCGTTTGTGCAGGAGGTGTGTGAGGTTGCCGGGCATCTCCAGACGTTGGATAGTGCCTGGTTGAATCATGAATGCGCGACGAAATATATCGCCGGCTATTCATATGGCACCTACCTTCCTCCGCTCTATACGGAATCCAGTGCGTCGGTCGTGGCGGAGAACGTGCTGCTCATTCAAGACCTTCTTGACCGGCACTGTCGACTCAAAAACGGAGCGTCTCCGTTGGTGCTGCTTGAAATGCCTCCCCTGACGTACTTTGTAGCAGGTACACTGGCAATTCCAACATTTTTCCGCCTTGTTACACAATGGACATCCTGCGGACTCGTATTGGATGTCGGCCATCTGTGGACGGTTTTTCGGTATTCTGGAGCCTGGCGGACATCCACACTGGTGCAATTTGTCGATGATTTTCTCAGGCAGTTCCCTATGGAGCGTATCGTTGAAATCCATGTCGCAGGGCTTGCGGTTCATGAGTCGAGCATGGCCGGTTATTTACCGTTGCTCGACAGGGAGGAAAGCAATGTCCTCCCGGCTTGGACTGATGCCCATGCGGCCCCTGTCCCGCCGGTCCTCTTCGAGATCCTCGATCGAGTTCTGAGTCATCCTCGTCTGACAGGATTGCGAGGTCTGGCGCTGGAAGTGGACACGAAACCGATACCACTGATCGTCGAGGAATTCGTTCGATTCTCAGCGCGGTATGGTTCAGTGCTTGCTCCAATGAAGAAGGAGGCTGGGGGTACACAGGAGAGCGGGCACGAGCGGCTTTCAAGGGCACCGTTGTCGGGTTCAGCCAAACATGAGCTGGAAGCAGCCTATGAGCGGTACGCTCGTGTCGCAGCAGGCCGAAGCGAGCCTGAAGGTCCCGAATGGAGTCTGCCCACGGCCTGTGTCGACGAGCTTGGCACGTATCGGTCTATGTACCTCCCGTATGAGATCCTTTCCTGGGGGGGGCAGGTGGACGCCATGTTCCCGCAGTCGTGTCGCAGGCTTGAAGAACAGGGCGTGCCGCTTTCGAAGTTTGTCTCGTTTTGGTTTCGACGACCACGCATGCTCTCCGGCTCGTATGATTTCTTTCTTGTGAAGATTGACCGGTTTGTGGAGTTTGTTCTCGAAGAAGCGCCGGATCTGGCTGCTGTGGTTGAGCAGGAGGCCCATGAACTTCGTCGGGCCTATGATCATGCCAATGAACCGCCTGTGCAGGTAGTGGGTGAACGGACATGAGTTTCTGGTCGGCCCTCCCTCGCCCAATCCTCGGTCTCTCTCCGATGGATGGCGTCACGGATGCCAGCTTTCGTGCGATTGTTGCGCGACAGGGGAAGCCGGACGTCACGTTTACCGAATTTACGCATGTGCACGATATCTGTCGAGGGCCGGAGGTCTGTTTGGAGACGCTGGTCTATAGCGAGATCGAGCGTCCGATGGTGGCGCAACTGTATGGGAATAACCCGGATTTGTTTTATCAAGCCGCTCATGCGGTCTGTGAGTTGGGGTTCGATGGATTGGATATCAACATGGGTTGTCCGTCCAAGAGTGTGGCATCATCCGGGTCTGGCGCCGGCCTCATCAGGACTCCTGAATTGGCCCGTGCAATCGTCCAGGCTGCCAGGCAAGGAATCAACGATTGGGCGGGCGGCCACACGCTTGAACAAGCCGGGTTCAAGCCTGCCCGGGTGGCCGCATTCCGGCGGCTCAATGAGGAACGTAGCGGCTCAAGTCCTGCCCTCCGTCGTGCCGTACCGCTTTCAGTGAAAACCAGGCTGGGCTATGAGTCGGTTATGGTCGAAGCCTGGGTCGAGCATCTGCTTTCAGAGCAGCCGGCCGTGATCTCGCTCCATGGACGAACGCTCCGTCAGATGTATCGTGGTGAGGCCGATTGGTCCGCTATTGCGCGCGCGGCGGCGCTGGTCAAGGGAACCGGGACGCTGGTGTTCGGGAATGGCGACATCAAGAGTCTTGAAGAAACTGTGGGGCGTGTCCGCGAAACAGGCGTGGACGGCGTGTTGGTAGGACGGGCTGTGCTTGGAGCACCCTGGTTTTTCCGGGACAAGGAACAGGCCCGCGCACTTGCCCGCGAGTCGGGTCATGTGAGTGTCGAATCATGGGCCGGTCATGCGATCCCGATCGAGCAACGCTTCACCGTCCTGTTGGATCACGCCCGCCAATTTCAGGCGCTGTGCGGGCAAGGCCGGTTTCACCGCATGCGCAAGCATTTGGGCTGGTATTGTAAATCCTTTCCGCATGCCGCTGCACTTCGCGCACGGATGGTTCGAGTGTCTTCCGTCAGTGACCTCGAAGCCGTTCTCGACGAGTATCAGGCTCATCGTATCGTAGATTCGGACGAGCATGAGTTGATCGATGAAGCCAGTCTGCCGGCGTCACGATGCGGCTAGTCCTGGCCTCCACATCCCCCCGGCGCAGGGAACTACTTTCGTTGTTAGGGCTCTCGTTCGAGATCCGCCCTCCGACATTTGTTGAGCAACCGATTCCCGACCGCTCGCCTCTTGAACAGGTGGCACGGTTTGCTTTGGAAAAAGCGCGATCGGTGGCCCGCATCTGTCCGGAAGATCTGGTGCTCGGCAGCGACACCGTGATTGAGTTGAATGGCCATCTCTTGGGTAAGCCGCGCGATCTGACGGATGCGCGAGCCATGTTGACGAGTCTGGCCGGCAGACCACATGCTGTTCACACAGCGGTGGCGTTGTGCGATCAAGTACGGGGGATCGACATCGTCGATGTTGCGACGACCACGGTGTCTATGAAGCCGGATATCGGCGATGAGATCGAGTGCTATCTTGCGACCGGCGAATCGTTGGGAAAAGCCGGAGCCTACTCGATTCAAGGCCAGGGTGCTGACTTGATCGAGACGATCAACGGTGATTATACGGCTGTGGTGGGGCTGCCCTTACAGGTATCGGCCAGGTTGCTGCGTGCTGCTGGTTACCCTGTCGTGCTGGACCTCGAAGAGTTGTATCGGCGGAAACCCTATCCGAACTGGAGCCGGTTCACGCCCTGATTGAATCAGGCTGGCCAATTCTCCTACAATACGCAGGCTCAACAGGCTCGGCGAATATCAGTCATGATAAAGGATGGCATGAATTTCTACAGACATAGAAAGCTTTTAGGAGCGGCCGGTTTCTTTGGAATCTGTGTGATCGGGCTCGGAACGGCTTGGGCTATCGATGTCAAACTATCCGCAGACGACGCTCAGAAAGCTCTTGAGACCGGTCGAGTCCCGATGGAAAAAGCCGATTTGCCCGAGGATGTGAAGAAAGTGTTACAGCAGGCGTCATTAGCCGCCCGCGTGGGGGCCGACCCGGAAAAGGATCCTTGCGGCGCGAGCGCGATTTTGCGCACCAAGCGCTATCGGTTGGAAGCCTTTGGTCGGCAGGAAGCGGTCGAATCCAAGAAACGAAAGATCGACGTGCGCATGCCCGAAGAGTTCATCAAGAAAGTCATGGACATGCCGAATATGGAAGTCGAGGTTCAGCTGTGCGGCGAGGACGAGTATTTTGCCGAAGGGGCCGTCATTGAGCTGCAGCAAGGTTCCAAGCGGATCAAGCCCATCGACATCGGCAAGGCCGAACGAGGACGAAAGAACGAAGGCCAGGGCCCGGCCTTCCGCTCCCGCTTCACCGCACTCTTCGCGTACGAGCAGTTCGATTCGAATGCCAAGTCAGTCTTCGTTGTGAATCTTCAAGACGGGCAAGAGGCGAGAATTCCCGCCGACTTCTCCAAGGTACGGTAATCCTTCCGACGGATTTCATCATTGGTTCACACCCTGCCGGTATTCTGCTCACGCGGTCGGCTCGTTGAGCCGGATCGTATAGAGGTAGTGGTACAAGCCCCTGCGTTCCATCAGCTGGTCGTGCGTCCCGTCTTCCACCAGTCTGCCCTTATCCAACACCAGAATGCGGTCGGCGCGTTGAATGGTCGAGAGCCGGTGGGCCACGACGAAGGTCGTCCGCCCCTTCATTAATCGCTCCAGCGCCTCCTGCACCAGCCGTTCCGACTCGGTGTCGAGGGACGACGTGGCCTCGTCCAGTAACAGGATGCGCGGGTTTTTGAGAATCGCCCGTGCGATCGCGATGCGCTGACGCTGCCCGCCGGAAAGATTGACCCCTTTTTCACCGACGACGGTCTCATAGCCATCGGGGCAATTCATGATGAAATCATGCGCATGTGCGGCTTGGCTGGCCTCCCGCACCGCCGCGTCATCCGCGTCCGGATTTCCATAACGGATATTGTCGAGGATCGTTCCACCGAACAGAATCGTGTCTTGCGGGACGAGCGCCAGCTGCCGATACCAGCTCTCGACGTTCGCCTGACGCACATCGTCCCCATCGACTGTGATGCATCCGTCGGTCGGATCGTAGAATCGGTGGAGCAGATTGATGACGGTGGTCTTGCCGGCGCCGGTCGGCCCGACAAAGGCGATGATCTCGCCGGGTTTGGCCTCGAACGACAGATGCGAGAGAACAGGGGTGCGAGCGTCGTAGGCGAAGCCGACTTCTTCGAAGCGCACGTGGCCGGCGACTGCGGAAAGAATTTTTGCGCCGGGCTGATCGTGAATGTCCGGGCGGACATCCAGAATTTCAAACACCCGTTGCATCGCGCCTTGCGCTTCTTTCACTTGCGCAAAGACACGGGCTGCCGAGCTGAAGGGGCCGATCAGGATACCGGCGAACAAGACAAAGGCGAACAGGTCGCCGGGGGTGACCGTACCCTCGATGACTTGGCGGCCTCCGTACCAC
>JABMDE010000052.1:23116-29999 GCA_015904055.1 Nitrospira sp. | reverse complement strand
GGTATTCAGCCGTCTACGCCAAGTCGGCCGGGTCATCGTCTACAACGAGATCAAAGCCCTCTCTGTGAAACCTCTGAACCGTTTAGACCCCGATCTCGTGGGCTAAGCTTCCACACCTCTTAATCCGCTCCCCTGCCCATCTTTCGAGCCTCTGAAAACACTCCGCATGGCCGCTCTTCGAGACATAGGCATGCACACGCACTCCCCCGCTTGGCGTTTGAATACGATACTAATCTCCATCGACCCGTACCGATGTCCCGGTCATACCGTCCAATCCACATCCATGCAAGCCCACGATACCTATCATCAGGACCAGTGCCCATAAGCCCACTACACTTCGATCCACGCCATCACCCCCATTCGCTAGCGGAACACGTCGATAAGATATCGAAAACCCACTTGAATGGTGTAATTCCATTCTTCAGACAAGCCGCCTCCACCGGCAGCTAAGCGAACATCTTCAGTCGTATTGCGAACCCCTCGAAAGACGAGATCCAGCTGTGTATTCGCCGCCTTATACCAACGGAGCCCCGTTTGAAAAGCAGGAAACTTCTCCTCGAAGCCGAAAGGGTCGCCATTGAACACTTCGCCCAAGAGTCGCAATTCGCGTGTAAATGTAATCACCTCGAACCCCGCCGCCCAATAGAACTTGCTCTGGAAGGTCGCCGGACCAGCATCATAGCGATTCTTGGTGCCGAAATTGAGATGGATTGCCAAATCATTATCGTACGGATCAATGTCGGCATTCGGTGTAAACAGAAACCAACTGACATGCACCATGCTGTAACCATCCCAATGCTGGCGATTGCCGCTCAAGGGATACATCATGGCCGCGGCAACTGAGAGAGAGGGAATCGCGCCGAGGGAACTATGTAAGACGTATTTCGGCTGAATTAACAGGTCGAGCGGACGGGCTTGATGGTCCTGATAGGTGAACCCGAATCCACCTGCCGTCAGCTCGAAGCGATCGGTGATGCCTAGACCTTCCAATGTGCGCATCTCATACGCGGGGCTCTCTCCCTTCACTACCGTCGTGCCGCCATATGTTTCCGTTCCGAGTTGCCCCTTATAGACAATGCGTGCATCGTCAGTTACAAAGGGACGAACCGCTAGCGCTTCTGTGCTCCACAGGGACCAAATCGAGCAGACCAGAATGACCAATGGCCTAAGGCGAACGGTCCTCCCCGCATGCTGTCGTGACAACCTCACCATAGGACTCCCTGCCCACTACAATAAATAACAGGGAGTCTCAAACCCTCGCCTGCTCGAACCTTTACTATCTCAATTCGGCAACGATCTCAAATCAATTTTGATCACGCTTAACGAGACCGTTACACTGATCTCGGCGCTTCTTCCGGCAATGGATTGAGCGGTGAATTGAACACCTCGACAGTGAAGTGGATTTTTAACGAGAGCGGCTTGGCATGACTTTATAGACAGGCTGGCTCTTTCATAACAGCCGTCTATCTTGAGCAGGATCAGCCCTTGGATCGGGACGGATTGGTTCAGAAATACGTTGCGGTCCAGTATCGAATGTCCTTTGACGTCTCGAAAGAAGATCTGGGAATTGGCAAGATCACGACCGTACAGCCGCCGAGGCCATAGTCTTTCAATTTCTTCGGCTCAGCGTTAGGAAGAAGGCGGGGCACCTCGGATGAGGCACCCCGCACATGGTGTAGCAGACTGTTTAGAACCGGCTGCGACTACCGAAATCGGTGCGGCCACGTCCTCCGCCACCACCACCGCCGCCAGTGCGGGGTTCTTGCGGCTTGGCTTCGTTCACCGTCAACGGACGTCCGTCCATCTGAGTGCCGTTTAAGGCGGAAATCGCCGCCTGACCTTCTTCCTTCGAAGCCATTTCGACGAAGCCGAAGCCTCGCGACTGTCCCGTAAACTTGTCGGTGATCACACGCGCGGATTCGACGGTCCCGTGTGCCGCAAACAAGGTGGTTAACTGCGCTTCGGTCGCCGCATAGGGCAACCCGCCAACATAGAGTTTTGAACCCATGGGGGGTCCTCCTTCTGAAAATTGATATTGTGGAGAACGCGAGAACTATTTCACGAGGGGAAGGAGAGGGCCGAAGGCGCAAGGAACAACGCGACCTAGGTCAGACTTCCGGAGGCATTGACAAGAACCGCGCCAGCATCGACTTCTTTGAGGAATCGCATCGAGCGGCCATAATCCGACGTCACGATAGCTTCCGTATGCCGCGACCCATACCGCGCGATATGCTCCATGGCCTCATCCATGTTCTTGACGACTTTTACCGCCAGCACCAGATCGAGGAACTCGGTCCCGTAATCCAAATCACCGGCCGGTTTTGCCTCAGGAACCAGCTGGCAGGTCTTGGGGCATCCGCGAATCTCGACCTTTGCCGACAGAAGACTCGCCGCCAGCTTGGGGAGCAGCGTCCGTGCAATCGATTGGTGAATCAGCAGGGTCTCCATCGCATTGCAGGTCGAGGGACGCTGTGCCTTGGCATTCACGCAAATCGACTCAGCCATCGCCGGATCTGCCGAGACATCCACATAGACATGGCAAACCCCTGCGTCGTGCTTCACAACGGGAATGGTCGAATGTTCGGCAATCAGCTTCATGAGGGATTCGCCGCCGCGTGGAATAATCAAATCGATATACGATCTGCCCGCTCGACAAAGGTGATCGATCCGGCCGGCACACCGGCCTTTTCGGCTGCCTCAGATAAGATGGCGGCGATGGCACGGTTGGAATGAATCGCTTCACTGCCGCCCCGCAACACGCAGACATTCCCGGACTTGAGACAGAGCGCCGCTGAATCCGCAGTCACGTTGGGACGCGACTCGTAGATAATACCGATGACACCGATCGGCGCGCGCACACGCCCCACCTGCATCCCGTTGGGCCTGGTCCACATCGTAGGCGCTGTCCCCAGGGGATCCGGCAGTTTGGCCACTTCGCGGATGCCGGCCGCCATTTCAGCGATCCGCTTCTCTGTCAAACGCAGGCGATCCGCCATGGCTTTTTTACTCGGATCGGATCCAAACGCATCAAGATCTTTCTGATTCGCTGCGATCAACTCGTCTGTCTTGGATTCGAGCGCCTCGGCCATTGTGAGTAACGCCTGATTCTTCACAGCCGTTGATACGGACGCCAGCTTCCTCGACGCCTGTTTGGCCTTGACGACCAGTTCCTCCACGTATTGCGGGATCGGCTTCAGTTCCTGATCCGGCTCGATTCGCTCGTCCTGTTTTTGCAGTTCTATATTCATGGCAGACGGTAACTTGATGACACACCTTCCGCGCAAAGCATACCCCGCCCCTCTCCAAGGGGTCAAGGCAACAGGATCACCTGCGCTTACACTATGAGGCGGTAGGAAGTGGAGGAGACACAGGCGGCGGAGTCATGTTTGTTGGAGGCAATGGACTACCTGGGCCTGATCCACCTGGAGCGGCAGACTGTCCCGGCACACTCCCCTGAGTTGGCATACCCGGCGGAACGAGCGTCGGCATGGATGGGTTGGGAAACTGGAATACCCAATCGTAATACGTCGGTTTTCCTTCAAAGTGACGAACCACGAGCGGGAATGCACGCTGCTTGATCGGCTTGCTCCGGCTTTTGCTGCGAACCCCCATGATGCCGCCCGTGGGCGCCCGTAGAAGATCCCACTCTACCCGACCTACCGGATCGAGGTACACCTTTCGGAGAAACGGCTTCGGCTGCTTGGTTAACTCGACCAGCGTTTGAGGAGGCATGACTCTTCCCGCTTTCTTGGTGGCCGAATAGAGTGCCAGGGCATTCTGTATTTCAATGCCTTTGGCGAGCAAATCCGCTTCTTGCTCCCGTTGCACCATCACCTTCCATTGCCGAGCGGCCACGGACATCGCGACTCCCATCACCAGAATCGCAATCATCAGCATGATATAAGAGAAGCCACTCTCACCCTGCTTCGCTGATACCACATGGATTCGCATGATGCAGTCCTGCTTACTGCTGAGGGGGCGGCTCTTCCGACAACGGCACAGTTTGATCAATGCTGGTGCCTGTATCCCGAATTGTCACACTTTCCGGCGTAATCGCCTTTAACACCAAATGATCCTCGACCCGGTCTCCAACTTTCCCGACCATCACCTCTTCATTCTTGCTGAGCACGGCGATCTCCTGACTGCGCGTTCGACCTTCGCCCAGCCGAAGAAACCCAAGATACTTATATTGCGCCAGCTCAGCCGACACGACCTGCTGCAGCGCCGCATCCCTAGAAGAAGCGTCTTGGTGGATGACGTGCTCGCCCATCTCCGCTCCAATCGGAAATGCCCCATCCAAGCTAGGCAGGGCAAAAATATTGCGAGGCGCCGTGAACGTTGTCTCTCGGTCGATATGCGCCGATACCAACCGTTCAAGATTCACATGCAACCCGCTCCCCCTGGTCGTTGTCTGGCGAGCAGAAGACGCACTACCAGTCACATTCGTCAGGGGAACTCGAACCGGCTCTTCCCAAGCCCTCCATTGCCAAACCGCCAGCCCTGCCCAGACAAGAAAGAGCACAACCGCAAGCAATATTTTTCGTCTAGCATCCATGGGCATCACACCGTGATCGGCATCCGCTAGTTAGGAGTCGCGGCGCGAAGATAGGTGCCAATCTTAATTTTAAAGGTCAACGCCTGGTCTTGCGCGCTACCCGACTGCGTCAGCTCAAGATCTTCAATAAACAACAACTCCTCCGCCGTCTCCAGATCATAAATGAATCGACGAAGGTCTTCATATCGCCCGCTCATCGAGCCCTGCAACAACCCTTTACTCGTATTGGCGACCAGCGTCGGCTCCGTCTTATAGGATAACGCCGGCAAGGTGACTCGATCGCGCTTTGCTTCCTCTGAAATACCCAGTGCCAGCGGCGCGAAATCCCGTTCTGCCGGCAATACCGCCCAGACTTGGCGAAGATCCTGCTTTGCTTTCCTTGCTTCACGATGATGCATCAGCAACTGCCGCGCCGAGATCCACTCTTTATCCAGGCGTTCCCGTTTCGACTCGGCGCCGGCCACGCCGGCACGCTGAACCAGTGACAACAGGAGCACCAGCCCCAACGCCATGCCCAGCCACGGCAGCAGGGGTGCAAACGGCTGTTGTAACAACACTGTCAATCGCTCTCGCATCATCCTCAGGCTCCTGTTTGCCGATAACGCAGCGTCACATTGAACTCCACGAGTCCGTTCGCCCCGGCACGATGTTGCGCCAAAACCGGATCCTTGAACATAGGGTGATCTTGCAAACCCACTGTAAACGCCGTGATATCCTCTAAACTCATAGCCGTTCCTGTTAGATGCACCACCGCACCACCCGCATCAAACTGAACGCTGCTCAGTGCGAGCCTTGCAGGGATGACTTGCTCTAATCCAGCCAAGAACTTCGTCCAGGAGAACGTTCGCTTTTCAAGCAGCTGATTAGCGAGGTCTACCTCGGCAGACAATCCTTGTAAGGCCCCTTCAGACAGGTCGACCCCTTCTTCACGAGCCTCGGTAATCAGTTGCACGTCCAGTTGACGGACCCGATCGAGTTCTGCCTCAATGGTCTGGACCTCTCGGTACCCCAATGCCGCTTGACCGAGGCTCCAGAAAATCCCCAGCGACAGTATCCCGCATATCGCGACCAACAACGTTCGCAGTGGAGCGACAGCGGGCCGATACCGGGTGCTCACGTTGATGTGGAACCGTGCCGGACTTTCGCCCAGCAACGGGGCATGCCGAACGAGGTCCGCAAGGTGATCGACCACGATATTGAGCTTGCCCATGCTGATACCCCAGCCATGGCGGCCAATGATGCCATGCCCTGGTGTCCCTCTTTTGCAGCCACGCCGAGCCGCTCAAGAGCGCCCCATCCCACCTGCTCGACAGAGAGGTCCAGGCCTGCTTCGAGCTTCGTCTTCAAGCCAGCCAGTTCCCCGTCAACACACACAATTGCGTGTTTGATGACCACATCTGGATATCGTTGCTGGCAAACATCCAGGGACGTGCCACATTCTTCGATGATGTTATCCAGCACGCCAGACGGTTCTCCGGCATCTATTGCATTGCCTCCCATAAGCTTGCAGCGATAGAACAGCGGCCTCCCCTGCTGAAACACCATCGTTGTCAGTGATCGATCCGCCACATTGGCCCAGAGAAACTCCGTCTTCTTCCGGCCTAATCCACCCGACGCTCTCCGCCACAGATCACACAGTCGCAGACTCGTCAGCCCGACCTCATGAGGAATCAAGCCGACGGATTCACACAGTGCTTCGTACTGCTGCAGGACAGATTCTTGAATCGCCACAGCCAGCACAGTATGCGCTCGGCGTTCCTCTCCGGGCACAGCATGAAATCTCTGCGACACCACCTTCGCCCCAGCCAAGGGGAATAGCTGTTCCTGCCCCAACCGCCATCGAATCAACGCCTCACGCTCATCAGATCTCGCAGGAAACTCATCCAGATGTAACACCATGGCTCGCACAGCAGTATCAGGAAGCAGCAGCGTAATTCGGCGAGGGAGAGTGGACAACAACGGTTCTCCATCACGCTGGCCCTCCGCCTGCAGCCCCGCAAGCGTACGAATGCGCCCTTGCAACATCACAGTATCCGACACATTCGGATCTGTCGGAGACGGCTTCAGGAGACCGTCTGGAAGCGGGGACGCCACGCATCGATGCCGGCGCCTCCCCCGCCAATCCCGCTCCATTTCAGCCCACGCCACGGCATCAGTCCCCAGCTTGAGACAACACTGCGGCTGCTGCCCCGCCCATTCCCACATCATTTACCCTTCCTCGCTGAATGTGACACGATTGATCTCCCGCAACGATGTCTCTCCGTTCATCACTTTCTTAAGCGCGGACTGCCGAAGCGTGATCATCCCGTCGGTCATCGCACGATACCG
>JABMDE010000052.1:8310-22996 GCA_015904055.1 Nitrospira sp. | reverse complement strand
CAGATACGTACCTGCTCATGCCTGTCATCGAAACTACTCACGCCCTGTTTGTTCTTGAAGTCCTCGGCGTCCTGGCCATTCCAGGACCGACGAACTCGCTCCTCTTCGTATCGGGAATGTCGCGTGGATTCCGGGCAAGTCTAAGCCTCATTCTTGCCGAAGTAGGGGCCTATCTCATTTCGATATCGTCATTAGTGTTGGTGCTGGAACCAATAACGAGAACGTATCCCGCAGTGCCCCAACTGCTCCGCGTAGCCTGCAGCATCTATCTCATACATCTGGCCATCAAACTGTGGCGATCGGGAGGACAGGACCTCCAGGATGCTCATCCGATCACCGTTCGCCGCGTCTTTTTCACCACCTTGATGAATCCCAAGAACTTGATCTTCGCCTTCGGCATCTTTCCTACTCCTCATGCAGGGCCCAGCGAGCTGCTCCCCTACTTGGCTGGGTTTTCTGGCATCTGCACCGGAGTCGCCTCCGGCTGGATCGCAGCAGGGACCCTGATTCACTCCAACGCTGCGCAGCGGATACGTCTAGGGTGGGTGTATCGCGGAGAAGCATTCCTGCTCGCCGGATTCGCAATCGTGATCTTCGTTTCTGCATACTCGTAAAGAAAAGGCCGCTGCACATCATTCCCGGCACAGACCTTCGACATGAGCACTTCACGCACGTAGCGGCCTTATAGGATCCGGCCCTGTTGTTTTGAGCGACTTCCTGTAGAATACGGATCTCTTCCCCCGAACTCCCCGACCAATAGGCCGACTACTACCGGCCGGAAGGACACTCATGACTCAGCAATCCCCCATCACCGAACGCATCCTCACTTTTCTCAAAGATTCCCCTGAATGTGACTTCGAAGCCTTGGTTACCCGATATCCCGAGTTCAGCTGGAACGAACTCCATCTCGAAGTATCCCGCTTGAGCCGGCACGGTCTGGTGACAATCACCAGAGGCGTTGGAACATGTACGATCAAATACGTCGCCGCTTCATCATAAACTGCAGACACGAGAGCAGCGTGTCCCCTGTAGTTCATTCTCATGCGCTATCTTGTAATTCTTAGATCAATTGTACTTGCCTTGCTCCTCGTCCTGTAGGGCCGCACCCTTCAGGCGCCGCTACCCATGCGTAACAAGGCGCATGACCTGTTCCTATCCACCCTCCTGTCGCACAGTCTGCCGGAAGTGTCGGTCAATCGGATTGCATCAGAATACTTTCACCTACTCGATGCCCGTACACATCAAGAATTTGAAGTGAGTCATATTGAAGGCGCTACGTGGGTGGGCTACGATGATTTTGATATAGGCCGATGGCTGGGATCAATAAACAGTCCATGGTCGCGGTCTATTGCTCGGCAGGATACCGCAGTGAACGCGTCGCGGAGAAACTACATCAGCAGGGCTATATCCATGTGGTCAATGTCTATGACGACATCTGTATGTGGGTCAATACGGGACACCCTATAGTGACCGGCGATGGCACCGAAACAGAAACCGTACAGGCCTACTCACAATCATGGAATATTTGGCTGACGCGCGGGAAACACGTCTATGAACAGATGGGATCCGAGAGAGCCAATAGTCATTGACCACTCCAAACCCGCCCTTCAGGGACCGGTGCGGGTGATGAAAGCCGGTACCGTCTATTTTCTTGTCGCGCTTGGAGCGGGATTTACACTGGAGTACATTCGGCTGGAATTGATTGCTCTACACTTCAGTCACCGGTTGGCTGGGATACTGGAAATCCCTACCGTACTTCTGGCCACAATGATCGGCGCACGATGGGCGATCGACCGACTTACTTTGCCTCCCCTGCCAGGAGTCCGACTCAGGGTAGGATTTGTGGCGCTCGGTCTTGCGCTCGTTGCACAATTCATGGTCGTACTTCCCATCCGCGGCCTCTCCTACACCGAATACTTGGCAAGCCAGGATCCCACATCGATATCGGCATCGATCGGAACGCTTGGCGTGTTGCTTGTCATGCCGTTCCTAACGGCGTACCGATGGGACGCTCGCTGAGTTACGCTCCGGTGAACTCATGTGGACGTCTGCCACCTCTTCATTCAATTGAACAGCTGTGTCATGGCACTAAAAACCCGTTGCTTCCTATAAAGAAGCGGCCACGGCCCACTTCCAGCGCGTGGCATGATTCATCGACTTGGGCTATACTTATTTCTGTCACGAGTCACCCTTCTCATGGAGGCTCGCATGGCACGGAGACACCACGAGCAGTCCTACCGAGCGCGCGCGTTGAAACTATTTCCCTGGATTTGTGCCCACTGCGGGCGCGAATTTGACGGCAAGAAACTGAGCCAACTCACAGTCCATCACAAAGACCACAACCATGACAACAATCCCCCGGACGGCCGCAACTGGGAATTACTCTGCCTCTATTGTCATGACAATGCACACCAACGCAATCAGGCAGGCGGCGAAGCGAACGACCCTTCATCACACCATGAACCGGATCGCCCCTTCACACCCTTCGCCCATCTCGCCAACCTAATCAAACGCAACACTGCAGCCTGACCGAAGAGGAGGAGGACTGCAATGTCATGAACCCTTCCCCCAAAACAATTCCGCGCACTACATATTCTTTACCCATAAAGAACTCAACTCGGGATAATTCGCGCGATAGTCGGCATGGCTCGCACGAATAACTTTCAGTGCTTCATCTCGTCCATAAATGCCGGTAATTTCCACCTTGTGTTGAGTCGTCCCCGGCGCACTCTTATAGGTGAGAAAGTAATGCTGGAGACGATCGAGAAGCGCCTTTGGACATTGCGAAATGTCCGTGAGGTTACCGTACACGGCATCGTCCCGCATGACGGCAATGATTTTGTCGTCGGCCTCGCCGCCGTCGGCCAGGCTCAAGCCACCGATCGGCAGCGCCATCAAGAGGATATCGCTATGGGGAATGCTCTTCTCGGACAACACACAGATATCGAGCGGATCGCCATCGCCGACCATCCCTTTGCGACGGGCTCGCTTGGCAAAAATACCGGCCACCTGCTCTCCGGAGTAGGTCTGAGGAATCAAGCCGTAGTAGGCCGGACAAAAATTTGAAAACCGCTGCGGCCGGTCGACCTTGAGAAATCCGCTGCTCTTATCCACTTCATACTTAACCGTGTCGGTCGGGACGATTTCAATGTAGGCCGTCACCACCTCCGGGGCTTCCTCCCCGATAGACACACCATGCCACGGATGCGCTTTGAACATCAGTCCAAGCAGGCGTTGGAAAGGATCACTTCCCCCGCGCATCGTCGCTGTCTTGTCCATGTGCACGTCCTTTCCATTCCGTTTCTTCTCTTTCATGCATCCTCCGCGTATCTACAGACCATCCCTGTCTCCAACTTCGATTCCCCTTAATCCTGGCCAGTATCGCTCAGGCGCTGGACAGGAGCAATCATTGCTCAGCTTTAGCCTACGCCCCTCCTTCTATCAGGCAAAAGAAAGCCGTCCGCAGACGCCCATAGTGACTTGTAGAATTGTCTCACAATCGGTACTCTTCATCTCAACAGATTCCAATTGTCTATGGACGAGCTACGATCTAAATCCCACCCCCGCGACCCCTTGCACGGGATTACCCTGGAGTCCATTGTCACCACATTGGTGGCACGGCATGGATGGGCTGAGCTCGGGAAACGGGTTCCCATTCGCTGTTTCCGTCATCACCCTACGATAGCCTCGAGCTTGACGTTCTTGCGAAAAACACCATGGGCACGCCAACGGATCGAACGGATGTTTGTCGCAGAGCTCCCGAAACCATAACCTGACATCATGGCTTCCAACTCTACTATTTATAAAGCTACTCTACAGATCTCTGACATGGACCGCCAGTACTACCGGGATCATGCCCTGACCGTGGCGCGCCATCCGTCTGAAACAGACGAACGCGTGATGATGCGACTGCTGGCCTTCGCTCTCCATGCAAACGAGACTTTGTCCTTCGGGCGCGGCGTGGGAACCGAGGATGAACCCGCGCTCTGGCAAAAAGATTTGACCGGCGCCATCCATCTTTGGATTGAGGTCGGACAACCGGATGAGAAATCCCTCCGCCAGGCTTGCGGCCGCGCCACACAAGTCGCCGTCTATACCTATGGCGCCCGGAGCGCCGACGCCTGGTGGGCGAAGAATCGTTCTCTGCTCGATCGACTGGAGAACCTGACCGTAACCCTCATCCCGATGGAAAGTGTTCGCGCCCTTACGGCATTGGCCAGCCCCAGTATGCGTTTACAATGGGCGATTCAGGATGGACATCTGTGGATTGCCGACGATACGCAGAATGTCCACATTGAGCTTCAGCAATTGAAACGCTGAGGCCTGATCTTCAAGTCCGCCTGATATGAAACAGTGTCAGACCCGCCTTCACTCTGGCCTTAGGCAAGATGGACTTATGCATCTGAACGGTTGGGAGGGATTCGACGGATTCTTCCCACACGACCGGCAATGCGTTGTGAGCCAATACCGTTCGTAAGCCGACCGGTCCGACAACAAACGCGCTTCCCTGTGGTCGCAACATCTGCCGGAGCCAGATTACGCTCGCCGTCAACGCTGCTGCCTCCGTGAACACAGAATAGGGCAGCCATTGGTAAATCACGTCATAGGGCTGGGGATTCACCATTGTCTGGTCCCAGATCGACGACGGCACAATGCGAATCCGCCTCAGCCACTCCCACTGTTGTGGGACAGCGCACCTGGTCCAGAGCTCCTGCGCCTGACGCTGCGCATAGGCGGCATCGTAGCAGCGAACGGTGTAATCGCGCGAACGATCGCAAGCAATGCAGGTCTCAATCACCGTGTCGCCGTTGTCGATCAGCACCCGTTCAGCCCGCGACAGAACCGTCCCCAGCTCAGGATCCTGCTCTGCCAGATCTTGTATAAAGTCCGCAACAAACGGCTGCGCGGCTAATTCCCCGATCTCTTCCTCATCGTCCGGATACGACAACACGGCCCCAAACGCGTCGGCAGGGCGAATCGGCGGGACTCCCTGCACGAAAAGCATACGCCAATCGACAGGACTGTCTGCACAAGCATAGTCTGCAGACGGCATCGGCTCCACCGCAATCTCCTGCCGGAGCCGTATGGCAATGCGTTTCTCCCGATCGTTCAACGTCAGATCATGCCCCTTCACTTCCAGACGACGGTCCAGCGGCGCCATGCGCCGGTTTCGCGCTTCGACATACGACAAGCCGGTACTATCATCCGCAATGGTCGCCTTCCGGATAAGCCCGCCCTGCACCGTGAGACACAGGTTCTGCTCTGACTCGAAATAGCGAAGCGGCGTATCCTGCGCCGGGATCCACGTAAGCTGATGTGAGCGGGACTGATCCATGAACAGCGCCATGGGGTTTCCACCGGCAGGCGCCACGGGTGTAAAATAACCGCTGAACAGTCTGAATGCTGCTTCCGACGGATAGGTGGGAATCCCGCGGTAGCGAAGCGGCTGTGGGAATGGACGGCCTTTGTTCTGATCGTCGAACAGACCACGGATTAACTCAAACACGGCGGAGCCCGTTCCAGGCAGCAATGACTTGAAGAGTTCGACGACGGGGAGAAAATCAATGTGGTCCCAATGCATGGCCCCCATACAGGCCATAAAACGGGCTGATTCGAACGTACCGTTGTCCAATACATAGAGCGCATCTTTCCGATGACGGATCGTCGCAATTCCCTCTGCATCAATACTGAAATCCTCATTGCGATAGAACCACCGTACATCTTCAATCGGCACCCGCAGCGCCTGTGCCGCCATCGCACGCAGATGATCCGCTGTTATCTGCCGCCACCCCGGCTTCGCCGCGAGATTCAACCTGGTTTCGTTGACCAGCCCACCCGGTTTCAGTCCAATCCATTGCCCCCAATCGAGTCGAATCCGCGCCCTCGTGAGCACCACGGTTCCGTCAGTATTCGCGTGCCATTCACACTCATGCAACGGGTGGCCTGAAGGATCTGTGGTAAGAAATCGCCGGCCATCGGGCCGATAGAAGATCAGATGCCCGGTTGGGCGTATGACGACTCGTCCCCCCCGTTGCTCCAACTGGTCGGCAAGGACGCGCGTGGACGGAAATGACAGGTGCGTCGGACTCTGCAGGGCAAACGAGACTGGATCAGGGGACATTTACTCGCGGAGTTGGCCGCTCCCCAGGACGATGAACTTAAAACAGGTCAGTTCTTCGAGTCCCATCGGACCGCGCGCATGGATCCGCGAGGTGCTGATGCCGATTTCAGCTCCAAGGCCGAACTGATAGCCGTCATTGAGCCGAGTGGAGGCATTGACGAGAACGGCACCGGCATCGACTTCTTTGAGGAACCGCATCGAGCGGCCATAATCTGCCGTCACAATGGCCTCCGTATGCCGCGACCCATACCGCGCGATATGCTCCATGGCCTCATCCATATTCCTGACGACTTTCACCGCCAGCACCAGATCGAGAAACTCGGTTCCATAATCCTGATCGCCGGCCGGTTTAGCCTCAGGAACCAGCTGGCAAGTCTTGGGGCATCCACGAATTTCAACCTTTGCCGACCGGAGGCTCACCGCCAGCTTCGGTAGCAACGTCCGTGCGATCGACTGGTGAATCAGCAGGGTCTCCATCGCATTGCAGGTCGACGGGCGCTGCGCCTTGGCATTCACGCAAATCGACTCGGCCATCGCCGGATCTGCCGACGCGTCCACATAGACATGGCAGACCCCTGCATCGTGCTTCACAACGGGAATGGTCGAGTGTTCGGCAATGAGTTTCATGAGGGACTCGCCGCCGCGCGGAATAATCAAATCGATGTACTGATCTTGCTTGAGCAACACCGGCACCAACTCGCGATCTGCCCGCTCGACAAACGTGATTGATCCGGCCGGCACACCGGCCTTTTCGGACGCCTCAGACAAGATGGCGGCGATCGCACGGTTGGAATGAATCGCTTCGCTGCCGCCCCGCAACACACACACATTCCCGGACTTAAGGCACAGCGCCGCTGAGTCCGCCGTGACGTTGGGACGCGACTCGTAAATAATACCGATGACACCGATTGGTGCGCGCACACGCCCTACCTGCATCCCGTTAGGCCTGGTCCACATCTCAGGCGCTGTTCCCAAGGGATCCGGCAGTTTGGCTACTTCACGGATACCGGTCGCCATTTCAGCAATCCGCTTCTCTGTCAACCGCAGGCGATCCGCCATGGCTTTTCTGCCCGGATCAGCTCCAAACGCATCAAGATCTTTCTGATTCGCGGCAAGTAGCTCGTCTGTCCTGGATTCGAGCGCCTCAGCCATTGTGAGTAACGCCTGATTCTTCACGGCCGTTGATACCGACGCCAGCTTCCTCGACGCCTGTTTGGCCTTGACGACCAATTCCTCAACGTATTGTGGAATCGGCTTCAGTTCCTGATCCGGCTCGATTCGCTCGTCCTGTTTTTGCAACTCTGTATTCATGGCAGACAATACCTCGATGACGCACTCTCCGCACAAAGCATACCCCGCCCCTCTCCAAGAGGTCAAGGCAACAGGATCACCGGCGCTCAGGATGAGGCGGTAGGAAGCGGAGCAGATACGGGCGGCGGAGTCATGTCTGTGGGAGGCAGTGGATTACTTGGGCTTGATCCGCCTGGAGCAACAGACTGTCCTGGAGCACCCACCGGAAGTCGCGCCCCCGGTGCAACGAGTGTCGGCATGGACGGGTTGGGAAACTGGAATACCCAATCATAATACGTCTGTTTTCCTTCAAAATGACGAACCACAAGCGGGAATGCACGCTGCTTGATCGGCTTGCTCCGGCTTTTGCTGCGAACCCCCATGATGCCGCCCGTGGGCGCCCGTAGAAGATCCCACTCTGCCCGACCGACCGGATCAAGGTACACCTTTCGGAGAAACGGCTTCGGCTGCTTGGTTAACTCGGCCAGCGTTTGCGGATACACTTCCCCGGGCATGACCCTTCCCGCTTTCTTAGTGGCCGAATAGAGTGCCAGGGCATTCTGTATTTCAATGCCTTTAGCGAGCAAATCCGCTTCCTGCTCCCGTTGCACCATCACCTTCCATTGCCGAGCGGCCACGGACATCGCGACTCCCATCACCACAATCGCGATCATCAGCATAATATAGGAGAAGCCCCGTTCTCCCTGCTTCGTTGATGTCGAATGGATCCGCATAGTACAGTTCCGCTTACTGCTGGGGAGGCAGCGGTTCTTCCGACAACGGTACGGTTTGATCGATGTTGGCGCCCGTATCCCAAATCGTCACACTCTCCGGTGTGATGGTCTTCAGCACAAGATGATCTTCGACCCGGTCTCCGACTTTCCCGACCATCACTTCTTCATTCTTGCTGAGCACGGCAATCTCCTTACTGCGCTTTCGACCTTCGCCCAGCCGAAGAAACCCAAGATACTTATATTGCGCCAGATCAGCCGACACGGCCTGCTTCAGCGCCGCATCCTCAGAAGAAGAATCCTGGTGCACGACTTGCTCACCTGTTACCTGCCCACCCGGAAATATCCCATCCAAACTGGGCAATGCAAAAATATTACGAGGCGCTGTAAATGTCGTCTCTCGGTCTGTATGCGCCGATGTAAGCCGTTCAATTTTCACATGCAACCCGCTCCCCTTAGCCGTTGTCTGTCGAGCAGAGGACGCACTACCCGTCACATTCGTCAGAGGGACTCGAATCGGCTCTTCCCAAGTCCCCCATTGCCAGACGGCCAACCCTGCCCAGGCAAGCAAGAGCACAATCGCAAGCATGACTTTTCGTCTTGCATCCATAACAATCACATCGTGACTGACATGCCCTAATTTGCTGGTTCTGAGCGAAGATAAGCGGCAATCTTAATTTTAAACGTTAGCGAATGGTCTTGCGCGCTACCCGACTGCGTTAGCTCAAGATCTTCAATGAACAACAACTCCTCCGCCGTCTCCAGATCATAAATAAATCGACGGAGGTCTTCGTATCGTCCGCTCATTGAGCCCTGCAACAACCCTTTACTCGTATTAGCAACCAGCGTCGGCTCCGTCTTATAAGATAACGCCGGCAAGGCAACTCGATCTCGCTTTGCCTCCTCCGAAATCCCCAGCGCCAGCGGTGCGAAATCCCGCTCTGCCGGCAATACCGCCCAGACCTGGCGAAGATCCTGCTTTGCTTTTCTTGCTTCACGATGATGCAGCAGCAACTGCCGCGCCGAGATCCACTCTTTATCCAGGCGTTCCCGCTTCGACTCAGCCCCGGCCACGCCGACACGCTGAACAAGTACCAATAGGAGCAGCAGCCCCACTGCCATACCCACCCAGGGCAGCAGCGGTGCAAACGGTTGTTGTAATAAAACAGATACTCGTTCTCGCATCTGCCTCAGGTCCCTGTTTGCCGATATCGCAGAGTCACATTGAATTCCACGAGTCCGTTTGTCCCGGCACGATGCTGCGCCAAGACAGGGTCTTTGAACATGGGGTGATCTTGCAGGCTCACTGTAAACGCAGTAATGTCCTCCAAACTCATGGCTGTTCCTGTCAGATGCACCACGGTACCGCCCGCATCGAATTGAACACTGCTCAGTGCCAGCCGTGCAGGGATGACTTGCTCCAATCCAGCCAGAAACTTCGTCCAGGAGAACGTTCGCTTTTCGAGCAGCTGATTGGCAAGGTCCACCTCGGCAGACAATCCTTGCAATGCCCCTTCAGACAGGTCGATCCCCTCCTGCTGAGCCTCGGCAACCAGCTGCACATCCAGTTGACGAACTCGTTCGAGTTCTACTTCGATGGTCCGAGCCTCTCGGTACCCCAATGCCGCTTGACCGAGGCTCCAAAGAATCCCCAGCGACAACACCGCACACATCGCAACCAACAACGTTCGTAGGGGCACTGCCGCAGGCCGATACCGGGTACTCAAGTTGATCTGAAACAGGGCCGGGCTTTCGCCCAGCAATGGAACATGCCTAAGCCGGTCAGCAAGATAACCGATCAGAAGATTCAGCGTACCCATGCTTACGATACTCCGGCCATAGCAGCCAATGACGCCATGCCCTGATGGCCCCCCTGCGTAACCACACCGAGCCGATCAAGAGCGCCCCATCCCACCTGCTCAACAGAAAGATCCAGGCCTGCTTCGAGCGTTGACTTCAAGCCATCCAGCTCCCCGTCAACACATACAATCGCGTGCTTGATGGCCACATCTGGATATCGTCGCTGACAAACATCCAGGGTCGCACCACATTCTTCGATGATTTTATCCAGCAAGCCCGACGCATCTCCGGCATCCACCGCATTGTCTCCCAGGAACTTGCACCGGTAGAACAGCGGCCTCCCCTGCTGAAACACCAGTGTTGTCAGTGCTCGATCCGCCACATTGGCCCAGAGAAACTCCGTCTTCTTCCGGCCTGATCCACCCGACGATCTCCGCCACAGATCAAACAGTCGCAGACTCGTCAGCCCAACCTCATGGGGAAGCAACCCGACGGATTCACAGAGTGCCTCGTACTGCGCCAGAACAGGCTCTTGAATCGCCACGGTCAGCACGGTATGCGTGCGGCGTTCATCTCCAGGGAACGCATGAAACATTTGCGACACCACCTTCGCCCCGGTCAATGGAAACAGCTGCTCCTGTCCCAAGCGCCATCGAATCAACGCCTCACGCTCATCAGATCTCGCAGGAAACTTATCCAGATGCAACACCATGGCCCGCACCGCAGTGTCGGGAAGTAGCAAGGTAATCCGGCGAGGGAGATCAGCCAACAGCGATCCTCCTTCACGTTGACTCTCAGCCTGCAGTCCCGTGAGCGTACGAATGCGCCCTTGCAACGTCACGGTATCCGACACATTGGGATCTGTCGGAGACGGTTTCAGGAGACCGTCTGGAAGCGGGGACGCCACGCATCGATGCCGACGCCTCCCCCGCCAATCTCGCTCCGTTTCAGCCCACGCCACGGCATCGATCCCCAGCTTGAGACAGCACTGCGGCTGCGGCCCCGCCCAATCCCACATCATTTACCCTTCCTCGCTGAATGTGACACGATTGATCTCGCGCAACGATGTCTCCCCGTTCATCACTTTCTTGAGCGCGGACTGCCGAAGCGTAATCATCCCGTCGGTCATCGCACGATACCGGATTTCAGAGAGCGGGCGCTCTGCGAGAATCATCTCTTTGATTTCATCGGTAAGATCCAAAAATTCCGTGATGCACTGCCGGCCCCGCGCACGATACCGGATTTCAGAGAGCGGGCGCTCTGCGAGAATCATCTCTTTGATTTCATCGGTAAGATCCAAAAATTCCGTGATGCACTGCCGGCCCCGGAATCCGGTATCGAGACAATGTGCGCAGCCTTTCCCTTCGTAGAACACCGTGTCCTTGAACTGCTCATAATCCAGCCCTGATTCTTCGATAAGACCCTGCTGCGCCTTGACCGGCATGCGGCAATGCGAACACAGCATGCGGACCAGCCGTTGTGCCAACACGCAGTTGAGCGCTGCCAGAAAGTTGTACGCATCGATCCCCATCGACGCAAATCGCCCGATCACATCAAACACGTTGTTCGCGTGAACGGTCGTCAGGACCAGATGACCGGTCAGAGCGGACTGGATGGCAATCTGAGCCGTTTCGGAATCCCGGATTTCTCCGACCATGATCTTGTCCGGGTCATGCCGTAGGATGGACCGGAGTCCTCGCGCAAAGGTCAATCCCTTTTTCTCATTGACGGGAATCTGCACCACCCCCGGAAACTGATACTCGACTGGATCTTCGATCGTAATGAGCTTGTCTTCGAGCGTGTTCATTTCAGAAATCGCCGCATACAAGGTTGTCGTCTTTCCGCTTCCTGTCGGTCCGGTCACCAAAATCATGCCGTACGGGCGCGTGATGGCCCTCCGGAAGCGTTTCAGATCCTCCGGATTAAATCCCAGCCGCTCGAGTTTCAAAGCGGATACGCCGGTCGTGATGGATTCCCGGTCTAAAATTCTGATGACCACTGATTCACCGAATACACTGGGCAGAATCGAAACGCGAAAATCCACAACCTTGCGATCAAGCCGCATGCGGAAACTACCGTCTTGAGGCACCCGGCGTTCGGCGATATCCAGCTCTGCCATGACTTTCAGACGAGACACCAACGGAGCGTGCAATCGGACATCAAGCGGCTCCATCGCCTGAACAAGGATGCCATCAACGCGAAACTTGACTTTCGTCGCCCGGTCGGCGACCTCGATGTGAATGTCGCTGGAGCGGCGTTGCATCGCGCTCAGCAGAATGGAATCGAGCAGCTTGACCGCAGGGCTCTGATCCTCCCCGGCGTGATCGATAGTGAGGACTTCCTCGCCTCGCTCATCCTCCTTCACCAACACCGAACGATATTCCGCTTCAAGCTCACGGAGCGCCTGATTGGACCCTGCGCTGCGGTCCAACGCCGCAAGAATGGCGCTTTTCGAACTGATAATCAGCTCCAGCCGCTTTCCGGTCAAGATCTCTAATTCGTCGAGTCCTACGACATTCTGCGGATCTGCAATGACAATGGTCAGCACTCCGTCTCGGTCTGCAATGGGAATGAATGGAAATCGCTGCATCAACTTGACGGAAATCGTCTCATAGTAGCGAGGGTCGACTTGAAAACTCGTCAGCTGATCGTAGGGCAATCCGTACTGAGCGGCCAGCGCACGGGCGAGTTGATCCTCCGAGAGGAGTCCCTCCCCCACCAGGACCTGCCCCAGCGTAACCGACGCCCCGTCCAGCCGACGGAGCGTATCCTCGACCGTCTGCTTGGAAACCACCCCCTGCCTGACTAACACGTCGGCAAGGGCCGGTCTGGCAACACTACGCGCCATGGGCTACCTCGTACGCCGCTAAAAACATGCCCGTGCCATCTCCTATCAGCCTCTAGCCAACGGAACCGGCCATCTGAAACACCGGCAGATACATGATAATCACGATCCCTCCGACCAATACCCCCATCACAAGCAACAAGGCAGGCTCGATCCAGGTTGTAAGTTGGGTGAGTCTGGTATCGAGATCGGCTTCATAAAACTCTGCCACGTCTCTCAGCATCGTATCGAGCGACCCGGTCTCTTCTCCGACCGACAACATCTCAATCGCCAGATTGGGAAGTATGCGAGGACGATCAAGGGCCGACGCGAGCGTCACACCCTCTCGGATTTCATCGACTGCGCCCGCCAATCCTTGCGACACCCATCGGTTTGAGACCGCGCCTCTGGCATTCTGCAACGCATCAACAAGTGGAATACCACCGGCCAGAATTGTTCCAAGCGTCCGCGTCAGCTGCACCGTATTGTGTTTGACTGCAATAGGGCCGAACAACGGAAGCTTTAACAGAAGCCGATCAATCATCAGGCGGCCGGCAGGGGTCGTATAATAGACGCGCACTCCCACAACAAGACCCATCAGGAGCAGCGCCAGAGGCAGGAGCCTGGACTCCGCATGGTTCACAACATCAAGTAAGGCTTGGGTCGCCCACGGCAATGCCTTCGCTGACTCCCCATAGACCGACACAAACGTCGGCATCACATAGGTCAACAAAAACCCGATGACGCCCACTCCGATGAGGATCAGAAATGCAGGATAAGAAAGCGCCTTCGTCAACTTTTGGCGCAGCCCCATCATGAGTTTTAGATATGCGACATACCTTTGGAGCACGTCCGGAAGATTGCCAGACTGCTCACCGGCCTTCATCGTTGCCACGTAGAGGTCAGGAAAATACAACGAGTGTTTGCTCAGCGCGTCGGAAGCCGACGAGCCGCCACGAATATCTTCACGGACATTGCGCAACACCTGCTGAAATCCTGCATGCGCAGAGCGCTCGATTAGCAAATCCCATATCCGTAACACCGGCAACCCCGACTTCACCAACGCAAGCAACTCTTGATTGAAGATCAAGAACTCCCCCAACGGAAGTGTACCCCAGGACCAGGACTTCCCCGATCCCGCTACCGATCCCATCCCCCGGCGATGAAGCTTAAATACCAGAAAACCTTGTGATTCAAGTTTGGCGCGCACCCGCGACTCATCGTCCCCCTCGACTTGGCCATTGACAGTCGACCCATCTGGTCTAGCAACTCGGTACGTAAACACCGCCATGGTGATGGACCTTTGTAATTAGCGACGGAACGAGTCGCGCACTATTCAGCTGTCTTGTACTCACGCGCACCGGAAGCCGGCGGCTTGACCAGCCAGAGGTCCTGGCCAATCTGGATATGACTGTCGGAAAGCTGGTTGATGGCCATGAGACCTTTGAGGGAAACTCGATGCCGCTGCGCAATGCTCCACAGAGTATCGCCAGGCATGACCACCACTCGCAGAGGATTGCCTGAAGCAGCTCGCGAAATCCTTGTTGTGTCAACCGATGAGCTGTCGTAGAGATGCGGCGCCTGCATCACTGCCGCTGCAGCGCGTTCCGGCACAACATCCGGCTGATCCAGCTTCGCCGACGCTACGCCCATTTGACGGCCTCTTGCCGAAGGTATGCCTGCCGGACTCCCCATTCTGGCAATCTGGCTGTGCAACTGCTTCAGCTGGCTCTGTAGGACAGCCCCGGTCCGAGCTGCCCGTTCTCGATCAGAACGCGAGCCAGCCAGCTCTTCCCGCTGAAGATCAATCACATGCCGGGCTTCAATCAAACGGCGTTCTGCCTCGCGGACACGTCCCTCCAGTTGAGCCCGTGCGATTTGGAGATCGGCCAATTCCAGCCGTCGTGACTCAACTTCTGC
>JABMDE010000052.1:0-8190 GCA_015904055.1 Nitrospira sp. | reverse complement strand
TCGTCAGGACCAGATGGCCGGTCAGAGCGGACTGGATGGCAATCTGAGCCGTTTCGGGATCCCGAATTTCTCCGACCATGATCTTGTCCGGGTCATGCCGCAGGATGGACCGGAGTCCTCGCGCGAAGGTCAATCCTTTTTTCTCATTGACGGGAATCTGCACCACCCCAGAAAACTGATATTCGACTGGATCTTCGATCGTAATCAGTTTGTCTTCGAGCGTGTTCATTTCAGAAATCGCGGCATACAAGGTTGTCGTCTTTCCGCTTCCTGTCGGCCCGGTCACCAAGATCATGCCGTACGGGCGGGTGATGGCCCTCCGGAAGCGTTTCAAATCTTCCGGATTGAATCCTAGCCGCTCGAGTTTCAACGCCGATACGCCGGTCGTAATAGATTCCCGGTCTAAAATTCTGATAACCACTGATTCACCGAATACACTGGGCAAAATCGAGACCCGAAAGTCCACGACCTTTCGATCCAGCCGCATGCGAAAACTGCCGTCTTGAGGCACCCGGCGTTCGGCGATATCCAGCTCCGCCATGACTTTCAGACGAGACACCAACGGAGCGTGCAATCGGATATCGAGCGGCTCCATCGCCTGAATAAGGATGCCGTCGACGCGAAACTTGACTTTCGTCGCCCGGTCGGCCGCCTCGATATGAATATCGCTGGAGCGGCGCTGCATCGCGCTTAGCAGAATAGAATCAAGCAGCTTGACAGCGGGGCTCTGATCTTCCCCGGCATGATCAATGGAGAGAACCTCCGCACCTCGCTCGTCCTCCTTCACCAGCACCGACCGGTACTCCGCTTCAAGCTCACGCAGCGCCTGATTGGACCCTGCGCTGCGGTCTAACGCCGCAAGAATGGCGCTTTTTGAACTAACGATCAGCTCCAGCCGCTTCCCAGTCAAGAGCTCTAATTCGTCGAGGCCCAAGACATTCTGTGGTTCCGCAATAACAATGGTCAGCACGCCGTCTTGGTCTGCAATGGGGATGAATGGAAATCGCTGCATCAACTTGACGGAAATCGTCTCATAGTAGCGGGGGTCGACTTGAAAACTCGTCAGCGGATCGTAGGGAAGTCCGTACTGAGCGGCCAGCGTACGGGCGAGTTGATCCTCCGAGAGGAGTCCCTTCTCCACCAGGACCTGCCCCAGCGTAGCCGACGCTCCAGCCAGCCGGTGGAGCGTGTCCTCAACCGTCCGTTTTGGAACAACCCCCTGGCTGACTAACATATCGGCAAGAGAAGGTCTGGCCACACTACGCGCCATGAGCCACCTCGTGCATCGCTGTAGACATATCCCCTACCATCCCCTATCGGCCTCTAACCAACGGAGCCGGCCATCTGAAACACCGGCAGATACATGACGATCACGATCCCTCCGACCAATACTCCCATGACGAGCAACAAGGCAGGCTCGATCCAGGTCGTCAGTTGGGTGAGTCTGGTGTCAAGATCGGCTTCATAAAACTCTGCCACGTCTCTCAACATTGCATCGAGCGACCCGGTCTCTTCTCCCACCGACAGCATCTCGATTGCCAATTGTGGAAGCACGCGCGGACGATCCAGCGCCGACGCGAGCGTCACGCCCTCTCGGATTTCATTGACGGCACCCGCCAGTCCTTGCGACACCCATCGGTTTGAGACCGCGCCTCTGGCATTCTGCAAGGCATCGACCAATGGAATGCCTCCAGCCAGGATTGTCCCGAGCGTTCGAGTCAGCTGCACCGTATTGTGTTTGACCGCAATGGGACCGACCGATCCATCATCAGGCGGCCTTTCGGGGTTACATAATAGGCCCGCACTCCCAGCACAAGACCTGCTAGAAGCAGCGACAGAGGCAAGAGCTCGGACTCCACATGACTCACAACGTCGAGCAATGTTTGCGTCGCCCACGGCAATGTCTTCGCTGACTCCCCGTAGACCGACACAAACGTCGGCATCACATAGGTCAACAAAAATCCGATGACACCCACTCCGATGAGGACAAGAAACGCAGGATACGAAAGCGCCTTCATCACCTTTTGGCGCAACCCCATCATGAGCTTGAGATACGCAACGTACCGTTGCAGCACGTCTGAAAGATTGCCCGACTGTTCACCGGCCTTCACTGTCGCCACATAGAGGTCCGAAAAATACAGGGGGTGTTTGGCCAGCGCGTCGGAAGCCGATGAGCCGCCACGGATATCTTCACGGACATTGCGCAGCACCTGTTGAAATCCCGCATGTGCAGAGCGCTCGATCAGCAGCTCCCACACCCGCAACACAGGCAATCCCGACTTCACCAACGCGAACAGCTCTTGGTTAAAAATCAAGAATTCCCCCAACGGAAGCGTGCCCCACGACCAGGACTTCCCCGATACCGCCGCCGATCCCATCCCACGGCGGTGAAGCTTGAACACCAGAAGCCCTTGTGATTCAAGTTTGGCGCGTACCCGAGACTCATCATCTCCCTCGACTTGGCCATTGATAGTGGAACCATCCGGCCGGGCAACTCGGTACGTAAACACTGCCATGATGATGGACCCTTGTGGTCAGAGAATCGGCGCACTACTCAGCTATCATATACTCAGGCGCACCAGAGACCGGCAGATAGACCAGCCAGAGATCTTGGCCGGCCTCGATATGATCGTCGGAAAGATAGTTCATGGCCATGAGACGTTTGAGGGAAACTCGATGCCGCTGCGCGATGCTCCACAGGGTATCGCCGGGCATGACCACCACTCGCAGGGGATGGCCTGAAGCGGCTCTCGAAATCCTCGCTATGTCAACGGATGCCCTCTCGTGGAGATGCGGCGCCTGCGTCACAACCACTGCAGCGCGTTCCGGCAATACATCCGGCCGATCAAGTTTTGCCGCCGACATGCCCATTTGGTGGCCTCGTGCCGCAGGCATGCCTGCGCCCCCCCCCATTTTGGCAATCTGATTGTGCAGCTGCTTCAGCTGGCTCTGTAGCATCGCCCCGGTTCGGGCTGCCCGTTCCCGATCGGAACGCGAGCCAGCCAGCTCCTCCCGTTGAAGATCGATCACATGCCGGGCTTCAATCAACCGGCGTTCTGCCTCGCGGACACGCCCCTCGAGTTGAGCCCGAGCGATTTGGAGATCAGCCAATTCCAGACGCCGTGAATCCACTTCCGCACGCAACTCGGCAATGATTCGCTGCGCGTCTCGAAGCGATGTCTTCACCGTATCCATAGTCAGTTGCAGATCAGAGAATTCCGGCTCATCAAGCGGCTCCAGCGGGCTGCAGGCAACGACAGCGCCCATGAAGAACCCTAGTACTATTCCAATACACACGACACGATAGCGGTCTGCTCCTAGCCCCTGCTTGGGTAGATTCGAACCAGATCGATGTGTACGCATGGTTACCATTGGTTATATGCCGTCCCGTTTGTTCCAACGAGGTCCGACCCGGAATAGACATCGAAGACGCCGCCCTCGGTCGGTTCGGTGATCTCTTGCCAGGAGTCCGGCGAATTCGTAAAGGGATCCTTGGGAAGCATCCGTAGATATCCCGCCGCGACCAGTCCTCCCAAGGACGGAGGGTATTTCCCCTGATCAGCGCGATGCTGATCGAGCAACTCCCGTATAGTGAACAAGTCTTGCCGCAGCACCGTCTCCCTCGCCTTAATCAAAGAGGACTGGTAGGACGGCACCGCGATTGTGGCGAGAATTCCGATGATGGAGACCACAATCATCAGCTCAATGAGCGTGAAGCCCTGCGCATGTCCCGCACCGTGCTTACCAGTCCTGATATTTTGTTCCATCGAGCGCGGCCGCCTCGCTTTGAGTCATCACATCATAGATATCTTCGCCGCACCAACCGGACGGCTTCGGCTGATCTTTATAGCAACGCAGCATCCAATTCGGCTTGTCGGTCAACGGATCCACCGGCACTACGCGCAGGTAGCGCCTGACGGTCGTACCGCGAACGGTGGCCCCTTCCCCAGTGAGTGTGACCCCCAGCAACACAGTGAGCGACTTCGGGTAGCCGTATGGACTCGTCACCTCTTTGCACGTCAATTTATTTTTCACACACACCGGCCCAATCAGCAGATCCCCGTCCCGATTCCATTCGAGCTTGAAGGTATCGATCGCGCTCCGTATGGTCCGGAGATGCTGACGCAATTCTATCTCCTGCACACGCTTCGTCGAGACTTTACTGAGCGGCATGGCGACTGAAGCCAAAATCACCACGATGGTCATGGTGACAAGAATCTCCAGAAGCGTGAGCCCCTCTTCCTTCACCGGACTCTCACAACCCCTGTCCTGATTTCAGAAGAAGCCGCCCGCCCGCCACCATCGGAGCCGACAAGCTCAACACGGATCGGAGACACTCCAGGGGCTTTCGCCACAAACACAACACTGACGGATCGCGGGGCGCGGTGATCAGGATGGGCCAGCCGGAATGCGACAGTTCGCACCCGATCTCCCTGCTCTCCCGGTGAAAGACCCGATGGACTGACAAGTTCCGCCTCGCCAAGCCGTTTAAACTGGAGAATCTTCGGGTCATATTCCAACTTGAAGAGATTGTCCCCCGATGCGCTAAGACGCCCATCAATAATCGACAACTTAATTTCTTTGCCGAATTTAACAGCCGACTCATCGGGGTGGATCGCCAGCAAAGGATCAGGAACCGCCAGTTGGTCGAGAGAACGGCTGGAGGTCCTATCCCCGGCTCCTTTTGCCCCGCTATTGGAAAAAGTCGCACCTTCTCCATAGACACTGCCCGGATTGGCAGACACCTTCTGAGCAGGGGTCGAAAACATTGGGCCGGTTGCGTAGGTCGACTCCGTGCCGGACCAGAATGTTTGCGCGCTGAGCGCCGGAGGAGTCATGTTCTGCACGATATGCGGCGTAATCGTGAGAATCACCTCTGTCGTAACCCGATCCGTTCTAAATGAGCTGATGAGATTCCCAATAAAAGGAAGATCGCCGATCCAAGGAACCGTCACTCTGGTTTTGCGATCTTCCTCTTGTAACAGCCCGCCCAGTACGATGGTTTCCCCATCCTTGATGCTGAGCATCGTCTCAGCGGACCGATTGCCAAACTTGAATTGCGTAATGGGCGGAGACGCCTGCAACGTCACTTGTTCACCCAAGCGAATCACTTCAATCTTCATTTTCAATCCAAGTTCGCCGCCCAATCTGATGGAAGGCTCCACTGACAGTTTGACGCCGGTGTCACGAAACTCAATAGAGGTGACGGTCGATGTGGTCGGCACGGCGCCTGTTGCAGCTTGCCCCGGCAAAACATTCGTCGTGGACAATAGGATCGGCTGCTTATCGCCAATATTGATTTCTGCCTTCCGGTTGTTCATGACTCGGATCTTCGGTGCAGCCAATGTCTTCGCGTCCGTAATTTGCTTGAAAAAATCCAGCTGGACGTTCGTCGGAATTTTGAAGAGATAGTTCCCGGGGCCCAGATCCGACAACTGGCTTGCGCTGAACTGCTGGGCCAGCGTCCCGGCAATAAGGCCTGCGGGAGGAGGAAGGGGAACCATCGCGCCAGCGACCTGCTTCGGATACGTCAGCCCATAGTTCTGATTAACCGTCCGGTTGACCTCCAGCACTTCGACATCGAAAAGCACCTCGGCCTCTTGACGATCATTGGCCAGAATGATTTTTTCGGCCATCTGAATCTTCTCAGGCTGATCACGAATCACGATCGTATTCAATTGCTCGTTCGCATGCATGCGCTTCGAATCAAGCATGCTTTTCAGGAGCGTCAACATGTCTTTGGATTTGGCGTTCGAAAGATAAAAGGTCCGGATCATCAGATCCTGATACTGTTCCTGTTTCTGTTTCGTATTGGGGCTAATGATCAGCACACCCGGGGATACAGCGCGGGAAAATAAGTTATTGCTGTTGAGGAGAAGCTGAAGCGCGTCCTCAAAGGGCGTGTCCTGAATCGCAATAGAAATCGGATCGTTCCTGACGTCCTTATCGAAGATCAGGGTCAACCCGCCGGCCTTCGCCACCCCTTCCAAGACTTCCTTGACCCCCGCATTTCTAAATTTAAGTGTGACCGGTTGTTTGAGCCGGTCGCCCCTCATGAGCGCCTGCTGTTCTTCCGTTAATCGGCTGATGCTCTCGAGCGGTTCTCGAAATGCCGGGTCCAATTCAGCGGATCGCGTAAAGCCGTCGATCGCCTCATCGGTCCGCCCGAGCTGAGCCAAACGTTCCGCATCACGATACTGAGATCGAGACTCCTTGAGGCGAATCGCCTCGGCAAGACTGGCCTGATGTTCCGCACCCGATGGTTCGATCGTGAGCGCACGTTTAAATTGTTCAATGGCCTGGTCGATGCGTCGCTCCTTCAGAAAGGCCCGCCCGCGTTCTTCATACATCGCCGCCGCACGTTCACGGGCCAAAATATATTTGCTCTGCAGGGAAGGATCGAAGGGAGCATCTTTCAGCGCCTGTTTATAGGCCAAACCCGCCTCCTCCCAATTGCCCGCTGCCAGATGTTGATCGCCCCGCTTGACATCGGGCGACACCAGCAAGGCGCAGCCTGTCACCCCAGCCAGCATGACAACTTGAACGATCATGGCTACCTTGCCGTTCAAGAAATATGGCCGATTACATGTCACAGAGACACCCTTTCCGCTGAAAAACAGCCGCCGACCTCGACAATCGGACCGGCCTCACCTCAATCACTTATACTACAGAGGAAGATGTGCTCAAAGGAAAAGTCTATTAGGTACGGTCACGGTGCGGGAATTAATCTCTACGAATCCATCTCATGCGCTCGCGCAGGTAGGCACTGGAGATTGATATGAAATTTTCTTCTCTTAGAGACGCCAGTACTTGAGAGAACTTGGAACCTTGCCAGGCTCCAACATACTCTTCACATCAATCAGTACGCCATCGTTCAGGCTGCGCAACGGTTTCAAGAGATCGTCCAGGCTCATGCCCGCATACTTCCGGTGTGCAACAGCAAGGATCAACCCATCGAGGTCTTTCAGTTCCTTCCAATCGACCAGATGAATCCCATATTCCGCAACCGCCTCTTCGCGTTCAGCCATCGGATCATGCACCAGGACCTTGACTCCGTACTCACGAAGCTCATTGATAATGTCCGGCACTTTACTGTTGCGGAGATCCGGCACGTTCTCCTTGAACGTCAAGCCCAGTACGCCTACGGTCAACTGATTGGCAGGGCGAGCCAGCTGGCTCAGTAACTTTATAGTTTGCTCAGCCACAAACTTGCCCATCCCATTGTTGATGCGCCGCCCGGAAAGAATCACTTGCGGGTGATAGCCCACCGATTCCGCTTTCGCCGTAAGATAATACGGATCGACTCCGATGCAGTGACCACCCACAAGGCCCGGTGAGAATTTGAGAAAGTTCCACTTTGTGCCGGCTGCCTCAAGCACGGACTTCGTATCGATTCCGAGACGGTGAAAGATCAATGCCAGTTCGTTCATCAGGGCAATATTGAGATCGCGCTGGGTGTTTTCGATAACCTTTGCCGCTTCCGCAACCTTGATGCTGGACGCGCGATGCACTCCTGCTTTGACGACCATCCCGTAGATGTCGGCGACAATTTCCAGTGACTCCGCATCTTGCGCGGAAACCACCTTCACAATCTTCTCAAGCGTATGTTCTTTATCGCCGGGATTGATCCGCTCCGGAGAATATCCGACCTTGAAGTCGACACCGGCCTTCATGCCAGACTTCTTCTCCAGAATAGGCAGACAGATCTCCTCCGTGACTCCTGGATACACAGTCGATTCATAGACGACGATCGTGCCAGGCGCCATATTGGCGCCAATGACTTCCGATACCATTCGCAACGGTTTTAACTCCGGCTGAAGCGATTCATTGATAGGAGTCGGTACTGCGACAATAATGAAATCTGCGGCCTTCAGGTCAGCCGGTTCATAGGTATACTGCACCCGACTCGTTGTAAGATCCTCCGCCGAGACTTCCCCCGTTCGGTCAACGCCCTTTCTCAGTTCCTCGATCTTTGTCTTATTAATGTCGAGGCCAATCACAGGCATCAGCTTTCCAAACGCGACCGCGATCGGAAGACCAACATAGCCCAATCCCACGACCGCAACCGACCGCTCTTTCTCTTTTTTCATAGCGCTCCTCTTGTGTAGACCAACAATGGCAGAAGCCATTTGCCCAGTCAAGAAATGGAAGATTCCCGCACTCCACGACGAAGGGTTTCAGCACAGTACC
>JABMDE010000051.1 GCA_015904055.1 Nitrospira sp. | reverse complement strand
TATCGACATGAGGATGCCGACCGGGTGGGATGGGCTGGAGACGGTTGAACGTCTTTGGAAAGAGGACCCAGAGCTACAGGTGGTTATCTGCACGGCCTATTCTGACCAGCCCTGGGATGAGATCCGGCGTCGAATCGGTCGAAACGACAAGCTGCTTATCCTCCAAAAACCGTTCAGCAGCGTTGAAGTGTTGCAGCTCGCGAGCGCACTCTGCCGAAAATGGAGTCTGGCTCATCAGGTGGGCAAACAGCTGAGCGAATTAAATCAGCTCATTGACGAACGTATGGCGGAACTGCAGCGCACGAACGATCGGCTGACGCATCTGAATCAGTGCTTGGTGCGAACCGCAGCGGACCTCGATGCGGCTCAAGCGGAGATTTCCCTCAAAAATACGGAGCTGGAACGGGTAGCGTCTCGCGATTCCCTGACGGGGTGCCTCAAGCGCCGTGCTGTGTACATGAGTCTTGAAACGGCGTTTGCAGAAAGTCGTGAACAGGGTGTCGAACTTTGTTGTGTGATGGTCGATATCGACCATTTCAAAAATGTGAACGACCAATTTGGGCCTACGGTCGGGGATCACGCCATCCAAGCAGTCGCTGCTTGTCTGTGCAGCGCCGTGCGGTTGACAGATATCGTCGGTCGTTATGGGGGAGAGGAATTCTGTTTGGTGCTTCCGCGCACGACGATAGCGGAAGCCGCAGAGATGGCAGAGCGCCTTCGAGTTCGTATTGAAATAGAAGCAGGGAATCGGGTACGCACGTCGTGCAAGCTGGCGATGACGGTGAGTTGTGGAATATCGTCCACGAAGCTGGGGGCGGATACCCCGCTAGAATTGATTGATCAAGCCGACAAAGCGCTGTACGCTGCCAAAGAATCCGGGCGGAATTGTGTCATGGTACTCGACCCGATCATCACCGGGCCCGACGCACGTGATTTAGCTGAGCCGAAAGTCCGGCGGATCACTCCACGTCCATCGGACCCGGAGGATTCCCTGTAGGCGAGTGTGTTCCCTGCGCAAACGAGACATGCCCCCCCCTTCCACCGATTGGCACTCCGCCTGCGATAGCCAGAGTGGTTCTTCTTACTCATCGGCCGGATTCTCCCAATGGCAATCGTTGAACCAGGTATGATTGCGAGTTCCGAGAGGAGCACAGAAGAGCGGCTCCTCTTGAGGTCTCAGTGCAAGCAGAGTACATAAGGAGTGAGAATATGGCGGGCGCCGTAGTGTGAGGCGGTGGCAGTTCGTGGCGCGAGGATCGGGGGACGATGCAGCGCGTCGGCTGGGTTCGGTCATCATTGGGCAGCAGAGTAGTCGTATCGCTGACAGGCCTGTGGCTTGTCGGGTTTGTTGTGTTCCACATGCTCGGCAATCTGCAAGTCTTTGAAGGACCCGACGCGCTCAATAGTTATGCGGCGATGTTGCGCGAGATGCCGATGTTCCTATGGGCTGTGCGGATTGGGTTACTTGGCGTCGCGATCTTCCACATTGCCTTGGCGATTCAGTTGGCTCTGCGCAATCGACGCGCCCGCCCGGTGGGGTATGCCACCCGTGAATATCGGCACGCGTCCGTGGCGTCTCGCACGATGGCGCTCACCGGCAGTGTGTTGTTGGTTTTTGTCGTGTTTCACCTGCTGCATCTGACAGCGGGGCTCACTGATCCATCGAGTAATCATCGATTGGATGCAGGAGGCCATGTCGATGTCTATGGCAAAGTTGTCCATGCCTTTCAGAACCCTCTTTATGTCGTGATCTATTGCGTCGGGCAACTTGCACTCGGTGTGCATCTGAGCCATGCAGTATCCGGCAGCTTGCAGACACTGGGGATTGAGCATGCGGCCTTCAATCGCCTGTTCAAAGCGGCGGGGCCGGCGGTTGCAGTAATAGTTGTGTTCGGCAATCTGGCGATTATCTTTGCCATCTTTCTTGGACTTGTGCGCGCGTGACAATACTCGATGCCAAGATTCCCTCCGGGCCGCTGGAGGCCAAATGGGACCGACGCCGGTTCAGTGAAAAGCTTGTGAGCCCCGCCAATAAGCGGCGGATCAAAATCATCGTCGTTGGGAGCGGTTTGGCCGGCGCCAGTGCGGCCTCTACGTTGGGGCAGCTCGGTTATGACGTGGAGTGTTTCTGTTTCCAGGACAGCCCGCGTCGTGCCCACAGTATTGCGGCACAAGGTGGGATCAATGCGGCAAAAAATTATCAGGACGACGGAGATAGCGTCGCGCGACTTTTCTACGATACGATCAAAGGCGGAGATTTCCGTTCACGTGAGGCGAACGTCTATCGCCTCGCTCAGGTCAGCACACAGATTATCGATCAATGTGTGGCGCTTGGTGTTCCCTTTGCCAGGGAGTACGGCGGCCAGTTGGCCAACCGTTCGTTCGGCGGTGTGCAGGTATCCCGGACATTTTATTGCCGAGGCCAGACCGGACAACAGTTGCTCTTGGGTGCGTACTCTGCGCTCTGCTGGCAAGTCGAACGCGGCCGGGTCACCATGCGTCCGCGCACTGATATGCTCGATCTCATCATTGACGAGGGGCATGCGCGAGGGATTGTGGTCCGCGACTTGGTCACCGGTCAGATCACGGCCCATACCGCGCACGCGGTCGTGTTGGCAACCGGCGGGTACAGCAATGTCTACTATCTATCTACAAATGCCATTGGCAGCAATGTGACTGCAACGTACCGCGCCTGGAAACAAGGCGCCGCCTTTGCCAATCCCTGCTTTACGCAGATCCACCCCACGGCGATCCCGCCGGCAGAAACACAGCAGGCCAAGTTGACGCTGATGTCCGAATCCCTCCGGAACGACGGGCGGCTCTGGGTTCCGGCCATACCATCGGACAGCCGGCCTCCTGGCGCAATCCCTTCTTCTGAGCGGGACTATTTCCTGGAACGCCGCTATCCGGGTTTCGGCAACCTGGTGCCTCGAGATGTCGCCTCCCGCGCCGTCAAATCGTTATGCGATGAGGGGCGGGGAGTCGGGCCGGGCGGCCAAGGGGTCTATTTGGATTTCAGCGATGTGATTGAGCAGCAAGGGGCCGATGTCGTACGCGAGCGGTACGGCAACCTGTTCGATATGTATCGGCGGATCACCGGGGAAGATGCCTACCAGGCACCTATGCGCATCTATCCGGCGCCGCACTATACGATGGGGGGGCTCTGGGTCGATTACAATCTTATGAGTACCATTCCTGGCCTCTTTGTCATCGGCGAGGCAAATTTTGCGGACCACGGTGCGAACCGATTGGGTGCCAGCTCGTTGATGCAGGGGCTTGCCGACGGGTATTTCATCCTGCCCTATACGATCGGACATTATTTGGCTACGACGAGGCTGGAGTTGCCGGTAGCGGATTCCGGCGTGTCTCGTGCAGCGGTGGAGCGTGTTACGGGTAGGTTGACTAAGTTGCTTCAGCCGAGCGGACGTCGAACGGCTGCCTCATTCCATCGGGAACTGGGCAGGATATTGTGGGATTACTGTGGAATGGCGCGTTCTGACTCAGGGCTGAATCGGGCGCTACAGGAGATTCCGGCGTTGCGCGAAGAATTTTGGCGCAGTGTGGTGGTCCCTGGGTCAGGAGAAACGTTCAATCAAGAGCTGGAGTATGCGGGACGGGTTGCGGACTTCCTCGAATTCGGCGAATTGCTTTGCCACGACGCCCTGTATCGGAAGGAGTCGTGCGGGGCACATTTCCGAGAGGAGCATCAAACCGCCGATGGCGAACCGAAGCGTGACGATGAGCGATTCTCCCATGTTGCCGCGTGGGAGTATCGGGAGGATGGTCCACCCATTCTGCACAAGGAGCCGCTCGCCTTCGAGTTCGTGCAGCCGACGACCAGAAGCTATCAATAGTCGGTGAGGGGTGAGTGGTCAAGGGGAAGGAGTTGGGGTGAGAGGTACGGGGGCAGGGGCAAGGCGTGATACAGAAAGTGTGAGGGGATTGGGCGAGAGGCTGATAGGGAAGGCATGACGTTCACTCTGAAAGTTTGGCGGCAGCCGGGGCCTGATGACAAAGGCTGGTTTGCGGTCTATGAAGCTCAAGATGTCAGCCCTGACATGTCATTTCTGGAAATGCTCGATGGGATGAATCAGCGCTTGGTTCTGGCTGGTGAAGAGCCTGTGGCGTTCGAGCATGACTGCCGCGAGGGGATTTGCGGGAGCTGTTCGCTCGTGATCAACGGGGTGCCGCATGGCCCCGAACGCGGGATCACGACGTGCCAACTCTATATGCGGCAGTTTTCCGATGGTGCCACAATTACGATCGAGCCCTGGCGTGCCCGCGCCTTCCCCATTATCAAAGATCTTGTCGTAGACCGGCGGGCGCTGGATCGGGTGATGCAGTCAGGGGGCTATATCTCCATCAATACCGGCGGGGCGGTGGACGGCAATGTCCTGTTGATCGGCAAAGAGCAGGCTGAGACCGCAATGGATGCGGCTTCATGTATCGGTTGCGGTGCCTGTATCGCTGCGTGCAAGAATGCATCGGCCATGCTGTTTGTGGCAGCCAAAGTTTCTCATCTGGCTGCGCTGCCACAAGGCAAGCCTGAGCGCGCCCGTCGTGTTATGGCGATGATGGAGGCCATGGACCGGGAAGGCTTTGGCTCCTGTGGAAATCAATATGAGTGCGAAGCGGTGTGTCCCAAGAATATCAGCGTCCGTTTCATTGCCACACTTCAGCGGGAATATATCCGTGCCGGCATCGTGGAGTCTGGTTTGCAGACAGAACCGGACCCGGCCGATGAAGAACCTGGCTAGCGTTCTATCCCAACGTGTGCTGGTCAGTGGCTGAGAGTGTTTGCGTGAGATGGCAATCAGCTTGACTGTGAGTGAAAGGCCTTTATAGTGCTATTTGGAGCAAGAATGGCGCGTAAGTCAGTGACGGAGGCTGTGCTGAATGAGCCATCAGGTCATCTGTCCACATTGCCGGAAGGGCGGCGCATTTCGTTCACGGCCGCAGTCACCGCGCGAATATCTCGCATCGTGGGTTTGGATTGTTCCCTTCCATTGTCAATTCTGTAGTCATCGATTCCTCGCCTGTCGGCTAGGGAGTGAGAGCTCTGATCGTTTGATCGATCGCCGGGAGCATCTCCGTATTCCGGTGCGGCTGTGCCTGTCATTTTCAGGCGGGAAAATGCGCGGGGAAGGCACGGTGATGGATCTGTCTCTGGGCGGATGCATCATCACAAGCGATACAAATGTGCATGTCGATGACATTTTCTATCTCGAAATAGCTGTTGCTGAAGATGAACCTCCGATCGAAGTAGCGGCGATGGTCCGCTCCATCAGCGCGCGTGGCATTGCGTTCAAGTTTCTCCGGAAAGCCCAAGAAAACAAACGGCTGCTTTCGTTTATTCAGTCCCATGCAGGATCTACCTCTTCCGTTCTCTCGAAAGTGGTCGAGTTGACAGGCGCTGCTCCACTTGCCCAGGACAGGGGTATTTCCGGCAAGTAGTGCGCTAAAGCGGTGTTTCCCAGGCAGAAGAAAGCGGATAGTCCGTTATCAGACGGTCATGTTCCGCGAGGTCATAGGCTTCGATGGTCAGATCGTTTCGGTGTAGCGGCTCTATACACTGAGGAGAGGCAAGGAAGTCGATAAGGGCTTGGGCGCTCTCTTTGGTAGAAAACCGGCAGAGGCCGTATTCGGGCATGCTGGACGAGGGGTGCCAGAAGGCAAGGTCGATGGCACTGCCTTGATAGATGCCCAGCGTGTGATGTCGTACTTGAAACCCGCCTGGTAGTTGAGATGATCGTTCAAGAGACACGCGACATCCTCTTCTAGACGCTCTTGATAAAGAGTAACGGATGATACCATGAGTGATATAGGTGTCTTCTACCCTCACGCGGCGATTTCTAGGGGATGACCAGGTGGCGATCCGGGCTGAATGCCCACCAGGGCTTCCATCATGATCTGTGGGCGGCTCAATTAAATTGCGATAGAGACCGATAAAGGAAGGACTCAATGTTGACAGAGTGCAGGATTACATTATTTGAGGGATAGGGAGGCCATCGCATGTGGAAGCAAGAGAATACCGCGTATGCTGAGGATGGAACAGCGCTGGTGAGACAAGGCTTCACGGGAGGGAGACCTGTGCCGGCGGACACGGTCATTGCCTTCATCGGAAAGGGCGTCGCGTTCAAGGGCGTGATTACCTATTCCGGTACGGTGCGAATCGATGGGACCTTGGACGGTGAAATCTATACAGACGGAGGATTGATCGTGGGGCCCGAGGCGGTGATCACAGCCAAAGTCACAGCCGGGATCGTTGTCTGCGAAGGCACGGTTAAGGGGAATATCCATGCTGAGGAGCGGATCACACTGCTGGATCCAGCCATGATCGAGGGAAGTCTGAATGCTCCCGTACTGTCGGTTGAGGAAGGTGTACGCATGAACGGGACGCTGGAGATGGCGCCAGTGGTTCAACGGGTGGCGCCGCGCGAGGTCAAGCTCCATTCAGTAGGACCCTCCAGCCGGCAGTCTGTCAAACAGGCTGAGGAGTAAGGCAGGCTCGACGCCTCTTTCGTGAAGAAGCTGGTGCGCTGAGCGACGTGAGAAATGTTGCGGTCGGCAGGTCTGAGCCATGCAGTATCCGGCAGCTTGCAGACGCTGGGGATTGAGCATGCGGCCTTCAACCGCCTGTTCAAAGCGGCGGGGCTGGCGGTTGCAGTATTTGTTGTGTTTGGCAATCTGGCAATTATCTTTGCCGTCTTTCTTGGAATTGTGCGCGCATGACGATACTCGATGCCAAGATTCCCTCTGGGCCGCTGGAGGCCAAATGGGACCAACGCCGGTTCAGTGACAAGCTCGTGAGTCCCACCAACAAGCGGCGGATCAAAATCATCGTCGTCGGGAGCGGTTTGGCCGGCGCCAGTGCGGCCTCTACATTGGGGCAGCTCGGTTATGACGTGGAGTGTTTCTGTTTTCAGGACAGCCCGCGCCGCGCCCACAGTATCGCGGCACAAGGTGGGATCAATGCGGCAAAAAATTATCAAGACGACGGGGATAGTGTCGCGCGGCTTTTCTACGACACAATCAAAGGCGGAGACTTCCGTTCACGCGAGGCGAACGTCTATCGCCTTGCCCAGGTCAGCACGCAGATTATCGATCAATGTGTAGCGCTTGGTGTTCCCTTTGCCAGGGAGTACGGCGGCCAGTTGGCCAATCGTTCGTTCGGCGGTGTGCAGGTATCCCGGACGTTTTATTGCCGAGGCCAGACCGGACAACAGTTGCTCTTGGGTGCGTATTCTGCGCTCTGCTGGCAAATCGAACGCGGCCGGGTCACCATGCGCCCGCGCACCGACATGCTCGACCTGATCATTGACGAGGGGCATGCGCGAGGGATTGTGGTCCGCGACTTGGTCACCGGCCAGATCACGGCCCATACAGCGCACGCCGTCGTGTTGGCGACCGGCGGGTACAGCAATGTCTACTATCTGTCCACGAATGCGATTGGCAGCAACGTGACCGCAACGTACCGCGCCTGGAAACAAGGCGCCGCCTTTGCCAATCCCTGCTTCACGCAGATCCATCCCACGGCGATTCCGCCGGCAGAAACACAGCAGGCCAAGCTGACCCTGATGTCCGAATCCCTCCGGAACGACGGGCGGATCTGGGTGCCGGCCATATCGTCGGATAGCCGGCCTCCGGGCGCAATCCCCTCTTCTGAGCGGGACTACTTCCTGGAACGCCGCTATCCGGGTTTCGGCAACCTGGTGCCGCGAGATGTCGCCTCCCGCGCCGTCAAATCGTTATGCGATGAGGGGCGGGGAGTCGGGCCTGGCGGCCAAGGGGTCTATTTGGATTTCAGTGATGTGATCGAACAGCAAGGGGCGGATGTCGTGCGCGAGCGGTACGGCAATCTGTTCGATATGTATCGGCGGATCACCGGGGAAGACGCCTACCAGACACCCATGCGCATCTATCCGGCGCCGCACTATACGATGGGGGGGCTCTGGGTCGATTACAATCTTATGAGTACCGTTCCCGGCCTCTTTGTCATCGGCGAGGCAAATTTTGCGGATCATGGCGCGAACCGATTGGGTGCCAGCTCGTTGATGCAGGGGCTTGCCGACGGGTATTTCAT
>JABMDE010000050.1:43021-52041 GCA_015904055.1 Nitrospira sp. | reverse complement strand
CGCTATCGAGGCCGGCGGAGCAAGGAATTATCGGAGTTCTCTTTATCGGCCTCGGCCTGGTGGTTACGGCCAGCGGATTGTGGCTTCGTAGAACCGAGTGGATCGGCAACAACTCATCAAGTATGCGCCGGCAGGAAACACTCTCGTCGATCCTGATTATGTATGGCCTGGCATCCCTGACAACATCGCTCTATGTGGTGGCGGCAGTCGGATTCGCGTGCGTGGCGATTGCGTTCAACATGACGGTGGCAACGGAAGCGGAGCAGCGCCATACCCGTAGTTGGCTGGTAATGAGGGAATGTGCGCTACTCGGCGTGGTTCTTCTTACGCTGGTGATCCTCTATGACGGACGGGGTGTTCTGCCGTTCTGAGAATCATTCGTTCTTCGTGAAGCCGGCTTCACGCGCGATGAAAACAGGACGAAGAACAGCGCTGCAGATCATAGAGGAATATAGACTAGTGGCCGGGAGGCTTGGGAAGCGGTGACTGCGACGGGGATACAGTCTCAGGTATTGTCACCATCGGTTGAGAGGCGAGGAGAATGTAGCCGTATCGCTTGAGGATCGGTTGATAGGTGGCCGCTTCTTTCGGCAAGGCCTCCTGCATCGCTTCCGGGAGGAGAATCATCGTACGGCCGGGATATGCCAATGCGGCCTGCAGCCGCTTGGATTCATTGGGCGGTATAAACAGTACCTTCCGCCTCGAATAGAAGGCCATGGACGGTCGTAGCGTGCCGAATGCGATCAATTGATCCTCCGGGCCGAGATTCAATCCTGCTGCGTAGGCCAATTCTTGTGGAGGCGCGATCGCATATCGATTGAGGCCCGGGATGACGGTGAGGACGGCGAGGAGAAACACCGTCGCTACCACGCCGCCTGCCACACCGAAGGCTGTGTCACGTCTTGCTTCATTGAGTCCGAAATAGCTGACCAATCCCATGCCGATCAAGAGTACCGCTGCAGCCAGATAGGGGCCGATGCCCAGATCGAATAAGGCGGCTGTTGGAAATTCCTTGACGAGTTTTCCTGCGAATTTTCCGTAGAGCCACGGTAGAGAGGCAAATCCTATGGCCAAGAGATAACCGACACCCGTTACGGCATGGATCGAGCCGCGAATACCCGGGGTCGAAGGATCCTTCAGCGCCCGTGCCCAATACAACGCTGCCAACACCGATGCGGCTGGAAACAGAGGCCCGATATAGTGCGGCAATCTTGTCGACGACACGGTGAAAAATATAAAGGTGCCGATCAGCCACAGTGCCGCAAACCACTCCAACTCCTTACCTGATCCTGAGTCGTCGTGCGAGTCTGCCGGTGCTGCGGCGGCGTGTGTCAGATTACGCTGCTCTTTCCAACTCTTGTAGGTGTGAACGAACGCGGCGGGGAGCATCAGGCTCCAGGGGAAAAACCCCAGCAGCAGCACGGGAAGATAAAACCAGAAGCCGACTCCGTGGCCTTCCATCGGAGCGAGGAATCGCCCTACAGTGTGGACTTTCGCCTGTTCGCTATACGCATCGCCATGGATGAGGAACATGGCGGCATACCATGGACCGGCGAGCAGCATGACGACCACAGTCCCGACGATGGGAAAGCCACGTTGCCAGAAGATCGTCCAGCGTCGTGCCGCCGTCAGATAAAGTGCGGCGGTCAGCAGCGGAACCAGAAATCCGACCGGCCCTTTCGTCAGGGTGGCGAGGGCCATGCCGACGTAGAAGCCCCAGATCCAATGCCGTCCGGCACCCGGCCCAGCCAGAATCCATAGAGTGACAGTGTGGTGAAGAAAATCAGGACGCTATCAGTGATGGCCATGCGTCCCAGTGCGAGCATCTCGATATTCAACAGCAGCATGAGGGCGCCGATGAGGCCGGCGGTCTGGCCTCGCAACCGGGTTAGAAACAAATAGTGCATGAGGATCAGTGCCACGCCGAACAGGGCGGACGGGGTGCGTGCCGCGAACTCGTTCACGCCGAACACATGATACGAGGCGGTCATCAGCCAGTACACGAAGACGGGTTTGGCGACGCGCAGTTCTCCATTGAATGTGGGAGTGACGAGGTCTCCGGACGCGAACATCTCACGACCGGCTTCGGCATTCCGCCCTTCATCGCGGTCGGTGAGCCCCATATCGCCAAGGCCCAGAAAAAAGAGCAGGCTTGAGAGGGCGAGGAGAATCGCGATCGTCGTCAACTGGTTAGGCTGGCGGTCGTCACGCACGGGAAGGCCTTCGGTGACTGACGGGGTGAGGCATGTGGAGACGGATGCGTGGTCGAGCGATCATGTCTGTTGGGCCGGCGGGTCAGCCTGACCCTTGGAGTGGTCTGTGCGGCGGATGAGCATCAGATTGCGAATGTACACGACCGAGCCGACGCTTTGTCCGGCGATGAAGACCGGATCTTTACGATAGATCGCATAGGCCAGCGTGATGAGGCCGCCAATCAGGCTCATATACCAAAACGATACGGGGACCTCGCTTGCAGCCTTCTTTTCGGAGGCAATCCACTGAACCACCCAGCGGCCGAAAAAGAGGCCTTGGCCAAGGAAGCCGATGGCGATCCAAATAGTTTCGAGACTCATAGAGACGGTGTAACCGGTGATGAGTGATAGGTGATGGGAAATTGCGAAGTCAATGAGTATACGTGCGTGGCGAGATTCATAGATTTTTCCTAAACATCGAGATCTTTATACGTGGTCATGGTGTTTCCGCTCACGCGGCACAGTTCACTGACCACGCATTTTATACCGCAGTACCCGATGCTGCATCCAGCGCACAGCGATCAAGTCGTAGAGGGATTTAAACAGCCGGTTGCCCATGCCGTATTTCGACTGACCGTGAATACGCGGGTAATGCCGAACGGACACTTCAGTTACGGTGAATCCATGCATGAGCGCCAGTGCGGGAAAGAACCGGTGCATGCCTTCGTACAGCGTGACGCGTTCCAGCACAGGGCGCCGGAATACTTTGAGCGGGCATCCCGTATCATGCACGCCGTCGTGAGTGAACCGGTTTCGCACGCGGTTCGCAATTCGGGAGGAGATCATCTTTACGAAGCCATCCTGCCGTTGCTGTCTCCATCCACACACGAGGTCGTAGCTGGACGTGAGGGGGAGCAGTTTCAAAATATCTTCGCTGTCCTGTTGGAGGTCGCCGTCGATTTGGATAATGATCTCGCCGGACGACTGCCGAAATCCCGCATCGAGGGCGCAGGTCTTGCCGTAATTCCGGTCGAAGTGAAACACCTTAACCTGGGGATGCTGCGACGCGAGACGATCCAGTTCCTGGCTGCTGCCGTCGCTGCTACCGTCATCCACAAAGAGAATTTCGTAGGAGCGTGACCGCGACGATTCGTGCGAATCCATGACCTTGAAGAGACCCGCCACAAGAGGCGACAGGTTCTCCCGTTCATCCTTGATGGGAATGATGACTGAGGCCCAGGGAGTAGAACTGGACGGCGGTGTCATAGTGCGCGAATGCTCCGGCAGTGGCCCATACAAAGGATATTCACGCGCGCATTCTAACGGATGGTTGGTAGAGGGTCAAACAAGGTACAAGAGTGTTGCGGTCCATCGTTGTGAAACAATCGGCGGGCTATTGTTTCGACGTAGTAACTGTGAAGCGCATCGTGCCCATCAGGCTCATCTCGTTCACTTCCTCACCGGTGTGAATTTCTACTTTATAACGCCCGGGGAGCCACCCTCCGCGAGGAGGCGAGAGCTTGAGATATCCACTGTCATCTTCCAACGCCACATGCATGACGTCTTCACTGATGAGTGTGCCCGTTGCGACGCCGGATACTAACTCCGGCAGGCAGCGGCCGAAGACCTTGAAGCTCTGATAGTGCTGATGGAGTGAGAACACGATGAAGATGGCCGGGGTGTTCGTGGCAAACTGTTCGGTCGGTCTGACCGGCACGATCTCGTGCGTACGCTGGAAGCCCAATTGCTCCTCGAAGTCTTCCGCTGTGGTGATCGCACGAAACATCCCCTTCGGTGGGGCATCGAAATCGTATGGGGTCGTGTCTTCGGTTCGGTTTTGAAATTCGGAGATCGGGACATTCTCCGTCAGGGGCGGCTCTTCAGCCCAACCGACCGGCTGGACCGATAAAACCATCACCACCGCTATAGCACCGACAAACCGAGAGGCTGCTGGCATGGTTGTCTGCTACACCGGATACCCAGACTCTGTCAAGAAAGAGCCGAGCAATCTGCCATTGCGGCATTTTCCAGCCATCTGTTAGGATTTCCCACGCCGTACGGCCAATTCTTCAAACCTACACATGGATGATCGTGAAACATGTTGCAACGTACTGACGACCTTCCCCAGCTGATTGGAGACTACAAACCGTTTGATCAATGGCAGGTCCATCTCAATCGACTGTTCTACGGGCTGCGTGGGGACAAGCTGCGCTCCTACTATCAGACCTTTGCCTCTGCCGACTATCGTCTCGCGCACGCCTTGGCGGCTGATTATTACGAGCGAGTAATCGCTCGTGATAAGGCAAGAGGCAAGGGGCAAGAGGCAAGGGGGGAATCCACCTCTAGCCTCGGACCTCTTGCCTCTAGCCAGGAGTCTCATCGCCGCTCACCCCTCACTATTCTGGAACTCGGTCCAGGCAACGGCAATCTTGCCGCCTGCTTTCTCAGCCACCTCAAGGTGCTCGACCAGAAAGGCACCGTCTATCCTCGTGTTCGCTATCTGTTGGTCGATTGGGAACAGCTGGTGTTGGACGGAGCCCTGGCTCACCCCGATCTTGCGGCGCACCGCGATCGTGTAGAGAGCCATTGTGGCTCAATCGAGCACTTAGCCGGCGTGGTGGATGGAACCGTCGATCGCATCATCTGTAACGAACTGTGGAACGAACTGCCGACTAAGCTGATGGCCAAGAGCGCCGGCGAGATCGAAGAAGAATATATCCGTCCCAATCTCAGTGAATCCCTGCACTGGTGGCAGCAGTGGGATTTGCGTGCGTGGCGATTGCGTTCAACATGACGGTGGCAACGGAAGAGGAACCGCACCATACCCGCACCTGGTTGGTGATGAGGGAAACTGCTCTGCTCGGTTCGGTCCTTCTTGCGTTGTTGATCCTCTATAGTGGGCGGGACGTCTTGCCATTCTGACAATCATTCGTTGCTCGTGAATCCCACATCGCCGGCGAAGCGGGCGGCACGCTGTACGAACGACGAAGAACGGCGCTGCAAATCACTGAGTATGTAGGCTAGTGGCCGGGAGGCTTGGGAAGCGGTGGCTGCGCCGGGGATACAGTCTCAGGTATGGTCACCATCGGTTGAGAGGCGAGAAGCACGTAGCCGTATCGCTTGAGGATCGGTTGATAAGTGGCCGCCTCTTTCGGTAAGGCCTCCTGCATCGCTTCCGGGAGGAGAATCATCGTGCGGCCTGGATATGACAATGCAGCCTGCAGCCGCTTGGATTCATTGGGCGGTATGAACAGTACCTTCCGTCTCGAATAGAAGGCCATGGACGGTCGTAGCGTGCCGAATGCGATCAATTGATCCTCCGGGCCGAGATTCAATCCCGCTGCGTAGGCCAATTCTTGCGGAGGCGCGATCGCATATCGATTGAGTCCGGGAATGACGGTGAGGACGGCGAGGAGAAACACCGTCGCCACCACGCCGCCCGCCACGCCGAAGGCTGCGTCACGTTTTGCCTCATTGAGCCCGAAATAGCTAACCAATCCCATCCCAATCAAGAGCACCGCGGCGGCCAGATAGGGGCCGATACCCAGATCGAATAGGACGGCTGCGGGAAACTCTTTGACGAGTTTTCCCGCGAACTTGCCATAGAGCCATGGCAAAGAGGCACATCCTATGGCCAAGAGATAGCCGACACCAGTTATGGCATGGATCGAGCCGCGAATGCCTGCGGTCGAAGGGTCCTTCAGCGCCCGTGCCCAATACAACGCTGCCAACACCGACGCGGCTGGAAACAGCGGCCCGATATAGTGCGGCAGTCTGGTCGATGACACGGTGAAAAATATGAAGGTGCCGACCAACCACAGTGCCGCAAACCATTCCAACTCCTTACCTGATCCTGAGTCGTCGTGCGAGTCCGCCGGCACTGCGCCAGCGCGTGCGAGAGCACGCTGCGCCTTCCAACTGTTGTAGGTTTGAGAGAACGCAGCGGGGAGCATCAGGCTCCAGGGGAAAAACCCCAGCAGCAACACAGGAATATAAAACCAGAATCCGACTCCGTGGCCCTCCATCGGAGCGAGGAATCGCCCCACGGTGTGGACTTTTGCCTGCGAGCTGTATGCATCGCCGTGGATGAGGAACATGGCGGCATACCATGGACCGGCAAGCAGCATGACCACCACAGTCCCGGCAATGGGAAAGCCACGCTGCCAGAAGATCGTCCAGCGCCGTGCCACCGTCAGATAGAGTCCGGCGGTCAGCAGCGGTACCAGAAATCCGACCGGCCCTTTTGTCAGGGTGGCGAGGGCCATGCCGACGTAGAAACCCCAGACCCAATGTCGTCCGGTGCCCGGCTCATGCAGGCCCAGCCAGAATCCATAGAGTGACAGTGTGGTGAAGAAAATCAGGGCGCTGTCGGTGATGGCCATGCGCCCCAGTGCGAGCATCTCGATATTCAACAGCAGCATGAGCGCGCCGACAAGGCCGGCGGTCGGGCCACGCAGCCGGGTGAGAAACAGATAGTGCATGAGGATCAGCGCCACGCCGAGCAGGGCGGATGGAGTGCGCGCTGCGAACTCGTTCACACCAAACACATGATACGAGATGGTCATCAGCCAGTACACAAAGACCGGCTTGGCGACGCGCAGCTCTCCATTAAATGTGGGCGTGACGAGGTCTCCGGACGCGAACATCTCACGGCCGGCTTCAGCATTCCGCCCTTCATCGCGGTCGGTGAGGCCCATATCGCCAAGGCCTAGAAAGAAAAGCAGGCTCGAGAGGGCGAGGAGAATCGCGACCGTCGTCAACTGGATGGGCTGGCGGTCGTCACGCACGGGAGGACCTTCGGTGACAGACGCGATGGGGCATGTGGAAACGGGTGCTTGGTCGAGCGATCATGTTTGTTGGGCCGGCGGGTCGGCCTGACCCTTGGAGTGGTCTGCGCGGCGGATGAGCATCAGGTTGCGTACGTACACGACTGAGCCGACACTTTGTCCGGCGATGAAGACCGGATCTTTACGATAGATGGCATAGGCCAGCGTAATGAGTCCGCCGATCAGACTCATATACCAAAACGACACGGGGACCTCGCTCGCAGACTTCTTTTCAGAGGCAATCCATTGGACCACCCAGCGGCCGAAAAAGAGGCCTTGGCCGAGGAATCCGATGGCAATCCAAATCGTTTCGAGGCTCATAAAGACGGCGTGACCGGTGATGAGTGATGAGTGATGGGTTTCTGTTTCAGGGAGCGGAGAAGCCCGAGGAGCATTTTCCTGACTTCTTCTGTGTGAGTCAGGATGATGTCCGTGGGAAGATATCCGATTCGGGAAGCGAGAAGAAGCTGGGTTTCCAGTTCAGCGACCGATCCTGATGCCACATGAAGGAACTGGATGAATTCCTTTCTCGAATGTCTCGCCGCGCCTTCCGCGATATTGCTGGGGATAGAGACGGCGGACCGTCGCATTTGCGATGTGAGACCATACATTTCTTCTTTCGGGAATTGCGATGTCAGCGAGTACACTTGTGTTGCTAACTCCATAGCTTTTTTCCAGACAGCGAGGTCTTTGTGAGTGACAATAGGTATCCCGCCCACTCATCACCTAATCACAGATCACTGACCACGCATTTTGTATCGCAGCACTCGATGCTGCATCCAGCGCACAGCGATTAGGTCGTAGAGGGATTTGAACAGCCGGTTGCCCATGCCGTATTTCGACTGACCGTGAATGCGCGGGTAATGCCGAACCGACACTTCAGTCACGGTGAATCCATGCATCAGCGCCAGTGCGGGAAAAAACCGGTGCATGCCTTCGTACAGAGTGATGCGATCGAGCACAGGGCGCCGGAATACTTTGAGCGGGCACCCCGTATCATGTACGCCGTCGTGCGTGAACTGGTTTCGCACGCGGTTCGCAATTCGGGAGGAGATCATCTTGACGAAGCCGTCCTGCCGCTGCTGTCTCCAGCCGCACACGAGATCGTGGGTGGCCGTGAGGGGGAGAAGCTTCAAGATATCTTCGCTGTCCTGTTGGAGGTCGCCGTCGATTTGGATGATGATCTCGCCGGACGACTGCCGAAATCCCGCATCGAGGGCGCAGGTCTTGCCATAATTCCGGTCGAAGTGAAACGCTTTGACCTGGGGGTGCTGCGCCGCGAGACGATCCAGCTCCTGGCTGCTACCGTCACTGCTGCCATCATCCACAAAGAGAATTTCGTAGGGTCGTGACCGCGACGATTCGTGCGAATCCATGACTTTGAAGAGACCTGCTAAGAGGGGCGGCAAGTTCTCCCGTTCGTCCTTGATGGGAATGATGACCGAGGCCCAGGGAGTAGAACTAGACGGCGGGGTCATAATGCGCGAATGCTCCCGCAGTAGCCTATACAAAGGGTATTCATGCGCGCATTCTAACGGATGGTCGGCAGAGGGTCAAACAAGGTACGTGAGCGTTGCGGTCCATTCCTGTGAAGCAATCGGTGGGCTAGCGTTTCGGCGTCGTAACCGTGAAGCGCATCGTGCCCATCAGGCTCATCTCGTTCACTTCCTCACCGACGTGAATTTCTACTTTATAACGGCCGGGGACCCACCCTCCGCGAGGAGGCGACAGCTTGAGATATCCGCTATCGTCTTCCAGCGCCACATGCATGACGTCCTCGCTGATGAGTGTGCCCGTTGCGATGCCAGATACTGACTCCGGCAGGCAGAGGCCGAAGACCTTGAAGCTCTGATAGTGCTGATGGAGCGAGAACACGATGAAGATGGCCGGGGTGTCCGTGGCAAATCGCTCGGTCGGCCTGACCGGGACGATCTCGTGTGTTCGCTGAAAGCCCAACTGCTCTTCGAAATCCTCCGCCAAGGTGATCGAACGAAACATCCCC
>JABMDE010000050.1:39640-42901 GCA_015904055.1 Nitrospira sp. | reverse complement strand
CTGGTCCCTTCGCGTCGCTTGCTTCATTGGATGTGGGTGTGAAGCTGATGCCGCTGCTCAGCAGCAAGGTTGAGGTGGAAGAAATTACTCTGCGCGATCCCGTCGTTACAGTCATTAAAAACAAGGCCGGGGTTCTGAACGTGTCAACGATCGGGCGAAAAGGTGTCCCGGTGCCAGAAACACCCTCGCGCGCTCCGATTCCCTCGACGGAGGGCCCACTCAAAATCCTGGCGTTGTTAGCCGTGGATCGAGTGTCCATCGACGGCGGGACGCTGACCTTCCGTGATCTGTCGGCCTCGAAACCGACCGAATATGTGTTGCAAGACATGGAACTACTCCTGCGGGACGTTCGGCTCGGCCACACTCCGAACGTACATTTTGGGTCGCTCGTTCAGCCGTTCAACATACCGGTCAAACTCGACGGGACCTTCGGCCCGCTCAAAGAGACGATGGATATCGATGCGATCGATTTACAGCTTGTGGTGGGAAAGACAGACTTTACCATCATGGGGAAAACCGTTGGTCGTGACGCGACGATCAACATCGGCTCGCCGGTGATCAATACCGCGAACCTTCCGGTCGCTCTTCCGTTGAAAAAGCCGGTCGAGATCAAGAATTTCCAGCTTGCGGCGGAGGTGAAGGGACAAGAGGCCAGATTGAATTCCCTGTCGTTTCAGCTATTCGACGGCCAGGTGAAAGGGCAGGGAAAATTGATTGCCGGGTCCGATGTGCCGCCGTTCAACGGCGGCGTTGCGGTTCAAGGGGTACAACTCGGTCCGGTGCTGGATGCCGTTGCAGAGACGCCGGTTTCTATCAGCGGAACGGCCGGTGCGGATCTGGCGCTGAAAGGCCGGGGGTTCTCCGTGCCGGATCTGACCAAGGCTCTGGAAGGAACCGGCCACATGGCGGTGAAAGATGGAAAGATCGAAGGGGTCAATCTTTTGCAGGAAGCGATGGCGATTCTGAAAGTTGCCGGGGTCACCCTGGACAATCCCAAGGCCACGGCGTTTTCGACGATCGAGACGGATCTTGTGATTAAACAGGGGATCGTCAATGTGCAGCGCCTCTTGATGGACAGCCACGATTTTCAGGCCACCGGCGGGGGCACTATCGGATTCGATCAGACGCTGAATTTTGGTGTGACATTGAATCTGTCGCAGGGGCTCAGTCAAAAGATCGCCGGTGCGTCACCGGTTGCAAAGCTGGCGCTCAAGGAAGGCCGGTTAAGTCTTCCGCTCACCATTGGGGGGACCGTCCAAGCACCGTCTTACGGGTTGGACATGAAAGGTCTGACAGGAGCTGTGCAAGAACAGGTCAAAAAGAAAGCGGAAGAAGCCATCGGTGGATTACTCAAGGGCACAACCAAACCGCAGGACTTGAAACAGCAAGGGCGCGACCTTCTCAAGGGATTGATGGGGCGGTAACACAGCCGCGCAGAGGGCAACCATGGATACAGTGACCCAATACGTCGTGCAATACGGCTTACAAGCCCTCGTGGCGATCGGCATCTTCATCACCGGTGTCATGGCGTCCCGCTGGGCCGGAACCTTTACGCAACGGTCGCTCGAACGGTACGCACTCGATCCGCCGGTGCGGATGCTCATGGTTCGCATCGTCAAAATCGTGGTGTTGCTCTTCACCGCGATGATCGCCCTCCAGGCACTCGGTGTACCGATCGCACCATTAGTCGCAGGAATCAGCGTTGCCGGTGTCGGCATCGGTCTTGCGCTCCAGGGGGTGCTGAGCAATGTGATGGCCGGGCTCTCGATCATCTTCACAAAGCCGTACAAAGTGGGGGAACACATTTCCTTGCTGGGTGTCCATGGCGATGTCGTGATGGTTGACATTTTTTCCACGACCTTGGTGCACCCGGACCAGTCGCGGGTCATCATCCCCAACCGGAAGATCGTCGGGGAAATTCTGCATAACTTCGGCACCATCAGACAAGCTCATCTCACCGTTGACGTCGCCTACAAGACCGATCTGGATCGCGCGCTCGCAATCGTACGAGATGTGGTGGCGACGCATCCGCATGTGCTCAAAGATCCGGCTCCTTCCATCGGCATCAGTAGTCTTGGGCATTCGACCGTGACGATCGCCATTGAACCCTGGGTGCCGGTTGCTCAATTCAATGCCACACAGGGCGACCTGAACAAGGCAATTCTTGAACGATTGCGCGACGCGCAGATTGAGTTCCCTTCCCTGCCGCTGTTTCCTGCGAGATGAAGAACTGCCTGTAGAAGCGGTTTCTCATGGCCTCAGTGCAGTCGACACTCAATACCGTCGGCGATCATCCCTTCCAGCACGTTCCAGTTTCTGCCGGACTGATTCGACAGATCACACTGAGGCAGGAAAGAAGGTGTATAGCCAAACCGCCTCATGAAAATCGAAGTTCAGCTATGGGAGCGCATGCAAAAACATTCAATACTTAGGTTTCCAGCCCATTCGGCAGGATTGATGATGGGCACTGACTTTGCTAGTGCATGCACGTTGACTTAATCAACAAGCAAGATGCTCGTGGGTGCCAAGTATCTGTTCGGTCATGTCTAAAAAGAACCCTAACGTCTGAGGCCGGCTGCTCGACATTGCAGTGTGGTCGTACCCTGCAACGGTTGAGTCCAATCCATTTTCAAAGCGTGCACAATCGTAGTGTGGAGGATTCGGTGAAACAATCGTTGTGGTGTTGTCTCTTCGCGTGCTGTGCGTTGTTGATAGAGGGAACGGGCGACCGTGCGTTGGCTCAATCAGAGGGCGTCTCTACGGGCCCTGAAGTGTCCGATATCGTCACGCTGAAAGACGGCAGCGTTCTCTACGGCGAAGTTATTGAAATGTCCGGCGGGATTCTGTCCCTCAAGACAGCCTCCAGTTCCGACAACATGATTAAGATCAAATGGGATGAGGTCACGAAGCTGTCGGTCAATCATCCCGTTCCGTTTCATCTCAAAGAAGGGACGATTCTGAACGGTACCGCCACGGCAGGGCCGGATGGGAATTTGAACATCCAGGCCGAACCGCTCAAGGGATCAATGACCGTGCCGCTGACATCCGTCACGTCGGTCAATCCTCTTGCTCAGGCGCCGGTCATCTACGCAGGGAGTCTCACCGCCGGCTACTCGCAAGCGACGGGAAACAGCAAACTCCGTAACGTCAGCGTGCTCGGCGACTTTGTCGCACGGAGCGAGCAACTTCGGCTGTCGTTGCTCGGCCGCTACGTCTATGGCGACAATACCGGCACCCTCATTACTCGAAATGCCAGAGGTA
>JABMDE010000050.1:34957-39520 GCA_015904055.1 Nitrospira sp. | reverse complement strand
AGGACGCATGCCAAACCTCCGGTGCTCCAAGAAGAATTTGGCTGCCGATTCTATCTCAATTCAACTCAACTGCGGAATCCGGGATAATGATCGCTGTTTTCATAAGTCTCCTTTGATGAATGGACATCCACGAGATTGTAGATGTCTGTTGTCTCCTGTGTTGGTCGGTGCATCGATCACCCTATCCAGGCGCTATGGCAAGGTCGGTGCCATGTGCCACGACGATCAGTGACGGGATGTAAACTGTTGGCGAGACAAGAAGTTGTCGATCTGCTCACGATTAGATGAAACAGAAGGAAAGAGAGATACTTCCACGAGATGTCGTGGAGGTACGATATGTCGTGGGGAGGAACGGTTTGTTCGTTGCTATGCGGTCGGGCGAGGTTTCTTGATGCCGAGCTTCTGCATCCTGGATCGAAGCGTGTTGGGATGGAGGCCAAGGCGAGTGGCGGCGCCATGCTTCCCTTCAATGACCCAGCTTGTATCCTGAAGGACGCGGAGAATGTGGGTTCGTTCAACTTCTTCCAAGGAATCAACGGTCGGCGGTATCGGAGCCGTATTCCCTTGGAGCAGCACGTCGTCGATCTGTAGGAGTGATCCCTTCGCGAGGATTGTGGCCCGTTCGATCACATTTTCCAGCTCCCGGATGTTGCCAGGCCAGGCATATTTCATAAGGCGATCCATGGTTGAGTGAGAGACGCCGTCGATCTTCTTGCCGAGCTTGGGTGAGAACTTAGCGACAAATCGGTTCACCAAGAGTGGGATATCTGACACACGAGCAGATAGGGGCGGGACCTCGATGGGAAATACGTTCAGTCGGTAGAGGAGATCGGTCCGGAAGGAGCCAGCCTGTACTGCTGCATGAAGATCGCGATTCGTCGCGGCAATGACTCGCACATCGACTTTGGTCGAATGACCGCTGCCGACTCGTTCGACCTCCCGCTCTTGTAACACCCGCAACAGTTTGACCTGAGCGTCGAGTGGTAGCTCGCCGACTTCGTCTAAGAAAATGGTCCCGCCGTCCGCCAGCTCAAAGCGACCGATACGGCGCTGCAGCGCGCCGGTGAATGATCCCTTCTCGTGGCCAAAGAGTTCGCTCTCGACCAAATTCGCGGGGATTGCCCCGCAATTCACCTTCACCAGCGAGCGGGTTTTTCTCCGGCTCAGGTTGTGAATGGCTCTGGCCATCAGTTCTTTGCCGGTTCCTGTGTCCCCGCGGATGAGGACCGTCGAATCCGTCGGTGCGACCTGTTCGACGAGCCGAAGCACAGATTTGATGTTCTGATTCTCGCCGACGATCTCCTCAAAGTTGTGATTGAGTTTGATCTCCTCACGAAGATAGAGGTTCTCCGCCTCAAGTCGAGTCTTGAGTTGTGCAACTTCCGTAAAGAGCTGCGCGTTCTTGATAGCAATCGCTGCTTGGTTGGCAAAGATTGACAGCCGTTCGATCTCCGCTTCGCTTAAAGGTCTGCGCCCAAACATCGCGATAACGCCAAGCAGCTCCCAATGGAACTTCAGCGGGTAACCGGCGAAGGAGCGGAGGCCGTTATCTTTCATCCACTGTTTGTTCGGAAGGCGGTCGTCGCCGAGTACATCGTTCGTATGCATCGATCCGTAGCCTTGGGCGATCTTTCCGATCTTGAGCGCGCCCAGTGGAATACGGCGGTATTCTCCGTCGAGATTGGAATAAAGCCCCGCACTTGCCTCAAGGTGCAGGCACCGATCCCGATTTGTGCAGTCGGCAGCCTTATGACAGTGAGCGCAAAGATCCCCTGGACCAAGCAACCATATACGGGCGAAGGCCGCATCCAGTTCCTCGACCAATCCCTGTGTGATCGTGGTGAGTACGGACGGCAGATCGAGACTGGACACCATTTGAAGCGCGATGCGCTCCAAGATCTGCTGGTCTTTATGAGAAGGAGAAGAAGAGGAAGAGGAAGAATCATCCATCGTGCCGGTTCCTATCGCGAGGAAAAACAGAGGAGTGCACGATAGGAGGGAGGCCACGGATTGTCAATTCCGGACTAACTGTACTGATCCCACGTGTCGCACTGCTTGATGGCCCAGAAGACGGCCTCCTTGAGTTTCTTGAGAGTCATATTGTCGGGCTGGTAAATGGCTTGCAGTTTCTTGTCGAGATCATACAGCGGTTGGATCGCGCGTTTATCGGGAATCTTGCCGAGCGCCCAGGCAACCTCCGTGAGGACTGTCCAGTCGGTCTTGGGATCTTGCAGTTTTGCGAGCAACGGCAGCACGACAGACGCATCGCCTGCTATGCCCCCGATCTGCCCCAGCCCTTTTGCCGCAGCTGCCTGAACTTCCACCTGAGGCGCTGTGGTCATGATTTCAATCAGAAGAGGGATGCTTTCCCTGCCGAGATTGCCCATTGCCACGAGCGCCTGTTTGGCGAGATCGCGATCCTTCAACGCTGCTTTGAGTTTGGGCATGGCTTCGTCGGCCTGCATTTCTCCCAGCAGCGAGATAATTTTGATTTTTCTGGCCTGGCTTGTATCTGCTGAGTCCAGCAGTTTCAGCAGGCGGTCCGGGTGGCCCCATTCAGATGCCAAGAGGAGAGGGAATTCATATTTTTCCAGCGCCTCCTGCAACTTGGACAGTGCATAGATGCCGGGATCGGCTGCTTTCGCAGTCTGGGCGGCGGCTACCGCATCCTCAAATTCTGTCCGCACCTCTTTTTGCCATTTTATTTTCATACCGCCCAGGACATAGGTGAGCTGGCAGGCTGGCCCCTTCCAGAGCCGAGACGGGGCATCAGGGAGATCCGCATCTCCTCCCGCAGCCGTAGTGCCTTCCCATGTCTTATGCTGTTCGCATTTGATGCGGAACAGCACATCATGGGGCTTACTCTGATCAAGAATGACCTGGTATCCCACTTCTTTGAGGCGTTCAGCTGCTGTGTTGGCGAGAGCGGCAGAGTCCGCACGGCCTTTGTCTGTAAGGGCAATGGCTTCAATCAATACGGTTTGAATTTTTTCCAGTTGGGCTTTTTGCTCGGAGGTGAAGTGTTCTGGATACCATTTGGAGCGCGATGCGCTCCAAGATCTGCTGGTTTTTATGGGAAGGAGAGGAAGAATTGTCCATCGTGCCGGTTTCCTATCGCGACGAAGCACAGAGGAGAGTACGATAGGAGGGAGGTTGCGGATTGTCAATTTTGGACTAGCTGTATTGATCCCATGTGTCGCACTGTTTGATGGCCCAGAAGACGGCCTCCTTAAGTTTCTTGAGGGTCATGTTGTCGGGCTGGTAAATGGCTTGCAGTTTCTTGTCTAAGTCATACAGCGGTTGGATCGCGCGCTTGTCGGGAATCTTCCCGAGCGCCCAGGCAACCTCCGTGAGGACCGTCCAGTCGGTCTTGGGATCTTGCAGTTTTGCGAGCAACGGCAGCACGACAGATGCATCGCCTGCGATTCCCCCGATCTGCCCCAGCCCTTTTGCTGCAGCTGCCTGAACTTCCACCTGAGGCGCTGTGGTCATGATTTCAATCAGAAGAGGGATGCTCTCTCTGCCGAGATTGCCCATTGCCACGAGTGCCTGCTTGGCGAGATCGCGATCCTTCAACGCCGCTTTGAGTTTGGGCATCGCTTCGTCGGCCTGCATCTCTCCCAGAAGCGAGATGATTTTGATTTTTCTGGCCTGACTCGTGTCTGCTGAGTCCAGCAGTTTCAGCAGGCGGTCTGGATGGCCCCATTCAGATGCCAAGAGGAGAGGGAACTCGTATTTTCCCAGTGCCTCCTGCAATTTTGACAGTGCATAGACGCCGGGATCGGCTGCTTGCGCAGCCTGGGCGGCAGCCACTGCATCTTCAAATTCTGTCCGTACCTCTTTTTGCCATTTGATTTTCATACCGCCCAGGACATAGGTGAGCTGGCAGGCTGGTCCTTTCCAGAGTCGAGACGGGGCATCAGGGAGATCGGCATCTCCTCCCGCGCTTGTGGTGCCCTCCCATGTTTTGCGCTGTTCACATTTGATGCGGAACAGCACATCATGGGGATTACTGGGATCAAGAATGACCTGGTACCCCACTTCTTTAAGGCGTTCAGCCGCTGCGTTGGCGAGAGAGGCGGAGTCTGTACGGCCTTTGTCCGTGAGGGCGATGGCTTCAATCAATACGGTTTGAATCTTTTCCAGTTGGGCTTTTTGCTCGGAGGTGAAATGTTCCCGGTAGGCCCAGGCTGGCACCATTGCACAGCAGAACGACAGGATGATGGTAGAGCCGATCACGGTGAAAAACGGCGGCATCGAGCCTCTCGTAACCCTCGTCACCAATTCCTGTTTTGCATTTGTGCATCTTGTGCCCATCGTGTTTCCATTATACCCCGTCATATAACTATTACGAGTAGAGAGTCTTTCGATCGCGCATTGACAGATCCGGTCCTGCAATGGTAACTTTCCGCTCTCATTTTCGCGCGTTTCGCGCGAGAGTGTGTACTTTGTCTCACGATAGAGCGAGTGGATTAGGACCGTGATTAAGACAGCAGTTGCGCGGCGTTACGCACAGGCGCTCTTCGAGCTTCTCGATCAATCCAATATCGAAGCGACTCGGGG
>JABMDE010000050.1:32670-34837 GCA_015904055.1 Nitrospira sp. | reverse complement strand
AACATTGTACGAAAGAGCGCAGAGTTTCTGCGGCAATGCGAAGCCCAGGGGTTGACGGTAGGAGTCAGCATTGTCGGGCGAAAGGGCCGCGATTATTTCCGGCGGCGGGCCTGGCCCATTCGGCACGAATGGACCGGCGTGTTCGATAAGCTGAGCTTCGAGCATGCTATCGATATCGGCGGCGACCTCACCGATAACTTCGTGAAAGGCACGTTCGACGAACTGCATGTCGTGTACAACGAATTCAAGTCGGCCATTCAACAGCGTGTGATTGTTGAAAAGCTGTTTCCGGTGGATACAGAAGCCGAGTTTAGCGCAGCTCCGGCTGAGGGAGTTGCCTCAGGCGCCTACCTCTATGAGCCGGATGAAGCGGGTCTTCTCAACGCTCTGGTGCCGAAGCACTTTCAGGTTCAGGCGTACCGGATTCTCTTGGAATCGGCTGCAGCCGAACACGGCGCCCGCATGGCCGCAATGGATGGTGCGACGCGCAATGCCGGCCAGCTGATCAAGAGGGTGACGCTCTACTACAACAAGACCAGACAGGCGGCGATCACAAAAGAATTGATGGATATCGTCGGCGGCGCCGAGGCTCTAAAATAAAGTGTTGAGTGCTCAGTTGTAAGTGTTGAGTTCTCGAATAGCGCACAACTCACAACTTATAACGCATAAGAAAATAGAGGAGCGACATGAGTACAGGAAAAGTCATTCAAGTCATCGGACCGGTCGTAGACGTCGAGTTTCCTCCCGGGCAGTTGCCGAATATCTACAATGCCCTCAAGGTGACGAAGGAAGAGAACAAGGCGGCGGGGACTCCCGCTATTCGGATTACCTTGGAAGTGGCGTCGCATCTCGGCGAAAACCGGATCCGCAGCATCGCAATGTCCACAACCGACGGACTCACACGTGGAATGGATGTGGCGGATACAGGCGCGGCCATCTCTGTGCCAGTCGGTCGTGAGACGCTGGGTCGTCTCATGAACGTGCTCGGCGAACCCGTCGACGAAAAGGGACCGATTAAGACAACGAAAACCTATCCGATCCACCGGCCTGCTCCGAAGCTGGAAGATCAGGAGACCAAAACCGAGGTGCTGGAAACCGGCATCAAGGTCGTCGATTTGCTCGAACCGTATAGCAAGGGCGGCAAGGTTGGGCTCTTCGGCGGCGCCGGTGTCGGCAAGACCGTCATCATCATGGAGCTCATCAATAATATTGCGTTGCACCACGGTGGATTTTCCGTATTTGCCGGCGTCGGTGAACGGACCCGAGAAGGGAACGACCTCTGGCACGAAATGATGGAATCAAAAGTCATCGATCCGGATGACTTTTCCAAATCTAAGGCTGCGTTAGTCTATGGTCAGATGAATGAACCACCGGGAGCGCGTCTTCGCGTCGGCCTGACCGGGTTGACCGTCGCGGAATATTTCCGTGACGAAGAGAATCAGGACGTGCTGCTCTTTGTCGACAACATCTTCCGGTTTACCCAGGCCGGTTCGGAAGTCTCCGCGTTGCTTGGCCGTATGCCGTCAGCGGTCGGCTATCAACCGAATCTCTCGACCGAAATGGGCGCGTTGCAAGAGCGGATTACTTCGACGAAGCGCGGATCGATCACGTCTGTTCAGGCCATCTATGTGCCTGCCGACGACTTGACCGATCCGGCGCCGGCCACCGCGTTTGCACACTTGGATGCAACGACGGTGTTGTCACGGCAATTGGCGGAGTTGGGTATTTATCCAGCCGTCGATCCGCTGGACTCTACCTCGCGCATTCTTGACCCACAGGTGATCGGTGAGGAACATTATAAGGTGGCCCGCGGCGTGCAGTCTGTATTGCAGCGGTACAAAGATCTTCAAGATATTATCGCCATTCTCGGCATGGATGAATTATCCGAGGACGACAAGATGGCCGTAGCTCGGGCGCGCAAGATCCAACGCTTCCTCTCCCAACCTTTCCATGTGGCCGAAGCTTTCACAGGCGCACCCGGGAAGTATGTCAAGCTGAAGGACACAGTCCGCAGCTTCAAGGAAATTCTTGAAGGCAAGTACGATCACCTGCCGGAACAGGCGTTCTACATGGTTGGGCCGATCGAAGAAGTCATTGCGAAGGCGGAGAAGATGGGAGTGAAGGTATAACGGCGTGAAAAGTAAAATGTGAAAGGTGAAACGAGCAA
>JABMDE010000050.1:24787-32550 GCA_015904055.1 Nitrospira sp. | reverse complement strand
AAGTCATTGCGAAGGCGGAGAAGATGGGAGTGAAGGTATAACGGCGTGAAAAGTAAAATGTGAAAGGTGAAACGAGCAAACGTTGCTCATTTTCTTGAACCTTTTACCTTTAACCTTTTACGTTTCACGAGGAAAAGATGGCGGGAAAGATTCTGTTAGAAGTGGTGACGCCGGAGAAGCAGCTGCTGAGCCAGCAGGTGGATGAAGTCATTGCGCCAGGCTCGGAAGGCGAGTTCGGCGTGTTGCCCGGGCACTGCCATTTTCTCTCGACCTTGAAGATCGGAGAGCTCCGTTATCGAGTGGGTGATCAAACGAGTCATATGGTGATTCTCTGGGGTTACGCGGAAGTGACGCCAACCAAAGTCACCGTGATGGCCGAAATTGCAGAGAAGGCGGAGGATATCGACATCGAGCGCGCCACGGCCAAGGTAGAAGAGGCCGAACACCGGCTCCAGGCAGGAGGCCTGCCTTCTGAAGTCAAAGAAGCCCAGATCAGCCTTGAAAAAGCCTGCCTTCGCAAGAAGATTGCCGAACGCACCCGTAAGACCGGCCACGCCTGACACCCAAGTTTCCTCCTGTACAAGCCCAGTTGAATTTAGCTGCTCCCTCCAGTAGCGTGGGTCTCCATGATCACGGAATTTCTTATCACGGCCGGTGAACAGCCGAAACGGCTGGATGTCTTTCTCGTCAACCGCGAACGGGATATGTCACGGTCTGCGCTTCAGCGGCTGATCGAGCTAGGCCGTATCCGCATCAACAATGTCATCGTAAAGCCCAGTCAGAAGATCAAGCCCGGCGACAAGATTACGATGGATGTGCCGAAGCCGGAACCGCTCGCGCTCAAGGGCGAGGCCATTCCATTGGATGTGCCATTCCATTGGATGTTCTGTATGAAGATGACGCGCTGCTCATTCTGAACAAGCCGGCTGGGATTGTCGTGCATCCAGCCCCCGGCAATTGGACTGGAACATTGGTGAATGCGCTGCTTCATCACTTCCAAACTTCTGGAGGTACGGTCTCATCCATTGGTGGAAAGGAACGGCCCGGTCTCGTTCATCGGTTGGATAAGGAGACATCCGGCGTCATGGTCATTGCTAAGACTGATCAGGCGCACCGACACCTCGCCGCACAATTCAAAGACCACACCATCACGCGGATGTACGAAGCCTTGATCTGGGGCGTCCCCAAAAAAGGCCGCGGTCTGATCGAACTGGCCATCGGGCGAGACTCGAAGGAGCGCAAGAAGTTTTCTGCCCGAACAGCGCGGCCTAAAGAATCCGTAACTGAGTATCACGTCGATCGCCGATACGGCAAGCTGGCCGCGCATGTCTTGCTCTATCCGCGCACCGGGCGTACACATCAATTGCGGGTTCATCTTACGTCCCTGGGCCATCCTATTCTGGGTGATCAGACCTACGGCGGGAAAAAGGTATGTGCAATTGATTCGATCGAGATTCCACGTGTGATGCTTCATGCCAGGACGCTGGGGTTTCAGCATCCTACGACCGGAGAGGTCCAGGAGTTCACCAGGCCATTTCCAGTGGATATGGAGACTGTGTCTATGGCGATTGAGCACTTGACCCATGACGAGCGTGCGAACGCGACCATTTAGGGAAAGCCATGCAGACTGCCGACATTCTTGATGTGATTGGAGGCCTGACCTCTCGGCTTAAGATGTATGCAGCCAAACTTCCTCCGATTGTCCATTTGTCGGCGGTGCCGGCTGGTATCAAGCCTCAGTCGGAAGCGATTGAAGACTATGAGGAGCTGGTATCACGCATCAGGGCGCAGAGTGCAGGGACTCCATACAGAAGTCTCAACCATTCGCTGATCGAATCTCTCGAGGCGTTCGAAGCCGGTAGGTTGTTGGGGGCGGTTCAGTCCCTGTTGGCCTTGCTCGATCAATTGGAACGGATGAAGCAGGACAAGGAGATCGAAGTCGGGCGACTCGATGAGAAGCACATGGCCGACTACCGGGTTGCCCTTCTCAAGATTTTGCCTGGCAATAAACCCGAGTTAGACGGTGCAGGACGCGGGATGTGATTGAGAAGTTGTGAGTTTCAAGTTTTGAGTGATGAGTGAATCGGAGCGAATCGAACTCAAAACGTATAACTCACAACTGTTTGTAATGGTCAGTGTCCCATCTTTGGCCCGGTGGCGTTCGGGCCCTCTGTCACCAACTTGAAGCGAACAAGCGCGCTACAGTGAGGACATTTCGCACGGATCGTGCCTTCGTCCAAGAGTTCATACTGATCGGCTGTCAGCCACATGAGCTGGAAACATTTGTGGCAGCTACGGACTTGCGTTGACATAGTTTTCCTCGTACACTCCGCTTGCGGCGAATGTCCGCACGTACAAGATAATCTAGTACAAGATGCCTCCAACCCTCAAGCCCGTCATTACCTTTTCAGAAAAGAAAGATCTCTCCGCGATCCAGCTGCTTCGGCTGTTTCACCAAGCCCCATGGGCGAAGCACCGAATGATCGAGGACGCCGAGGAGATGCTTCGCCATACTGATGTGGCGCTCTGCGCATGGGACGGCGGGCTTCTGGTCGGATTCGGTCGTGTGCTGACGGATTTTGTCTATCGGGCCACGATTTGGGATGTCATCGTCGACAAGGCTTACCAGAAGCAAGGTATAGGTACTGCCATTGTTCAGCGTATTCTCGACCACCCTCGCCTCAATAAAATTGAGCTGGTTTGGCTCTGCACCAGGCGCCCAGGTTTTTATGAAAGACTGGGATTTAGCTCTCAAGAACAGACCGGGATGGTCTGGAGCCGGAGCAAGCCGTCACGCACGGAGTGAGACCCTTGGCATTTCAGTGTGCATGAGCGGGAGCGGCACGTTTCATCCTCTTTGGAGAGAGCAGTATCGAGAGGAAAAATACCGTTGTGGCAAGGAGCACAATCGCAGGTCCTGAGGGCACGTCCCAGAATGCGGAGATCATCACGCCGGCCACCGATGTCGTCGTGCCGATGATGACAGAATAGAGAGTCAGGGTCATGAGGCTGTGTGTAAGCTGATATGCCGTCGAAGCTGGAATCAGGATCATGGCGAACACGAGGATGGCGCCGACGGTTTTCAGCGACACGACAACGGTGAGGGCGACGAGGGTCAGCAGGAGAAAGAAAATGGCGCGGGCCGGAATGCCGGACGCGTCAGCCATCTCTTGATCGAAGGCGATAAAGTAGAGCTCTTTTGAGAATATCAGGATGAGTCCAAGGACGAGAATAGCCAATCCGCCGATCACGCGCAGTTCATCGCTGCTCACCGACAGCACACTGCCGAATAAATAGCCGTACACTTCAGCGTTATAGGTTTTCATCAAGCCGATGAACAGGATCGCCAGCGCCATCGTGGCGGTGTAGAGAATGCCAATCGACACGTCCAGTTTCATTCGGCCTCTCTCTTCAACCCATCCGGTGATCCATACGGTCGCAAGCCCGAACAGAATGGCCAGCAACAATGGCGGCCAGCCCATCAAATAACCCAGCGCGACTCCGGCAAACGCTGCGTGCGACGTTCCGGCCCCTACAAAGGCGAGGCCACGTAGAACAACGAACACCCCGACGACCGAACAGAGCCCTCCCACCATCGCCGCAGCGAGGAGAGACCGTTGCATAAAGTCATAGGTCAGGAGTAAAGCCCAGTCAGAAGATCAAGCCCGGCGACAAGATTACGATGGATGTGCCGAAGCCGGAACCGCTCGCGCTCAAGGGCGAGGCCATTCCATTGGATGTCCTGTATGAAGATGACGCGCTGCTCATTCTGAACAAGCCGGCGGGGATTGTCGTCCATCCGGCCCCCGGTAATTGGACTGGAACATTGGTGAATGCGCTGCTTCACCACTTTCAAACTTCTGGAGGCACGGTCTCGTCCATCGGTGGAAAGGAACGGCCCGGTCTCGTCCATCGGTTGGATAAAGAGACATCCGGCGTCATGGTCATTGCCAAGACCGATCAGGCTCACCGCCACCTTGCCGCACAATTCAAATACCACACTATCACGCGGGTGTACGAAGCCTTGATCTGGGGCGTCCCAAAGAAAGGCCGCGGTTTGATTGAATTGGCCATCGGGCGAGACTCGAAGGAGCGCAAGAAATTTTCTGCCCGTACGGCGCGGCCTAAAGAATCCGTGACTGAGTACCACGTCGACCGCCGATACGGCAAGTTGGCCGCGCATGCCTTGCTCTACCCGCGCACCGGGCGTACGCATCAATTACGGGTTCATCTCACATCCCTGGGCCATCCCATTCTAGGCGATCAGACCTACGGTGGGAAAAAGGTGTGTACGGTCGATTCCATCGAGATTCCGCGCGTGATGCTTCATGCCAGGACATTAGGGTTTCAGCATCCCACGACCGGAGAGGTTCAAGAGTTTACCCGGTCCTTTCCAGTGGATATGGAGACTGTGTCTAAGGCGATCGAACACTTGACCCATGATGGGCGGGCGGACGCGAGCATTTAGGAAAGTCATGCAGACTGCCGATATTCTTGATGTGATCGGAGGCCTGACCTCCCAGCTCAAGCTGTATGCAGCCAAACTGCCTCCAATTGTCCATTTGTCGGCTGTGCCGGCTGGTATAAAACCTCAGCTTGAAGCGACTGAAGACTATGAGGAGCTGGTATCACGCATCAGGGCGCAGAGCGCAGGGACTCCATACAGAAGTCTGAACCATTCGCTGATCGAATCTCTCGAAGCATTCGAAGCCGGCAGGTTGTTGGGGGCGGTTCAGTCCCTGTTGGCCTTGCTCGATCAATTGGAACGGATGAAGCGGGACAAGGAGATCGAAGTCGGGCGACTCGATGAGAAGCACATGGGCGATTACCGGGCTGCTCTCCACAAGATTTTGCCTGGCAACAAACCTGAGTTAGACGGCGCAGGACGCGGGATGTAATTGAGAAGTTGTGAGTTATACGTTTTGAGTTATGAATTAATCGGAGCGAATCAAACTCAAAACGTATAACTCACAACTGTTTGTAGTGGTCAGTGTCCCATCTTCGGACCGGTCGCGTTCGGGCCCTCTGTCACCAACTTGAAGCGAACAAGCGCGCTACAGTGAGGACATTGAGCACGGATCGTGCCTTCGTCCAACAGCTCATACTGATCGGCTGTAAGCCACATGAGCTGGAAACATTTCTGGCAGCTACGGACTTGCGTTGACATAGTTTTCCTCGTACACTCCGCGTGCGGCGAACGTCCGCACGTACAAGATAATCTAGTACAAGATGCCTCCAACCCTCAAGCCCGTCATCACCTTTTCAGAAAAGAAAGATCTCTCTGCCGCTCAGCTGCTGCGGCTGTTTCATCAAGCCCCCTGGGCAACGCATCGAACGATCGAGGACGCCAAGGAGATGCTTCGTCATACTGACGTCGCGCTCTGCGCATGGGACGGCGATCTATTAGTCGGGTTCGGTCGCGTGCTGACGGATTTTGTCTATCGGGCGACGATTTGGGATGTCATCGTCGACAAGGCCTACCAGAAGCAAGGTATCGGCACTGCCATCGTTCAGCGTATTCTCGACCACCCACGCCTCACGAAAATCGAGCTGTTTTGGCTCTGCACCAGGCGTCCAGGTTTTTATGAAAGACTGGGATTTAGCTCTCAAGAACAGACCGGGATGGTCTGGAGCCGGAGCAAGCAAGCCCGTTCGGAATAGTACTGCATAGAACAAGCCCCGCAACTTAGCAGGATGCTGAAAAAGTCCGCCAGCGGCGTTCTCGCATCGCTCCGAGGCTCAACGTACCGAAGCGTACGCCTCGCCCATTCGCTCGCTGCGGCCTTGCTGGACGGCCATTTTGAGCATCCTGAGACTTTGACACCGTCCGTACTATTCGACGAGATTTGCAGGATATTTTATGCCTGAAGTGAGTTTTTCCACAGCCTGTTAGAAGAACAACTTCGCGCCAAATAAGAATCCGAACGACGATGCATTCCAATCATTCACGCGAGCGCCGTCGATTCTGGCATGGCCGTCGTTACGTTTGTAAGCCATTTCTGCGTTGAGGGCGAACTGTCGATTGAGCATATAGTCGGCGCCCCAGCCAAGCCGCCAGGCAAAGGTGTTATTGGGACTGATGCGATTGCCGCGGTCTTCACCGAAACCATTGACGTTCACCCCGAAACTCATGTTGACATAGGGCACGACTGATCCAAGTTTGACAGGCCGAAGCTCAACGGTTGGCAATACCGACACCGTGTCTTGATGTCCCAGATCCACGTTTCCGAATGGTCGTTCCCGATCGACTCCATGTCGTTCCCACTCCAGCATCATTCCCATCAAAAGCCAGGTGTTCAGGCTGTACATGGCCTGAAAGTTCACCAAGGGGCCGACATCTGTCGAGCTCCGAAAACTATCCGTCAGTGTCTGCGTTAATGGAGCAAAACCGGCACGCGCGCCGAGGACCCATTTTCTAGCCTCGATGCCACCGAAGCTCTGTTTGCTGTCCTCTGCCAAAGCCTGGGGAACAGGGGCCACGATTGAGACCATGCTTGCCAGGGCATACCCGAGTACACAACTCCGTAGAGCTGAAATGCGCATATAATTCATCCTCCAACTTGCCAAAGAGACAATCTGTCATAGCCTAATTTGTTCCGCACCGCAAGTGCGAGACATCCGGCCATTCAGTCTCCGTATTCATGGGGCGGCATGGTACTCAGACGTCATCGTCTCAGTGTGCATGAGCGGGAGCGGCACGTTTCATCCTCTTTGGAGAGAGCAGTATCGAGAGAAAAAATACCATTGTGGCAAGGAGCACAATCGCAGGTCCTGAAGGCACGTCCCAGAATGCGGAGATCATCACGCCGGCTACCGATGTCGTCGTACCGATGATGACGGAATAGAGAGTCAGGGTCATGAGGCTGTGTGTGAGCTGATATGCCGTCGAAGCTGGAATCAGGATCATGGCAAACACGAGGATGGCGCCGACGGTTTTTAGCGACACGACAACGGTGAGTGCGACGAGGGTCAGCAGGAGAAAGAAGATGGCGCGGGCCGGAATGCCGGACGCGTCAGCCATCTCTTGATCGAAGGCGATAAAGTACAGCTCCTTTGAGAATATCAGGATGAGTCCAAGGACGAGAATGGCCAATCCGCCGATCACGCGTAGTTCATCGCTGCTCACCGACAGCACGCTGCCGAATAAATAGCCGTACACTTCAGCGTTATAGGTTTTCATCATGCCGATGAACAGGATCGCCAGCGCCATCGTGGCGGTGTAGAGAATGCCGATCGACACGTCCAATTTCATTCGACCTTTCTCTTCGACCCACCCGGTGATCCATACGGTCGCAAGCCCAAACAGAATGGCCAGCAACAATGGCGGCCAGCCCATTAAATAACCCAGCGCGACTCCGGCAAACGCCGCATGTGACGTCCCTGCGCCAACAAAGGCAAGGCCACGTAGAACAACGAACACGAACACCCCGACGACCGAACAGAGCCCTCCCACCATCGCCGCAGCGAGGAGAGACCGTTGCATAAAGTCATAGGTCAGGAGTTCCAGCATCGCAATCTGCCAACTCTTCAGTGATGGTGGTGATAATCCTCAACGATCACGAGATCTTTCTCCGTGATCACCAGGTCTTTGCCATAGACAGCACTGAGGATGTCCGGTTTGAGGACATCGGCGGGCGGGCCGGCAGCGTAGAGCCTGGTTTTGAGGAGGACCAACCGATCGACGCGGGAGCGGATCATGTTGATGTCATGAGTGATCAGCAGTACGGTCAACTTCAATTCTTCGTGCAGGTGTTGAACGAGCT
>JABMDE010000050.1:4123-24667 GCA_015904055.1 Nitrospira sp. | reverse complement strand
CCGGGAGTCCATGCGCTGCTGTTTCGTCATGCCCGCCGCGCGCGGCTGATCGTGAACCTCGGCGGGATCAGCAACGTGACCTACCTGCCCCGAGGCTCCGGTTTTGATGGCTTGATGGCGTTCGATACCGGTCCGGCCAATATGGTGTTGGATGGATTGATGACACGGATTACGAATGGGCGCATGTCGATGGATCGTGAGGGGCGTGCGGCTGCTCGCGGGCAGGTTGACGGACGATTGTTGGCCAAACTGCTCGCACATCCGTATTTGTCGCAAGCCCCGCCGAAATCCACCGGGCGGGAAGTCTTCGGATCAAAGATGCTGGATGAGCTGTTGGCGATGCAGCAAGCGCAGCAGCTACCGATGGAAAACCTTCTGGCGACGTGCAGCCGGTGGACGGCCGAAGCCGTCGGCTCGGCTAGACGGTGGATTCGTGGTGGAATCGATGAAGTGATTGTCGGCGGCGGCGGGGTCAAGAATCGCGCCATCATGCAACATCTCGCCGATGTTTTTGCGCCTGTCCCGGTGAGCGTGTTCGAATCGCAGGGGTGGGACAGCAAGGCCATCGAAGCCGTCGCGTTTGCGGTGTTGGCCTATCAGACTGCAATGGAGCAGTGTAGCAACGTTCCCTCCGTCACCGGGGCTGCCCACCCCGCTCTGTTAGGCTGTATCGTTCCCAGCGGACCGGGCTGGCTGGCTCGGCTGCGTTCTCCTCAACGGCGAAAGTAACGATCGATGATGGATGCTATCCGGAGGATGTTTCCCCTATCAAAAAAGACAACCGGCTCATTCACCGGTTTCTCGCTGCCATCCGGTATCACCGTGGCATCCGCTCCATTGCTTACGGAAGCTGAGATTGCCCTATACAATCTTCTGCAGATGGCCGCCCAGGATCGGTATCTCGTGTTCGCTGGTGTGCCGCTCTGGTCTTTTGTGTCTGTTGACGCGACGGGGAAGTCCCGATTGACACTGTTGAATCACATGGCCCTCAAACGAGTCGATTTCGTATTGGTACACCCGGGGTCACGGTATGTGGAGCAAGTAGTACAGCTTGAAGACACGCCTTCAGGGCCTCATCAGATAGAACGTCAACGTGTGATCGAGTCGGTACTCGATGCGGCGGGAATCAAGCTGGTGACGGTGCGGGCAACAAAGTCCTATACGATTCCAGAGATCACGGCGCTTCTGGGTCTTGCAACGGATGAGTAATATCCGCAAACCGATGTGCGACGGCAGGCAGCAGGCGCTCGCCTATTCTGATTGGCCGTGGTCCGCATTGCTCAGGCTGTCCGCTATCTCGATAGCTTTCCGGGCGACTTCCGCTTCCGCGCTGTCGGGGTACTGATTGGCGACGCGATCGAACATGACGCGCGCGTTGTCCTGATCACCAAGTTTTGCGTAGGTCTGGCCAAGCTTGAGTGTCGAAGCCGCCAGCTTGGGGCTGAGCGGGTAGGATAAGACGACGTTGTAGAAGGAGTTCAGCGCATCCTTGTAGCGCCCCGTGCGGTACTGACACTCCCCCATCCAATATTGGGCATTGGCTGCCAGAGCAGAACGGCCATGAAGTTCGATGAATAGACGGAACCCGGCCAGTGCGGCTTCATAATCGCGCTGTTTGAATTCGCTCATGATGCGATCGTACAGGCGCCGGGAAGTATCCTGCATTTGGCCGGGAGCTGCAACGGACACATTCGGCGAGAAGAGGGTGATGAGCATCAGGAGGATGCCCAGTCTGTTCCGTACCATACATAGACTCCATTTTGAGTAGGTAATAGACCAAAGGATTATCACGCAATCGCCATGCCACAGGCCCCACTCCGTACAGCTGGAAACTCCATACAAAACATGAAGTTCGAAGCCTCTTACTTGTTCGAGAGTGAGCCGCGACTCATAATCAGCATCTTCAAGACAGATTTGTACGAGTCCGGTCACTTTTCTGCTGAGGTGTGGAGTCGTACCAGATCACAGCCATGGGTTATATTCTGAGAATTGTTATAGATAATTGCGTCTGTGTCGCAGTCGCATCCGTGGAAACGACTAGCAGGTCATAGGTAGAGCATCATGAGTGAAGAATCTATTCCGCCGAATCCCTTGGGTGGGAAGACCCTGCGACCGGAGCGACGCACACCGGCGCCGGTGGTGAACACTTAAACCGGACATTTCTACTTTGGGAGAAAGAGGACATTTCTAAATTGGGTTGACACATTGAGCCGTCTCGCTTGACCGGCGGCGAGAGTTCCATTAGCGTAGCACACTCGAAGGCCGATGCCCGGTTGAAGGATTGGGAAAGGATGGCTCCGTCATGAAAGTTGTCGGGTTGATGTCAGGAACGTCCGGTGACGGCGTCGATGCGGCGCTGGTCGAAATTGGCCCTCGGAAAGCGGGTCTTCGCATCAAGATGATCGCATTTTACCCGCTGCCGTATCCGCGCTCGCTTCGGCAACGCATTTTATCCGCGTCCGTGTCAGGCACCGTATCAGAACTGTGCCATCTCAATGCGCTGTTGGGTGAATGGTTTGCCAATGCCGCGCTCGGCGCCATTCGCGCTGCGAAGTTGCACCCGAAGGACATCGATCTGATCGGTTCTCATGGCCAGACCGTCCATCATCTTCCGTACGGGATCAAGGATGCGGGTGTCGGCGCCATTCGTTCCACCTTTCAGATTGCCGAGCCCGCCGTGATTGCCGAACGAACGGGAGTCACCACGGTCGCGGATTTTCGCCCGCGCGATATGGCTGCTGGCGGGCAGGGTGCGCCGCTGACTCCGCCGCTGACTCCGGGAGTCCATGCGCTGCTGTTTCGTCATGCCCGCCGCGCGCGGCTGATCGTGAACCTCGGCGGGATCAGCAACGTGACCTACCTGCCACGAGGCTCCGGTTTTGATGGCCTGATGGCGTTCGATACCGGTCCGGCCAACATGGTGTTGGATGGTTTGATGGATCGGATTACGAATGGGCGCATGTCGATGGATCGTGAGGGGCGTGCGGCTGCTCGCGGGCAGGTTGACGGGCGATTGTTGGCCAAACTGCTCGCACATCCGTACTTGTCGCAAGCTCCGCCGAAATCCACCGGAAGGGAAGTCTTCGGATCAAAGATGCTGGATGAGCTGTTGGCGATGCAGCAAGCGCAGCAGCTACCGATGGAAAATCTTCTGGCGACATGCAGCCGGTGGACGGCCGAAGCCGTCGGCTCGGCCAGACGGTGGATTCGCGGTGGAATCGACGAAGTGATTGTCGGCGGCGGCGGGGTCAAGAATCGCGCCATTATGCAACATCTCGCCGATGTTTTTGCGCCTGTTCCAGTGAGCGCGTTCGAATCGCAGGGGTGGGACAGCAAGGCTATCGAAGCCGTCGCGTTTGCGGTGTTGGCCTATCAAACTGCGATGGAGCAGTGTGGAAATGTTCCTTCCGTCACAGGGGCAGCCCACCCGGCCCTGTTGGGTTGCATCGTTCCCAGCGGACCGGGCTGGCTGGCTCGGCTGCGTTCTCCTCGACGGCGAAAGTAACGATCGATGATGGACGCTATCCGGTGGATGTTTCCCCTATCAAAAAAGACAACCGGCCCATCCATGGGTTTCTCGCTGCCGTCCGGTATCGCCGTGGCATCCGCTCCATTGCTTACGGAAGCTGAGATTGCCCTCTACAATCTTCTGCAGATGGCCGCCCAGGATCGGTATCTCGTGTTCGCTGGTGTGCCGCTCTGGTCCTTTGTGTCTGTTGACGCGACGGGGAAGTCCAGATTGACACTGTTGAATCACATGGCCCTCAAGCGAGTCGATTTTGTATTGGTACACCCGGGGTCACGACATGTGGAGCAAGTGGTACAGCTTGAAGACACGTCTCCAGGGGCTTATCAGATAGAGCGCCAACGCGTGATCGAGTCGGTGCTGGATGCGGCAGGAATCAAACTGGTGACGGTGCGGGCGACAAAATCCTATACGATTCCCGAGATCACGGCGCTTCTGGGTCTTGCAACGGATGAGTAATATCCGCAAACCGATGTGCGATGGCAGGCAGCGGGCATTCGCCTATTCTGATTGGCCGTGGTCCGCATTGCTCAGGCTGTCCGCTACCTCGATCGCTTTCCGGGCGACTTCCGCTTCCGCGCTGTCGGGGTACTGATTGGCAACGCGATCGAACATGACGCGCGCGTTGTCCTGATCACCAAGTTTTACGTAGGTCTGGCCAAGCTTGAGCGTCGAAGCCGCCAGCTTGGGGCTGAGCGGGTAGGATAAGACGACGTTGTAGAAGGAGTTCAGCGCATCCTTGTAGCGCCCTGTGCGGTACTGACACTCTCCCATCCAATATTGGGCATTGGCAGCCAGAGCAGAACGGCCATGGAGTTCAATGAATAGACGGAACCCGGCCAGTGCGGCTTCATAATCGCGCTGTTTGAATTCGCTCATGATGCGATCGTACAGGCGCCGGGAAGTATCTTGCATTTGGCCGGGAGCTGCAACGGACACATTCGGTGAGAAGAGGGTGATGAGCATCAGGAGGATGCCCAGTCTGTTCCGTACCATAGATAGACTCCATTTTGAGTAGGTAATAGACCAAAGGATCATCACGCAATCGCCATGCCACAGGCCCCACTTGGTACAGCTGGAAACTCTATACAAAACATGAAGTTCGAAGCCTCTTACTTGTTCGAGAGTGAGCCGCGACTCATAATCAGCATCTCCAAGACAGATTTGTACGAGTCCTGTCACTTTTCTGCTGAGGGGCGGAGTCTTACCGGATCACAGCCACGGGTTATATTCTGAGAATTGTTATAGATAATTGTGTCTGTGTCGCAGTCGCATCCGTGGAAACGACTAGCAGGTCATAGGTAGAGCATCATGAGTGAAGAATCTATTCCGCCGAATCCCTTGGGTGGGAAGACCCATTATACCCCGACACAGGACGATTACGAGAAGAGTGCCGTGAGATCGCGCATTGACAGATCCGGTCCCGCAATGATAACTTTCCGCTCTCATTTTCGCGCGTTTCGCGCGAGAGCGTGTACTTTGTCTCAAGATAGAGTGAGTGGATCAGGACAGTGATTAAGACAGCAGTTGCGCGACGTTACGCACAGGCGCTCTTCGAGCTTCTCGATCAATCCAATATCGAAGCAACTCGGGGGACCCTCAATGGTCTAAGTCAGGCCATGCAGGACTCCGTCTCGCTCCGGCACGTCGTTGCGTCTCCGGCGTTCGGCCTCGAAGAGAAAATCGCCGTCTTAACGGAATTGGGCGGCCGGTTGGGATGCCCTCCGGTCGGGAAGGCATTCTTGGCCCAGCTGGTCAGGAAGAATCGCGCCGGATTTCTGCCGGAAATCGCAGAGGCCTTTGCCAGGCTGGTCGATCAATCGAAGGGGACCCAGCCGGTCACCGTGTTTTCTTCCACTGCGCTGTCCGCAGCGGAGCAACAACAGATGAAGAAGCGCCTCAGCGACACGCTGAAGCGGGATGTCGATATTACCTTTCAAACTGATGCGAGTTATTTGGCCGGAGTCAGGATTCAGATTGGAAGCGCCGTGGTCGATAGCACCGTTCGTGGGCGTCTGAAAGACATCGAGTCATTGCTGACGCACGAATAAGGGTCGCGCGGGCATGATGGTGTGGAATCGCCGACGAGCGGGTCACTACGGGGCCGACTAAGGAGTAGCCATGCAGATCAAAGCGGATGAAATTAGTGCAATTATCAAAGAAAAGATCCAAGGCTTCGACAAACAGGTCGATGTCAAGGAAACCGGTTCTGTCATCCAGGTCGGAGACGGCATCGCCAAAATCTACGGTCTCGATGGCGCCATGGCCGGTGAGATGCTGGAGTTCCCCGGCGGGCTCTATGGCATCGCCTTGAACCTTGAAGAGGACAATGTCGGTGCGGTTTTGATGGGCGATTCGGTCGGTATTAAAGAGGGCGATCCCGTCAAGCGGACCGGTCGTATTGCTGAAATTCCGGTTGGAGAGGCCCTCGTCGGTCGAGTCGTCAACGCCATCGGTCAGCCGATCGACGGCAAGGGCGCCATCAAGTCGACGCAGTCGTCGCGTATCGAGATGGTGGCTCCTGGCGTGAACACCCGCCAGTCGGTGCGGGAGCCGCTGCAGACCGGGATCAAGGCCATTGATGCGATGATTCCCATCGGACGTGGCCAGCGCGAGCTCATCATTGGAGACCGCCAGACCGGCAAAACGGCTATTGCGGTCGATACGATCATCAATCAAAAGGGCCTGAACGTTTTCTGTATTTACGTGGCCATCGGCCAGAAACGATCGACCGTCGCGCGTGTTGTCAAGACCCTCGAAGAAAACCATGCGATGGAATACAGCATGGTTGTCTCGGCCAGCGCCAGCGATCCGGCCCCGATGCAGTTCCTGGCGCCCTTTGCCGGCGCCGCGATCGGCGAGTATTTCCGCGATAACGGGAAACACGCCCTGATTGTCTACGACGATTTGTCCAAGCATGCCGTCGCCTATCGGGAATTGTCCTTGTTGCTTCGCAGACCACCGGGTCGCGAAGCCTATCCCGGCGACGTGTTCTATCTCCATTCACGGTTGTTGGAGCGGGCGGCAAAACTGAGTGAGAAGCTCGGTGGGGGCAGTCTGACCGCCTTGCCGATCATCGAAACACAAGCCGGTGACGTGTCGGCCTATATTCCGACGAACGTCATTTCGATCACCGACGGACAGATCTATCTGGGCAGCGACTTGTTCTATTCCGGTATTCGGCCTGCGATTAACGTCGGTCTGTCGGTTTCCCGTGTCGGTGGATCGGCCCAGATCAAGACGATGAAACAGGTGGCCGGTACCCTCCGGTTGGATCTCGCGCAGTATCGAGAAATGGCCGCCTTTGCCCAGTTCGGCAGCGAACTCGACAAGGCCACGCAAATGCAGCTGGCGCGCGGTGTGCGCATGGTCGAGCTCTTGAAGCAGGGACAGTACAAGCCCATGCCGGTTGCCGATCAAGTCCTGTCGATCTATGCGGGCGTCAACGGCTTTCTCGACGATGTGCCGGTTGATAAAGTGCAGCAGTTCGAGGCAGATTTTCTGCACTATGTGCAGCAGAACCATCCTGAGCTCAAAAAAGAAGTCGCCAGTATCGGTAAGATCGACGACAAGGTGGGCGGCAGGCTCAAGGAAATTCTGGCGGCCTTCAAACAGAAGATGGGATACGGGGCCAAAGCGTAAGCACAGGACTGAGTATCGAGGACTCAGGACTGAGACGGACGGCCGTGAGCCGGGTTACAACCTCAGTCCTCAGCACGCAGTCCACAGCCCTAATAGAAAACGATGCCTAGCCTTCAATCGCTACGCCGCAAGATTGCGGCATTTAAGAATACGCAGAAGATCACCAAGGCCATGAAAATGGTCGCGGCAGCGAAGCTCAAACGCTCGCAGGACCGCATCCTGGCGGCTCGCCCCTATGCGCATAAGATGCGGGCTGTCTTGAGCAACCTCAGTCGGCGAGTGAATCGTTCGGCTCATCCGCTCTTGCAGAAGCGCGAGGGGAAAAAGATCGAAGTCCTGGTCATTACCAGCGACCGCGGACTGTGCGGCGGATTCAACGGCAATATTGTCCGGAAGAGCGCAGAGTTTCTGCGCCAATGCGAAGCTCAGGGGTTGACGGTGGGGGTCAGCATTGTCGGACGAAAGGGCCGTGATTATTTCCGGCGTCGAGCCTGGCCGATCCGGCACGAGTGGACCGGCGTGTTCGACAAGTTGAGCTTCGAGCATGCCATTGATATCGGCGGCGACCTTACCGATAATTTCGTGAAGGGCACGTTCGACGAACTGCATGTCGTGTACAACGAATTCAAGTCGGCCATTCAACAGCGGGTCATTGTGGAGAAGCTGTTTCCGGTGGATACGGCAGCCGAATTCGGCACAGCTCCGGCCGAAGGGGTCGCCTCAGGCGCGTACCTCTATGAACCGGATGAAGCGGGGCTCCTCAATGCTCTGGTGCCGAAGCACTTTCAGGTTCAGGCATACCGGATTCTCTTGGAATCGGCTGCGGCCGAACACGGCGCCCGCATGGCCGCGATGGATGGCGCGACGCGCAATGCCGGCCAGTTGATCAAGAAGGTCACACTTTACTACAACAAGACCAGACAGGCGGCGATCACAAAAGAATTGATGGATATCGTCGGCGGCGCCGAGGCGCTCAAGTAAAGTGTTGAGTGCTCAGTTGTAAGTGTTGAGTTTTTGAAGCGCGCACAACTCATAACTTATAACGTATAAGAAAATAGAGGAGCGACATGAGTACAGGAAAAGTCATTCAAGTCATCGGACCGGTCGTAGACGTCGAGTTCCCTCCCGGGCAATTGCCGGATATCTACAATGCCCTCAAGGTGACGAAGGAAGAGAACAAGGCGGCGGGGACTCCCGCCATTCGGATTACCTTGGAAGTGGCCTCGCATCTCGGTGAAAACCGCATCCGCAGCATCGCGATGTCCACAACCGACGGACTCACACGCGGGATGGATGTGGTGGATACGGGTGCCGCCATTTCAGTCCCTGTTGGCCGTGAGACCCTCGGTCGTCTCATGAATGTGCTCGGCGAACCGGTCGATGAAAAGGGACCGATCAAGACGAAGAAAACCTATCCGATCCACCGGCCTGCTCCGAAGCTGGAAGATCAGGAGACCAAAACCGAAGTGCTGGAAACCGGCATCAAGGTCGTCGATTTGCTTGAGCCGTATAGCAAGGGCGGCAAGGTTGGGCTCTTCGGCGGAGCCGGTGTCGGCAAGACCGTCATCATCATGGAGCTCATCAACAACATCGCGCTCCACCACGGCGGATTCTCCGTATTCGCCGGTGTCGGCGAGCGAACCCGCGAAGGGAACGACCTCTGGCACGAAATGATGGAGTCGAAAGTCATCGATCCGGATGACTTTGCCAAATCCAAGGCCGCGTTGGTCTACGGTCAGATGAATGAACCACCGGGGGCGCGTCTTCGCGTCGGTCTGACCGGGTTGACCGTCGCGGAATATTTCCGTGATGAAGAGAATCAGGACGTGCTGCTCTTTGTCGACAACATCTTCCGGTTTACCCAGGCCGGCTCGGAAGTCTCCGCGTTGCTCGGTCGTATGCCGTCAGCCGTCGGATATCAACCGAATCTCTCGACCGAAATGGGTGCGTTACAAGAGCGCATTACTTCGACGAAGCGCGGGTCGATCACATCTGTTCAAGCCATCTATGTGCCTGCCGACGACTTGACCGATCCAGCTCCGGCTACCGCATTTGCACACTTGGATGCGACGACGGTGTTGTCACGGCAATTGGCGGAGTTGGGTATTTATCCAGCCGTCGATCCGCTGGACTCCACCTCACGCATTCTCGACCCACAGGTGATCGGTGAGGAGCATTACAAGGTAGCCCGCGGTGTGCAGTCTGTGTTGCAGCGATACAAAGACCTTCAAGACATTATCGCCATTCTCGGCATGGACGAATTATCCGAGGATGACAAGATGGCCGTGGCTCGGGCGCGCAAGATCCAACGGTTCCTCTCACAACCCTTCCATGTGGCAGAAGCCTTCACGGGCGCACCAGGAAAGTATGTCAAGCTGAAGGACACCGTCCGCAGTTTCAAGGAAATTCTGGAAGGCAAGTACGATCACTTGCCGGAGCAGGCGTTCTACATGGTTGGACCGATCGAAGAAGTCATTGCGAAAGCGGAGAAGATGGGAGTGAAGGTATAGAGAGTCGGGCGAACCGAGCGTCCTCCGTGCTCGCGCAACGCGCGGTCTCAGAAGACCCTCGTTGCATGCACGTAGTCGAGGACGCATCGCTTGCCCGTCTGCTGGTGATGAGGGAAGGCTGAGGGAAGAATGGCGGGAAAGATTCTGTTAGAAGTGGTGACGCCGGAGAGACAGCTGCTGAGCCAGCAGGTGGATGAAGTCATTGCGCCAGGCTCGGAAGGCGAGTTTGGCGTATTGCCGGGACACTGTCATTTTCTCTCGACCTTGAAGATCGGAGAGCTCCGGTATCGAGTGGGCGATCAAACGAGTCATATGGTGATTCTCTGGGGCTATGCGGAAGTGACGCCGACCAAAGTCACCGTCATGGCCGAAATTGCAGAGAAGGCGGAGGACATCGATATCGAGCGTGCTACGGCCAAGGTGGAAGAGGCCGAACAACGGCTCCAGGCAGGAGGCCTGCCTTCCGAAGTGAAAGAAGCCCAGATGAGTCTCGAAAAAGCCCGTCTTCGCAAGAAGATTGCCGAACGCACCCGTAAGACCGGCCACGCCTGATCCCGCCCCCTCGGGTTTTCCTCCGTACGAGCGCAGTTGAATTTGGCTGTCCCCTCCAGTAGCGTGAGTCTCCATGATCACGGAATTTCTCATCACGGCCGGTGAGCAGCCGAAACGGCTGGATGTCTTTCTCGTCAACCGCGAGCGGGATATGTCGCGGTCTGCGCTTCAGCGGTTGATCGAACTCGGCCGTATTCGCATCAACAATGCCATAGTCAAGCCCAGCCAGAAGATCAAGCCCGGTGACAAGATTACGATGGATGTGCCGAAGCCGGAACCGCTCGCACTCAAGGGCGAGGCCATTCCATTGGATGTCCTGTATGAAGATGACGCGCTGCTCATTCTGAATAAGCCGGCGGGGATTGTCGTGCATCCGGCACCCGGCAATTGGACCGGAACATTGGTGAATGCATTGCTTCATCACTTCCAAACGTCCGGAGGGACAGTCTCATCCATCGGTGGAAAGGAACGGCCCGGTCTTGTGCATCGGTTGGATAAGGAGACATCCGGCGTCATGGTGATCGCCAAAACCGATCAGGCGCACCGTCATCTTGCCGCACAATTTAAACACCACACCATCACGCGGGTGTACGAAGCCTTAATCTGGGGCATCCCAAAGAAGGGCCGTGGTTTGATTGAATTAGCCATCGGGCGTGATTCGAAGGAGCGCAAGAAATTTTCTGCCCGCACGGCGCGGCCTAAAGAATCCGTGACCGAGTACCACGTCGACCGTCGGTATGGCAAACTGGCTGCGCATGTCTTGCTCTATCCGCGCACCGGGCGCACGCATCAATTGCGGGTCCATCTGACGTCCCTGGGCCATCCCATTCTAGGCGATCAGACCTACGGTGGGAAAAAGGTCTGTGCGGTCGATTCCATCGAGATTCCGCGTGTGATGCTTCATGCCAGGACATTGGGGTTTCAGCATCCCACGACCGGAGAGGTTCAAGAGTTTACCCGGCCCTTTCCAGTGGATATGGAGACCGTGTCTAAGGCGATTGAACACTTGACCCATGACGGGCGTGTAGGCGCGACCATATAGGGAAAGCCATGCAGACTGCCGACATGCTGGATGTGATTGGAGGACTGACCGCTCAGCTTAAGCTGTATGCAGCCAAGTTGCCTCCAATTGTCCATTTGTCGGCTGTGCCGGCCGGTATAAAACCTCAGCTCGAAGCGATTGAAGACTATGAGGATCTGGTGTCACGCATCAGGGCGCAGAGCGCAGGGACTCCATACAGAAGCCTCAACCATTCGTTGATCGAATCTCTCGAAGCGTTCGAAGCCGGCAGGTTGTTGGGAGCGGTTCAGTCCCTTTTAGCCTTGCTCGATCAATTGGAGCGGATGAAACAGGACAAGGAGATCGAAGTCGGGCGACTCGATGAGAAGCACATGGGCGACTATCGCACTGCTCTCCACAAGATTTTACCTGGCAACAAACCTGAATTAGACGGTGCAGGACGCGGGATGTGAAACACAGTTGAGCCGAACGTTTCCACTCACCCGTTCCTGCTTAGTGGCCCATCTTTGGACCGGTCGCATTCGGGCCCTCTGTCACCAGCTTGAAGCGAACCAGCGTGCCACAGTGGGGACATTTCGCACGGATTGTGCCCTCATCCAAGAGCTCATACTGATCAGCTGTCAGCCACATGAGCTGAAAACATTTCTGGCAGCTACGGACTTGCGTTGACATAGTTTTCCTCGTACACTCCGCATGCGGCAAACAACCGCACGTACAAGATAATCTAGTACAAGATGCCTCCAACCCTCAAGCCCGTCATCACCTTTTCAGAAAAGAAAGATCTCTCCGCCGCTCAGCTGCTACGGCTGTTTCATCAAGCCCCCTGGGCAAAGCATCGAACGAACGAAGACGCCAAGGAGATGCTTCGTCATACTGACGTCGCGCTCTGTGCATGGGACGGCGAGCTGTTAGTCGGATTCGGTCGCGTACTGACGGATTTTGTCTATCGGGCAACGATTTGGGATGTCATCGTCGACAAGGCCTATCAGAAACATGGTATCGGTACTGCCATCGTTCAGCGTATTCTCGACCACCCTCGCCTCAAAAAGATCGAGCTGTTTTGGCTTTGTACCAGGCGCCCCGGTTTTTATGAAAGACTGGGATTTAGCTCGCAGGAACAGACCGGGATGGTCTGGAGCCGGAGCAAGCAGGCCCGTTCGGAGTAGTACTGCATAGAACAAGCCCCGCAACTTAGCAGGATGCTGAAAAAGTCCGCCAGCGGCGTTCCCTGCCTTCGCCGAAGCGCTTCGCGCAGGCAGGTCGCATCGCTCAGAGGCTCAACGTACTGAAGCATACGCCGCGCCCCTTCGCTCGCTGCGGCCTTGCTGGACGGCCATTTTGAGCATCCTGAGACTTTGACACTGTCCGCACTATTCGACGAGAATTCCAGGATATCTTATGCCTGAAGTGAGTTTTTCCGCAGCATGTTAGAAGAACAACTTCGCGCCTAATAAGAACCCGAACGACGACGCATTCCAATCGTTTACGCGAGTGCCGTCGATCCTGGCATGGCCGTCGTTACGTTTGTACGCCATTTCTACATTGAGGGCGAACTGTTGGTTGAGCATGTAATCGGCGCCCCACCCAAGTCGCCAGGCGAAGGTGTTACTGGGACTGATGCGATTGCCGCCCTCTTCCCCGAAGCTATTGACGTTCACGCCGAAACTCATGTTGACGTAGGGCACGACCGGTCCAAGCTTGACGGGCCGAAGCTCAACGGTCGGCAATACCGACACCGTGTCTTGATGCCCCAGATCCGTGTCTCCAAACGTCCGTTCCCGATCAACCCCATGGCGTTCCCACTCCAGCATCATGCCCATCAAAAGCCAGGTGTTCAGGCTATACATGGCTTGGAAGTTCACCAAGGGGCCGACATCTGTCGAACTCCGAAAACTGTCCGTCAGCGTCTGCGTCAAGGGCGTAAACCCGGCACGCGCGCCGAGGACCCATTTTCTCGCCTCGATGCCGCCGAAGCTCTGTTTGCTGTCCTCTGCCACCGCCCGGGGAACAGGGGCCACGATTGAGACCATGCTTGCCAGGGCACACCCGATGACACAAGTTCGCAGTGCTTGAATTCGCATATCGTTCATCCTCCGATCTGTCCAAGAGACGATCTGTCATAGCCTAATTCGCTTCGCACAGCAAGTGCGAGACAGCCGGCCATGCAGCCTCCGCATTCATGGGCGGTACGGTGCTCAGAAATCATCATCTCAGTGGGCATGAGCGGGAGCGGTGCGCTTTGCTTTTTTTGGAGAGAGCAGGACCGAAAGAAAAAACACCGTTGTGGCGAGGAGCACAATCGCAGGCCCTGAAGGCACGTCCCAGAATGCGGAGATCATCACGCCGGCTACTGATGTCGTCGTGCCGATGATGACGGAATAGAGGGTCAGGGTCATAAGGCTGTGCGTGAGTTGATATGCCGTCGAAGCCGGAATCAGGATCATGGCAAACACGAGGATGGCGCCGACGGTTTTCAGCGATACGACGACGGTGAGGGCGACGAGCGTCAGGAGGAGAAAGAAGATGGCGCGGGCCGGAATGCCGGACGCGTCCGCCATCTCCTGATCGAAGGCGATAAAGTACAGTTCTTTTGAGAAGATCAGGATGAGTCCAAGGACGAGAATGGCCAATCCGCCGATCACGCGCAGTTCATCGCTGCTCACCGACAGCACGCTGCCGAATAAATAGCCGTACACTTCGGCGTTATAGGTTTTCATCAGGCCGATGAACAGGATGGCCAGTGCCATTGTGGCGGTGTAGAGAATGCCGATCGAAACGTCCAGCTTCATTCGGCCTCTCTCTTCAACCCATCCGGTGATCCACACGGTCGCAAGTCCGAACAGAATGGCCAGCAACAACGGCGGCCAGCCCATCAAATAACCCAGCGCGACTCCGGCAAACGCCGCGTGTGACGTGCCGGCCCCTACAAAGGCGAGGCCGCGTAGAACAACGAACACCCCGACGACCGAACAGAGCCCGCCCACCATCGCCGCCGCGAGGAGAGACCGTTGCATGAAGTCGTAGGTCAGGAGTTCCAGCATCGTAATCTGCCAGCTTTTCAGTGATGGTGATGGTAGTCCTCAACGATCACGAGATCTTTTTCCGTGATCACCAGGTCTTTGCCATAGACCGCGCTGAGGATGTCCGGTTTGAGGACATCGGCGGGCGGGCCGGCGGCGTAGAGCCTGGTCTTGAGGAGCACCAGCCGATCGACGCGGGAGCGGATCATGTTGATGTCATGAGTGATCAACAGTACGGTCAACTTCAATTCTTCGTGCAGGTGTTGAACGAGCTCGATGACGTTATGTTGCGTCGTGATATCCAGCCCGGTGGTGGGCTCGTCCAACAGCAACACTTTCGGTTGTTGCGCCAATGCCCGCGCGATGAATACGCGTTGCTGCTGGCCTCCTGACAAATGGCCAAGTGCGGTATCTTTGTGTCCCTCCATCGATACGTGCGCCAGTGCGGCCATGGCGATTTCACGGTCGTTGGCTCCTGGACGGCTGAACAATCCGAGTGCTCCGTAACGGCCCATCATGACTGTTTCGAGCACCGTGACCGGGAAATTCCGATCCACAACGCCTTTCTGCGGGAGATAGCCGATTTTCGCACGGTGATGGCATCGTAATTTTTCGCAGGCACAGTCGAAAATGTGAAGGTGGCCCTCAATCGGAGCCATGAGTCCCAAGACCGCCCTGCAGAGAGTGGTTTTCCCCGATCCGTTCGGACCGATGACTCCGACAAACTCGCCGGCATCGATGGACAGCGAAATGTCCTTGAGCGCAATGACGCCGGAAAATCCGAATGATGCGTGGTCGAACCGAATGATCGGTTCGTGGGAATCTGTCGGCACGGAGTCAGGCACTCCTTCCATCGCGGGAGCCACCGGAGACCAAGGGACACTGCTAGGGGTTCTCCAACGCGTTGGCCAATTGGAGCACATTATAGCGGAGCATGTCGAGGTAGCTGTCGGTTCCCGGTAAGCCACCAGGCAAGGCAGTCAGGACGACGACCCGGGCCTTGGTTTCTTTGCCAAGGAGATCGGGGAGTTTTTGGCTCAGTTGAATTTCAGACACAATGACTTTGATGTGGTCTTTCTTGATTTTCGCGATCAGTGCTTGCAACTGCAGGGCGGAGGGTTCTGTGCCCGTTTGCACTTGAATCGTTGCGGCGATATCGAAGCCGAATCGCCTGGCCATATAGGGCCAGGCCGGATGGTGCGTGACGAAGCGACGATCCGGTAACGATTTCACCCGATCGGACAATTCGTTACGTAGCCGGTCCAATCGCTGAAGATAGGTCGCCTGGTTGTTGCGGTAGGTCTCGGCATGAGCGGGGTCGATCTTGATCAAGGCTGCAGTGATATGGCGCAGCATGATAGCGACGTTTTCAGGGTCCAGCCAGATATGGGGGTTCCCGCCCGACGCATGTTCGCCATTCTCTTGGTGGTCAGTATGATGCAGGTCAACGTGGTCACGAATCAGACCGACGCCTTGAGAGGTGGTCACGACGCGTAGCGACGGGCTTCCGGCGTTCTTCACCAGCGAGGCGACCCATACCTCTAATCCGGTGCCGATCTCGAACAATAGTTGGGCTTTTCGTACCGCGACCAGATCAGTGGGTTTCGGGGAGTAGGTGTGTTCATTCTCATAGCCGCTGAGCAAAGACTTTACCTGGACATACGGTCCTCCGACCTGCTCCGCCAGATCCTTGAGGACGGGAATGGTTACCACGATATTGATCGGAGTGTGAGCGGGCTCTGCAGAAGACGGCAAGGCCGGGCTGATTAGGGCCAGCAGGGCCAAAAGGGCAATCGAAGCGGGTGAGCGTTTTACTTGGTCTATCGGAAACATGGGCTGGGGACGGTAACACTCAGGTTCTGCCATGTCAACGTGACGGGCGGCAGGGACGTCCTGTTCAGTTTTCCCTCTGAGCTGTCCGGCTTGACCGGCGGCAAAAGTTCTATTAGCGTAGCACCTCCGAAAGCCGATTCCCGGTTGAAGGGGTGGGAAAGGATGGCTCCGTCATGAAAGTTGTCGGGTTGATGTCAGGAACGTCCGGTGACGGCGTCGATGCGGCGCTGGTCGAAATTGGCCCTCGCAAAGCGGGTCTTCGCATCAAGATGATGTCGTTTTACCCACTGCCGTATCCGCGGTCGCTTCGCCAACGCATTTTATCCGCATCCGTGTCGGGCACCGTTTCGGAGCTGTGTCATCTCAATGTGCTGTTGGGCGAATGGTTTGCCAATGCCGCGCTCGGCGCCATTCGTGCTGCGAAGTTACACCCGAAGGACATCGATCTTATCGGTTCTCATGGCCAGACCGTCCATCATCTTCCATACGGGATCAAGGATGCGGGTGTCGGCGCTATTCGTTCCACCTTTCAGATCGCCGAACCTGCCGTGATTGCCGAACGAACGGGAGTGACCACGGTTGCGGATTTTCGTCCACGCGATATGGCTGCCGGAGGGCAGGGGGCGCCGCTGACTCCGGGCGTTCATGCGCTGCTGTTCCGTCATCCCCGCCGCGCGCGGCTTATCGTGAACCTCGGCGGGATCAGCAATGTGACCTACCTGCCGCGAGGATCCGGCTTTGACGGTCTGATGGCATTCGACACCGGTCCGGCCAACATGGTGTTGGATGGATTGATGGCGCGGATTACGAATGGGCGCATGTCGATGGATCGGGAGGGGCGTGCGGCCGCTCGCGGGCAGGTCGACGGACGATTGTTGGCCAAACTGCTCGCACATCCGTACTTGTCGCAAGCTCCGCCGAAATCAACCGGACGGGAAGTCTTCGGTTCAAAGATGCTGGATGAGCTGTTGGCGATGCAGCAAGCGCAGCAGCTGCCGATGGAGGATCTTCTGGCGACGTGCAGCCGGTGGACGGCCGAAGCCGTCGGTTCGGCCAGACGGTGGATTCGCGGTGGAATCGACGAAGTGATTGTGGGCGGCGGCGGGGTCAAGAATCGCGCCATTATGCAACATCTTGCCGATGTCTTTGCGCCTATCCCGGTGAGTGCGTTCGAATCGCAGGGGTGGGACAGCAAGGCCATCGAAGCCGTCGCGTTTGCGGTGTTGGCTTATCAAACAGCGATGGAGCAGTGTGGAAATGTTCCCTCCGTCACCGGAGCTGCCCACCCGGCTCTATTGGGGTGCATCGTTCCCAGCGGACCGGGTTGGTTTGCTCGGCTGCGTTCTCCTCGACGGCGAAAGTAACGATCGATGCTGGACGATATCCGGAGGATGTTTTCTCTATCAAAGAAGACCCCCGGCCCATCCACCGGGTTTTCGCTGCCGCCTGGTACCGCCGTGGTGTCCGCTCCATTGCTGACGGAAGCCGGGATTGCCCTCTACAATCTTCTGCAGATGGCCGCCCAGGATCGGTATCTCATATTCGCTGACGTGCCGCTCTGGTCTTTTGTGTCTGTTGAAGCGACGGGGAAGTCCCGATTAACACTTTTGAACCACATGGCCCTCAAACGAGTCGATTTTGTATTGGTACACCCGGGGACACGACATGTGGAGCAAGTGGTACAGCTTGAGGATACGTCTCCAGGGCCTCATCAGGTAGAACGTCAACGCGTAATCGAGTCGGTGCTGGATGCGGCGGGTATCAAACTGGTAACGGTGCGGGCGACAAAGTCCTATACGATTCCTGAGATCACGGCGCTTCTGGGCCTTGCAACGGATGAGTAACATCCGCAAACCGATGTGCGCGGTAGGCAGCGGGCGCTCGCCTATTCTGATTGGCTGCGGTCAAAATTGCTCAGGTTGTCTGCTATCTCGATCGCTTTCCTGGCGGCTTCCGCTTCCGCACTGTCGGGATACTGATTGGCGACGCGATCGTACATGGCGCGCGCGTTGTCCTGATCACCAAGTTTTGCGTAGGTCTGGCCAAGCTTGAGCGTCGAAGCAGCCAGCTTGGGGCTAAGCGGGTAGGATAAGACAACGTTGTAAAAGGAGTTCAGCGCATCCTTGTAACGCCCCATACGGTACTGACACTCCCCCATCCAATATTGGGCATTGGCTGCCAGGGCAGAGCGGCCATGGAGTTCGATGAATAGATGGAACCCGGCCAGCGCGGCTTCATAGTCACGCTGTTTGAATTCGCTCATAACGCGATCGTACAGGCGCCGGGAAGTATCCTGCATTTGGCCGGGAGCGGCCATGGACATATTCGGCGAGCAGAGGGTGATGAGTATCAGGAGGATGCCCAGTATGTTTCGTGCCATACGCAAACTCCATTGTGAGTAGGTAATAGACCAAAGGATCATCTCGCAATCGCCATGCCACAGGCCGCACATGTTGTGGCCGGAAACTCTATACAAAACATCAAGTTCCAAACCTCTTACTTGGTCGCAGATGTGCCGTGACTCATAATCAGCGTCTCCAAGACAGTTTTGTACGAGTCTTGTCACTTTTCTGTCGAAGTATGGAGATTTACCAGATCACAGCCATGGGTCATATTATGCGAATGGTCATAGATAATTGTGTCCGGCTCAGAGTCGCAGACGCATTGATGGAAACGACTGTTAGGTCATAGGCAGAACAGTATGAGTGAAGAATCTATTCCACCGAATCCCTTGGGCGGGAAGACGCTGATTGTCGATGCGTTGGGCCAGCGGGGCTATGCGCTGCCCAGTGAGGCCCTCACGGAGGCAGCTGACCAGGACCAGATCTACATCTGTCCCGGCGTGTATGAGGACAAGGTCTTCGTCACGGAGCGATCGGTACGACTTGTGGGGGCAGGGCGTGATGCCGTACAAATTTTCAGCCGGCGAAGCGGTCCGTTGTATTTGCAACGGGTCACGGGCGGCCACATTTCCGGCATCACATTCCGCTATGTCGGCAGCGACCAACACTCGGCTATGAATGTACTCGACTCTACCTGTGTGATTACGCAGTGCCGGGCGATGGAAGGGATTTTGTCCGGTGTCTTGTTGTATGGGCCGGAATGCCGGGCGACATTTTCCGATAATGAAGTGTGTCGCAACCGTGAGTCCGGCATCTTTGTTTTTGCCGGGGCACAACCACGAATTGCCGGAAATCGTTGTGTGGACAATCATCACTTTGGGATTGCCGTGCGCGACTCGGGCAGCTATCCGGAGATTGTCCGCAACGGTTGTGAGGCCAACATGCTCAGCGGGATGCTCATGTTTCACCACGGGGGAGGGTTAATTCTGGACAATAGTTGTACCGGCAATCAACATTGGGGTGTGCTGGTGACGCCGGACTCTCATCCCAACCCGTCGCCCGCAGAGCTTTCCGAGATGAATCGCCTCGATGGGAATCCGCGCGGTGCCTACACCATATCGGATCAGCCGCTCGCCGATATCGGCCGGTAGCCGGCTGGCACATCCTATGTTTAGGATGATTTTGAAGAGAGTGTGGAAGGAGGAGAATCGTTCGAAATATGGAACTCAAAGGCATTCCCGCCCCGTTGTTTGGCGCGGTACATCGCAGTATCTGCATGTCGTAACAGATCGTCGATCTCGTGATCGTCGGTCGGATAGGTGGTAATTCCGATACTGACTCCGATTGAGATCTGCTGGTCCTGAATAGTAAAGGGAGCGCTTAGCGACTGGGTAATTCTTCGCGCGATGACCACAGGATCGTCTTCGTGCGAGAGGCCTTCCAGGATGATCGTAAACTCATCTCCCCCCATGCGTGCAACCGTATCGACTTCACGTACGCATTCATGAAGACGATCGGCGACAACTTTCAATAACTGATCTCCCGCATCGTGCCCCATGGTATCGTTCACAGCCTTGAATCGATCGAGGTCGAGCAGCATCAACCCCATGGGTTGTTGAAGCCGCTTGCTTCTCGCCATCGCATGGATGAGGCGGTCGCGGAAAAGCGTACGATTCACCAGTCCGGTTAGTTGATCGTATTGCGCAAGGTAGGTCAGTCGTTCTTCAGCCCGCTTGCGCTCGATGGCGTAGCGGATTGAGCGGGCCAGCAGTTCCGGCTGACCCTGGCCCTTGACGAGATAGTCCTGGGCGCCGCTTTGGACGGCTGCTATGGCCAGCGTTTGATCACTGAATCCGCTGAGCACGATTATGGGAATAGTCGGGTTCGCGGCTTGCATCTGTTTGAGCGTCGATAGTCCGTATCCATCAGGGAGTGAAAGATCCAAGAGAATCGCGTCAAATCGTGTTTGGGTGAGATGGCTGAAGGCCTCACTCAGACGAACGACATGAGTGACATCGAATTGCTCGACGCTCCACTCTGCCAGGATATCCTGCGTCAAATGAGCATCGACGTCGCTGTCTTCGACTAACAGAATTTT
>JABMDE010000050.1:0-4003 GCA_015904055.1 Nitrospira sp. | reverse complement strand
CGACTTCCGGTCTTGGTCGGAAGCACTGGGCAGAGACGCGGAACGCCTTCGAAATCTCCGCCGCATACTGTGCCATGACCGACAGCACTCCGTAGGCGGAGCTTCCAGGCTTGGCAACGAGCCGGTCGGCCACTTCATCTTGCAGCATCAGTACCATACGGGGAAATCGGTCACGCTGATCAAGCAGCCGGAACAAAAGGGGAGTGGATAGATAATACGGCAGATTGGCGACGACAATGGTTCCGATTGGAAGGCGGTCGATCGGATAGGTCATCGCATCGTCCAGGATGAGGGTAAGATTGGGATAGTGGGCATGTTGTTCACTCAGATAGGCATGGAGCCTCGGATCGACTTCGATCGCCGTCACACGATCGGCTGATCGGCAAAGCGTTTCCGTGAGAATGCCGCGGCCCGGTCCAATTTCCAATACGGAGTCGTTCGAGCACAACGCGGCGGTCGCGACGATCTTGCGGACGATATTGGGGTCGATGAGAAAGTTCTGTCCGAGACGTTTGATCGCAGCAGGCGGGTCCGGGCGACTCACGCGCGATGCACCGGCGGAAGGGGAGAAGGCCGTGAAAGCCGTTGAATCAAGGCAGCCAGCGGTGTTCGATAGCAGTCGATTAGATCAGTATATTCTTCGACCATATCGTTGGTGAAGCACGGTCCCGGGTGAATACTCGCAAACGTTTGTCCTTCTTGGGCTCCGACTGATTCTGTAAGGACTGCGATGGTTGCGATCCTCCATTTCGCCACGCGTTCGATTCCTGCAACGGTGTTGAGATCAGTCAGCGTCTGCTTGGCGAGTGCATCCAATTCACGCAATTGTCGCTGGAGCCGTTCAAGTGCCGTGGCCGGCGGAATGGTCATTGCCGAACCCTTGTGATGGTGGCGGCCAACCTGATCGCTTCGAGTAAACTGCCTGGATCAGCAAGACCTTTGCCGACGATATCGAATGCGGTTCCATGATCGACGGATGTGCGGATGATCGGCAGGCCAACCGTGAGGTTGACGCATGTGCCGAACGCCATGAGCTTCAGAGGAATCAACCCCTGATCATGATATAAGGCCACGACTCCGTCATAGTCTCCTCGAACTGCCTTGCCGAACAGCGTATCGGCCGGCAGCGGATCGCTGGCGAGGATGCCTCGTGCCTGGGACGCCTGCGCTGCCGGAAGAATAACGCGGGATTCTTCGTTGCCGAACAGACCATGCTCGCCTGCATGAGGGTTCAGCGCCGCGACGCCGATTCTGGGTTTCTTGATTCCAAAAAGTTGAGTCAGCGCCAGTTGCGCCAGTCTGATCGCTTTTTCAATTTTAGCCCGAGTGAGAAGGGATGGGAGATCCTTGATCGCAACGTGCGTCGTGACAAACATGATGCGCAGCGGCCCGCCGATGATCATCATGCCGGATTCTTTCGCGCGGGTCAGATCAGCCAGCAGCTCCGTATGCCCCGGATAACGGCAGCCGGCCATGTTGATGGCTTCCTTATTGATCGGTGCAGTGACAATCCCGTCAATACATCCTAGTTGAGCCAGCTCGACCCCTTTTTTGATAAAGGCGACCGATGCAGCGCCGGTTGACGCCGCCGCCACTCCTTGCGTAAATCGCTTCAGCGGCTGCTCAAGCGGATCGAGTACTGCGACCGTTCCTTCACGCCAGGGTTGTTGTTCATGACTATCTACGCGCAGAGCTTTGAGTTTTAGTTTCAGCGCCGTAATTGTCCGCTCCATCACGGGAAATGACCCGATGACGATTGGATGGCAGACATTCCGCAGTCTTCGTCCGGCAACCGCCTTGGCAATCACTTCCGGTCCGATCCCGGCGGGATCTCCCATCGTGATGCCGAGAAGGGGGAGCCGTGTCGATGTCGTCTTCGCTGGTGTCGATTTCATGGTATGAAGGCTCACTTTCCCAAAGCCAAAAACAGCGTATAGCCTATATACAGCAGCGCTCCGCTGCTCAGCAACCAGGCCCGCCAATAGCCACCGATAAAAAGCTGCAATAAGTAGAACACGGTTGCTTGCACGGCCAACAACATCGTGATCGATGCAGAGGAGGCGATGGCCCACTCGGTTCCCAGCAAACCCACGGAGACGGGGATGGTTCCCTGAAACACCATCGCGCCTGTCACATTGGCGACGGCGAGGCGATCTTTTTTACGATAGAGCCAGAGAAAACTGTTAGACATCTCCGGCAGTTCGGTTGCCAGTGGTGCGATGAGCAATGCAAGGATCAATGGCGACACTGCAAACATGCCGGCCATCGATTCCGCTGCACTGACGAACAGATGTGCCCCCAAGATCAGTCCGGCCAGGCCGACGAACGCCTGTAGCCCGATCATGACATGTGACGGTGTGGTTGCGGATTTGGCGAAGATCAGAGGGTCGAGTTGGCCGCCTCCCCCGCCTTCCTCTTCGGGCGCGCTGAGTTTGAGCTTCATATATGCGGCATACAGAAGGATCAGTCCGACTGCCGCGATGATGTGCGCAAGCCGAGAGGGTATATAGATGCACACTAAGGCAACGACATATCCGGCAGTAAAAAACGTCAGATCGATGATGACTTCACGATAGTTCAGCTGAAACTTCGCCGTGCGTTTGCCCATCCACGCATAGAGCATGAGCAGGAACGCGAGAATCGGCAGGACCAGCGTGCTGAGCATGAACGGCGCTCCGAGAATGGCGCCTAATCCGACATCAGTTTCTTCCTGGCTCTCTCCGAAGAAAATGGCGATGATCGGAATGGACGTTTCCGGCAACGTCGTGCCGATTGCCGCAAAGATGCTGCCGACAGCGCTTTCCGACACTCCGAGGCGTTTCCCGAGCCATTCGACGGCGTTGGTGAACAGCGCACAGCCTCCGAGCGTCACGGCGACGGAAGCGACAAACATGAGGATATAGAGCATGGTAGTCACGGATCGCCTCGCAAGCTGAGTCGTAAAAAGTGAAAAGAAAAACGTCTATCCACGGGTGGTGTGTTCTTATGACGGCCGATGACGTTTGCCTTGCCTGCCGTCATAGGCACGAGCGGCGGCTTCCATGACACTCTTGAGCGGGCGGCCGGTTCGATCGGCGATGTTTTTGCAATCGATATATTCCGGCGCAGCTTTTTCCCACCCGGCACCGATGGCGGCGATTTTCATGCGCACGACCCCACCCGGTACCTTCACGGAGGCAAAGCGCCGGGGAAGGATGTGTCTGCCCAGCTCCTGGATACGCGCGCCCAGGGCCGTGGTTTCCTGGAACAAAATCTCCAGCACCGCATCGGCGTGATCGCGTGCGACGAGACAACTTAACACCACACCGGGACGGCTCCGTTTCATAATGGCCGGAATCAGGACGACATCCACCGCGCCGACCGCAAACAGCCGCTCCATCACATGCGCATACGCTTGCGGATTGAGGTCATCCAGATTCGTTTCAATTTGCGTAATAGAGTCGGCCGGGCGTTCTGCCTGGGGCGATTCCTCCGAGAGAAACACACGCAGTGCATTCGGCCAACCTTCCGGATCCCGGTCACCGGCGCCATACCCGACCACTGCGGTTTCTATCAGCGAGGCTGTGCCGAACTCCGATGTCAGTGTCCGAAGCAGCGCCATCCCTGTCGGTGTTGCCAGCTCACAGCGGGGTCCGTCGGAGTATACCGGAATTCCTTTTGACAACGCAGCCACGGCTGGCCCCGGTACCGGCAAGAGTCCGTGTGAAGTCTGAATCGTGCCGGCTCCGACGTTGACCGCGGAGGCTGTGACCCGGGTGACGTTCAAAAGATGGCAACCCAGGATTCCGCCGACCACATCGATAAAGGAATCCATCACGCCGACTTCATGGAAATGCACATCGCGCGTTGCAACCCGATGGGCCAGACCTTCCGCCTCAGCCAGCCGATCAAAGACGGCACGGCTTTGTGTTTTCACAGGGGCAGGCAGGGTACTGGCAGCCAGAATTTGCCGAATGCGGGATAAGCTGAGGGGACGTTGAAACCCGTGTTGGATGACGACATC
>JABMDE010000005.1:3908-13413 GCA_015904055.1 Nitrospira sp. | reverse complement strand
GGCCAGAATCGGCGTCAGCAGGATCATGGGCACGACGGCGAGGTCCTGGAAGATCAGGATGCCGATGGTTGCGCGGCCGTGCGGCGCATCGCTGTCTCCACTTGCTGCCAGCGCCTTCAATACGATCGCAGTGCTGCTGAGTGATAACAGGAAGCCCCAGAACAGCGCCTGCGGGCCCGGTATTCCCGCGATGATGCCGCCGAGCCACACGAGGACGATGACACCGCCGACCTGAATCGGTGCGGCGACTAAGAGCAGCCGCTTCAGTGAGGCGAGCTGGACCAGCGAGAACTCGATGCCGATGGTGAATAACAATAGGGCAATCCCGATTTCCGCGAGCACTTGCACGGTGCCGATGTCTGAAATGAGGTTGAACCCATGCGGTCCGATCAAGGATCCGGCGACGAGAAACCCGGCGATGGAGGACAAGCGAAACTGGTGAAAGAGAAACACGACCGCGATGGAGACGGTGTAAATAAGCAGCAAGTTGCTGAGGACATCGGTATCGGTCATTGCGAGGCCTGTGGGAGGTAACGCCTGAATGGAACCACATGAAGGAGAAAGGGAGTTCCGATCCGCGAGCTGGATCGATTCTCACCATTTCACCTGGAATGGGGTGGAGGATACCTCATTGCCCGCAAGTGAACAAGGTAAAGCGTTCAGTTCCGATCCTGCGGCACGCCCCTGTTCGGATGATTGCCGGTGGCCGGATCTCTTGGAACCGGCTCAGGAGTTGGGTTTCCCCCTCCCAAAGTGGCATAGACTCTTGGACGTCCCATTGCGTAAGTTGTGCGTGCGCGTGGACGAGGACGGAATGACCGGAGAGCCTGTGCGCGGCTCATCGCTACATTTTTACGGAGGTGCCCCATGAGGCTCATACAGATGATGTTTTCAGTATCCATGCTCGTGGCAATGGTGTCTGGTTCAGCATCAGCCGATACTCCGCCGCCGGCTCCTGAACCGACAGGCGTATGGGAATGCCTCACGGCGGATGGCGACACGATCTATACCAACAAGGAACGGGCGGGTTGTCGAGTCATGATGTTGAGGCCGTTGTCGGTTGTGCCGTCGCTGGAGAATATGCCGACTGTTCCCCGTCCCGCTCCAGTTGCCGCACCGCATTACGACGTCCCGGCCTACCAGGATCGACCATCGGGTACGGGCGGGCGCAATGTCCCGGATTGGGCTCGGGATTGGCACGCAAGCAATACAGCCTCCGGCTCAGTGCAAGGCGAAGTGTGTGGACTGTATATGGAATGGCTTCAGCTGGTTCAGAAAACCCGTGGGGGCTTGTGGTTCGGATCTGACCCGTCGTATGGCGGAGACCTTTCCGGCCGCAATCAGCGTGGGGCGAGCCACTCCTTCTACGATAACGCGCGCTATGTGACCCTGTCGGATATCTTCGGGAGAGGGTTTATACCGATTGGATGTCCGTAGGGTTTCCACAAGGGAGAAGGCTGGTCTCTATCAGGCTTGGTAAAACTCTCGATACCACTTCACGAAGCGAGGAATGCCTTCTTCAATCGGCGTGGCTGGTGCGAATCCGACATCGCGTGTGAGGTCGTCGATGTCGGCGTAGGTGGCAGGCACATCGCCCGGCTGCAACGGCATCAGCTTCTTCTCTGCCTTCTTGCCGAGCGCCTGTTCCAATACCTCGATGAAGTGTAGCAGCTCCACCGGTTGGTGGTTGCCGATGTTGTAGACGCGGGCCGGTGCCGAACTGGTGCCGGGGTCCGGCTTGTCTCCTGACCAGGCTGGATTGACCGTCGCCGGATGATCGAGGGTTCGGATGATGCCCTCGACGATATCATCCACATAGGTAAAATCACGCCGCATGTTGCCGTGATTGAATACCTCGATCGGCGTTCCTTCCAAAATCGCCTTCGTGAAGATGAACAGCGCCATGTCAGGCCTGCCCCACGGGCCGTAGACTGTGAAAAATCGCAAACCTGTGCAGGGAATCCGATACAAATGTGCATAGCAGTGGGCCATGAGTTCATTGGCTTTCTTCGTGGCGGCGTAGAGCGAGACGGGGTGGTCCACATTGTCGTGGATGGAAAACGGCATGTGGGTGTTGCCGCCGTAGACGGAGCTGGACGATGCGTACACCAGATGCGCGACGTGGCTATGGCGGCAGCCTTCCAGAATATTCATGAAGCCTTCGAGATTGCTTTCGGTATAGGCGTGAGGATTCACGAGTGAATAGCGTACACCGGCTTGTGCGGCCAGATGGACCACTCGCTGAATCGGTTCGTCGGCAAAGAGATCCCGCATGCCCTGTCGATTGGCCAGATCCAGCTTGATGAAGCGGAATCCCTTGTGAGCGGTCAGTTGGGCCAGGCGTGCTTCTTTCAGCCGGACGTCGTAGTAGTCGTTGAGATTGTCGAGGCCGATGACAGCATCGCCGCGATCCAACAGACGCCGGGCCACATGAAATCCGATAAAGCCCGCCGACCCCGTGACCAAGATGGGAGAAGATGGCCCGCTCATGTGTGGTCCTTTCAACGTTGCGATGACAATCCGGCTACACGTGCCGGCTTGTTGTCATGAACGGCGGATCGCCGTGATCCAGCCGGTGGAGACTCAACGGGGTCAGCGCGTCGCCCGTGGAGATGACCTCGATACGCGCATCGCTGGTTGATCGATACAGATCCAGCGCCCGCGAGCAATGATACCCGCAATTGTGCAGGGAGAGAAGGTCTTTTAGTGTTTCTGGACGCTCCCACCGGGCTGTGAGCAGCGCGGTGCGCGCAGGGTTTCGCCGGCTGAACATGAACGACAAATGGTCCGGGTACCAGTCGGCGCCGCCGGTGGCGTAGGATACGAACAGAGTCGCGTGCGCCGCCTGGCATAGGTCGTCCAGATAGGCGTTGGTGAGATAGCCGTTCTCACCCACCTCCAGCCATTTGCCAGGATGAGACAAGGGCGCATGGGCGGTGTGGCTTCGGAGTTCGAGCAATTGTTGTTGCGATGCGAACACCAGCCGGATCGGACCGTATTTGTCGGTCAGTTGCGCGATGATGCCGTCTTTCAGCGGTGATCGTCCGTCGTTGGCCGGCCCGCTGTCCGCATGGACGAGGACGTTGTAGCCCCGGTCGCTGATCAAGTAGCAGTTTCTCGGCATCTGTAGATCGCAGGGGTCCTCACCGTAGAACGGCACGGAGACGATGGTCCCGCCTTCGAACGGCCAACTCTCGCCATGCGCCAGTTCAACCACGCGGCCAAATCCGAGTTCCCGTAGGAGCGGTAGATAATCGTAAAAGAACGTCTTCCGGTTGCGCCGGCTGGGTACGATGATCGGCGTGTCTTTTGGCAAGTGGAGCAGTGTGCGAGGATCGACATGATCGTCGTGATCGTGCGTTAAGAACACGGCCGATGGCTTGGGCAAGAGCGAGCCCCACAGGGAAGGGAGGGAGGATTCGGCGAACCACGGGAGCAGCCAGGGGTCGAAGAGGAAAAAGTTGTCCAGTTGCCGATAGAGCAGCGCCGCGTGGCCGAGATGCACCATATCCCGGTCCTGTATGGATTCGAGCCAGTGTGGCCGGATCGAGGTCTTGGGCGAACTGAGAAGGCACTCATGCTGAATCAGCAATTCCATCAGCCGGGTGAGCGTCGTTCTGGCTTCGCGCGGGGCGGTCTCTACGACTGTCCTGATCTCGTCAGTCTGGCGTGTGCCGTCTAACATGCCGAGCAGGGTTCCCACCATTGGTCCCAGGGGGCGCTGGTCGAATCCCAGGGGAATTGCTTGCCGTTTGACTGAATGAAAAATGCGAAGGCCGCCGTTCGTCACCGTGGACGAGCGGGTGGGATCAGTCCTGACTTCGCCTGCTCTTCTTCCATCCCCACCATCTGATGGCCGGTGGTTTCGCACCAAGCCGGCATGTCTTTCTTGATGCCTTCGTCGTCGGAGACGACTTCGAGTATCTGTCCCAACGTCAGTTCTTTGATTTTCTTCGACGTGAGGATAATCGGCATGGGGCAGAAGTAGCCCAGGGTATCGAGCTTGATGTCGGATTGCATCAGTATGACTCCCTGAAGGTTCAGGTTGAGGTTGGGAGGGGTATGGCTAACTTTTTAGCCTTGACCTCGACCTTAGCCTGCTTTTAGATAAAGAGGTTCACGCTGCCGTGCTTGGCTTCTGCCAGGTACGTCGTGACTCCGGCGAACTGATCGATGCCGTCGATCAACGTGTCCTTGGTGATCCCCATGAGGCCCATCGTGGTCGTACAGGCGATGAATCGCACGCCCAGATCCAGCGCGGTGTGCATCAATTCGGGGACGCCCGGCATGCGATTCTGCTTCATCACCTTCTGCATCATCGCAGTGCCCAGTCCGCCGAAATGAAATCGTGAGAGCGGCAGCGTCTCGGCGCCGCCTTTATTGAGCGCTCCGAACATCCGGCGGAGCCAATCCTTCGCTGAACTGGCAGCGCCCTTCTTGCGAATCGTATTCAGTCCCCAGAAGGTAAAGAACACGGTGACCTGCATGCCCATCGCGGCCGCGCCGGTCGCGATGATGAAGGCCGCCATGGCCCGGTCCAGATCTCCGCTCAAGAGGACGATGGTCACTCGATCCGGTTTGGAAGCCTGGAGCTGCGCTAACGTCGTCGTCGGCTCTATTTGTGTGGCGATCATGGCGTGGCCTCGTTTCCCATTCACAGATTCAGCCCTGTCCGGACTTGTGAACAGAATAGTATGGGGTTCGTGAGGGTGTCAAGGAATGTGCCTGCGGCATCCGCGCTATCGTTGCTTGACCTTCCTTTATCCGGCCGCTATAGTCCCATTCGTAGGTGCGCCCCATCGTTCGGGCTTCCTTCCTCGTCCATGAACACACTGCTCACGCCTGATATTGTCTCCGCCAGAAGCGCGCCGCTTTTTGGATTCTGGTACCCGGCTGTGCCGAGCGATACCGTGCGGTCAGGTTCGATGAAAGCGCTGCAGATGTTGGGGCTTCCGATCGTGCTCTGTCGGGACCGGGAGGGACGGCTGGCAGCGATGCGCGATGTCTGCCCGCACCGTGGCATGCCGTTGTCATTCGGGCGATTTAACGGCGAGCGTATCGAATGTTCGTATCACGGGTGGCAGTTCGATATGAAGGGCCGATGCCGCTGTATCCCTGCGCTGCCCGAAGGGACGTCCCTTCAGACCGACAAAGTCGGGATCGCCAGTTATCCGGCTGAAGAAGCCGACGGCATGATCTGGGTGTATCTTGCCGACGATCGTGGAGCCCCCGGTTCGTTGCCTCCGGTTCCGCGCATGCCGCTGCCATCGGAGCCGAAACAGTCGTTTCACATTTCGCTGATTTATACCTGTACGGCAGACGACGGCGTCATCGGCCTTATCGATCCGGTCCATGGCCCCTACGTGCATTCCTGGTGGCGCAGCGATGCAAGCATGCATGAAAAGGCGAAGACCTTCGAGCCGATTCCCAATGGATTTCGGATGACAGCGCACCGGCCGGCCAAGAACAGCGGCCCGTTTCATTGGCTGGAGCGTGTCTACGGAGGGCCATTGAGCACCACGATCGACTTTCTACTTCCGAATCAGCGCGTCGAACTCATGGAATGCGGGCGGGTGTGGATGGCCAACCGGTTGATGGCCACGCCCATATCCGACATGGAGTGCCGTATCGATTTCTCCGCCTATTGGCGCGGGTTGCATTGGCTTCCATTCGGGAATCTGATTTTCCGCACGCTCACCAAGATGTTTCTGGGCCAGGATGAACGCGCCATGAAGCATCTCGCCGTGGGGCTTCGTCACAAACCCTCGTCGATGTTTCTTGGCGATGCCGATATGCCGGCCAAGTGGTACTACAAACTGAAGGCCGCCCACCTTGCCTCGGTTCAGACGGGGCAGCCGATGGAACATCCTCTCAAAGAGCGGGTGACGTTGCGGTGGAGAAGCTGACAGCCTGCTAGTGTTCTGCTTCGCGGGAAAGAATCAGACCCATTGCCCGCCTGATCTGATCGCGTGTTCCCAATAAGACAATGATATCGCCGGGGAGAAGGGTGGTTTTCACAGAAGGATTCGATTCTGTGATGCCGTTTCTGGTCCACGCAATGATCGAGGTGCCGGTTCGGGGCCGCAGGGACAGTTGATCAATGGTCTTCCCCGCTGCCGGTGAGTCTTCTTCGATCCGACAGGTCTCCACTTCCACATCGCTGAGTGTGCCGCCACGAAGGTGGTGGGCTAACTCGGGTAGATCGCTCCGGCGCAACAGCGCATAGCCTTCCCGCCGGACCTGCTCGGCTTTCTGCATCACGAAGTCTTGCGGCATGTTGTAGGTCCGCAGTACCAGCGCAAAAATCTCGATCGACGTTTCAAACTCTTCCGGCACCACATCGTCGGCGCCGAGTTGATGGAGTTCTTCCAGCTCGCGCAGATAGCGTGTCCTGACGACAATATGAATTTTCGGATTCAGGCTACGCGCCACCTGGACGGTTCGGCGGGCCATGAACGGATCGGAAATTGCGATCACCAGGACTCTGGCATCGTCGATTTTCATATGCCGGAGTACGTGCGGGTTCGTGGCATCGCCGTAGTAGAGCGGCAAACCGTGCTGCGCTTCCCGGCGCACCGTATCGCCGTCCAAATCCAACGCGATGTATGGCACCTCCGTTTCACCCAGCACGCGAGCCAGGTTTCTGCCGTTCAACCCGTATCCCACGATGATCACATGGTCCTTGATACGGAGGTGCCGTCCTTCTGTTTCCAACACATGGGCCGTCGTTTGGCCAGGCAGCCATCGGCGGAGCCGCTGGACGGCTTCAACGTGCCGGGCGAGATGTGGCGACAGCTGCATGAGAAACGGCGTGATGATCATGGAGCAGACGGAGACCGCCAGGAATATTTGATAGGGTGCGCCGGACACTAGCCCGTGTTCTTGGCCGACCTGGGCCAGTACAAAGCTGAATTCGCCCACTTGAGCCAGGGCGACGCCGGTCATGACCGCCGCCCGTGGAGGGACGGACGCGACCAGCACGGCACCGGCACCGCTGAGGAATTTCAGAAGCAGCACCACGAGTAATAAGCCGGTGACGACTTCGGGATCGCCAATCCATCAGAATGCCGATGGAGATGAAGAACAGGCTGTTAAAACTGTCTCGAAACGGCAGGACCTCCGCAATGGCTTGGTGACTATACTCCGACTCGGAAATGACGAGTCCGGCGATGAAAGCGCCCAATGCAAGCGACAGCCCGCTTATTGACGTCAGCCATGCGATACCGAGGCAGATGACGATGATCGTCAGTAAAAAGAGCTCGCGGCTGCGGCTGCGGACGATGTATTCGAGCACCTTCGGAGCTGCATACCAGGCGGCCGCCATGATACAGCCGACGAGCACCACGGATTTTCCCACGGGTAAGAGGATGGATGAGAGCGTGTCCTCGCCGGGGCTGGCCAGAATCGGCGTCAGCAGGATCATAGGCACGACGGCGAGGTCCTGGAAGATCAGGATGCCGATGGTTGCGCGGCCGTGCGGAGCATCGCTGTCTCCGCTTGCCGCCAGCGCCTTCAATACGATCGCTGTGCTGCTGAGTGACAACAGGAAGCCCCAGAACAGCGCCTGCGGACCCGGTATCCCCGCGATGATGCCGCCGAGCCACACGAGGACGATGACCCCGCCGACCTGAATCGGTGCAGCGACCAGGAGCAGCCGCTTCAGTGAGGCAAGCTGGACCAGCGAGAACTCAATGCCGATGGTGAATAGCAGCAGGGCAATCCCGATTTCCGCGAGCACTTGTACGGTTCCGATGTCTGAAATGAGGTTGAATCCATGCGGACCGATCAGGGCTCCGGCGACGAGAAATCCGGCGATGGAGGGCAAGCGAAACTGGTGAAAAAGAAACACCACCGCAATAGAGACAGTGTAAATAAGCAGCAAGTTGCTGAGAACATCGTTATCGTTCATTGCGAGGCCTGTGGGAGGTAAAACCTGAACGGAACCACGTCAAGGAGAAAGGGCGTGTCGATCTGTGCGCCGGATCGATTCTCGCCATTTCATCCGGAATGGGGTGGAGGATACCTCATCGCACTCAAGTGAACAAGGCAAAGCGTTCAATTCCGAGTCTGTGGGACGCTTCTGTTCGAGATGATTATCGGTGGCTGGATCTCTTAGGACCGGCTCAGGAGTTGGGTTTCCCCCTCCCAAAGTGGCATAGACTCTTGGAAGTCCCATTGCGTAAGTTGTGTGTGTGCGTGACCGAAGACGGAATGATCAGAGAGCCTGTGCGCGGCTCATCGCTACATTTTTACGGAGGTGCCCCATGAGGCTCATACGGATGGCCTTTTCAGCGTCCATACTCGCGGCGATGGTTTCCGGTTCAGCGTCAGCCGATACTCCGCCGCCGGCTCCTGAACCGACAGGCGTATTGGAATGCCTCACGGCGGACGGCGACACGGTGTATACCAACAAGGAACGGGCGGGTTGTCGAGCCATGATGCTACGGCCGTTGTCGGTTGTTCCGTCGCTGGAGAATATGCCGACTGGTCCCCGCCCGGCTCCAGTTGCCGCGCCGCAGTACGATGTCCCTGCCTACCAGGATCGATCTTCGGGAACGGGAGGGCGCAATGTCCCGGATTGGGCTCGGGACTGGCACGCAAGCAATACTGGATCCGGCTCAGTGCAAAGCGAAGTGTGTGGACTGTATATGGAATGGCTTCAGCTGGTTCAGAAAACCCGTGGGGGCCTGTGGTTCGGATCGGACCCGTCATATGGCGGAGACCTTTCCGGCCGCAATCAGCGCGGGGCGAGCCACTCCTTCTACGATAACGCGCGTTATGTGACGTTGTCGGAGATTTTCGGGAGAGGGTTTGTTCCGATTGGATGTCCCTAAGCTCCGCACAAGGGAGAAGGCGGGTTTTTATCAGGCTTGATAAAACTCTCGATACCACTTCACGAAGCGAGGAATGCCTTCTTCGATCGGCGTGGCCGGTGCGAATCCGACATCGCGTGTGAGGTCGTCGATGTCGGCGTAGGTGGCGGGCACATCGCCCGGCTGCAAGGGCATCAGTTTCTTCTCTGCTTTCTTACCGAGTGCCTGTTCCAATACTCCGATGAAATGCAGGAGTTCCACCGGTTGGTGGTTGCCGATATTGTAGACGCGGGCCGGTGCCGAACTGGTGCCGGGATCGGGCTTGTCTCCTGACCAGGCTGGATTGACCGTCGCCGGGTGATCGAGGGTCCGGATAATGCCCTCGACGATATCATCCACATAGGTGAAATCGCGTCGCATGTTGCCGTGATTGAACACCTCGATCGGCGTGCCTTCCAAAATTGCCTTCGTGAAAATGAACAGCGCCATGTCAGGCCTGCCCCACGGGCCGTAGACTGTGAAAAAACGCAATCCAGTACAGGGAATCCGATACAAATGTGCGTAGCAGTGGGCCATGAGTTCGTTGGCTTTCTTCGTGGCGGCATAGAGCGAGACGGGGTGGTCCACATTGTCGTGAATGGAAAACGGCATGTGGGTATTGCCGCCGTAGACGGAGCTGGACGATGCGTATA
>JABMDE010000005.1:0-3788 GCA_015904055.1 Nitrospira sp. | reverse complement strand
CCGAACTGGTGCCGGGGTCCGGCTTGTCTCCTGACCAGGCTGGATTGACCGTCGCCGGGTGATCGAGGGTTCGGATAATGCCCTCGACGATATCATCCACATAGGTGAAATCACGTCGCATGTTGCCGTGATTGAACACCTCGATCGGCGTTCCTTCCAAAATTGCCTTTGTGAAAATGAACAGCGCCATGTCAGGCCTGCCCCACGGGCCGTAGACTGTGAAAAATCGCAATCCTGTACAGGGAATCCGATACAAGTGCGCGTAGCAGTGGGCCATGAGTTCATTGGCTTTCTTCGTGGCGGCATAGAGCGAGACGGGATGGTCCACATTGTCGTGGATGGAAAACGGCATGTGGGTGTTGCCGCCGTAGACGGAGCTGGACGATGCGTATACCAAATGCGCGACGCGGCTATGGCGGCAGCCCTCCAGAATGTTCATGAAGCCTTCGATATTGCTTTCGGTGTAGGCGTGAGGGTTCACGAGTGAATAGCATACACCGGCTTGTGCAGCCAGATGGACCACTCGCTGAATCGGCTCGTCGGCAAAGAGATCCCGCATGCCTTGCCGATTGGCCAGGTCCAGCCTGACAAAACGAAATCCCTTGTGCGCGGTCAGTTGGGCCAGACGTGCTTCTTTTAGCCGGACGTCGTAGTAGTCGTTGAGATTGTCGAGACCGATGACAGAATCGCCGCGATCCAACAGACGCCGGGTCACATGAAATCCGATAAAGCCCGCCGACCCTGTGACCAAGATGGGAGAAGATGGCCCGCTCATGTGTAATCCTTTCAACCGTGCGATGACAATCCGGCTACGTGCGCTGGCCTGCTGTCATAAACGGCGGATCGCCGTGATCCAGCCGGTGAAGACTCAGAGGGGTCAGCGTGTCGCCCGTTGAGACGACCTCTATCCGCGCATCGCTGGTTGATCGATACAGATCCAGCGCCCGCGAGCAATGATACCCGCAATTGTGCAGAGAGAGAAGGTCTTTCAGTGTTTCCGGCTGCTCCCACCGGGCCGTGAGCAACGCGGTGCGCGCAGGGTTTCGCCGGCTGAACATGAACGACAAATGGTCCGGGTACCAGTCGGCGCCGCCGGTGGCGTAGGACACGAACAGCGTCGCCTGCGCCACCCGGCATAGGTCGTCCAGATAGGCGTTGGTGAGATAACCGTTCTCACCCACCTCCAACCACTTGCCCGGATGAGACAGGGGTGCGTGGGCAGTATGGCTACGGAGTTCGAGCAATTGTTGTTGTGATGCGAACACCAGCCGGATCGGACCGTATTTGCCGGCCAGTTGAGCGATGACGCCGTCCTTCAGCGGTGATCGTCCGTCGTTGGTTGGCCCGCTGTCCGCATGGACGAGGATGTTGTAGCCCCGGTCGCTGATCAAGTAGCAGTTTCTCGGCATCTGTAGATCGCAGGGGTCCTCGCCGTAGAACGGTACGGAGACGATGGTTCCGCCTTCGAACGGCCAGCTCTCGCCGTGCGCCAGTTCGACCACGCGGCCGAATCCGAGTTCCCGTAGGAGCGGCAGGTAATCGTAAAAGAACGTGTTCCGGTTGCGCCGGCTGGGTACGATGATCGGTGTGTCCTTCGGCAAGTGGAGCAGTGTGCGAGGATCGACATGATCGTCGTGGTCGTGCGTTAAAAACACGGCCGAAGGCTTGGGCAGGAGCGAGCCCCACAGGGAAGGGATGGAGGATTCGGCGAACCACGGCAGCAGCCAGGGGTCGAAGAGGAAAAAATTATCTAGTTGCCGATAGAGTAGCGCCGCGTGGCCGAGATGCACCATATCCCGGTCCTGTACAGATTCGAGCCAGTGTGGCCGGATCGAGGTCTTCGGCGAACTGAGTAGGCATTCATGCTGAACCAGCAATTCCATCAGCCGGGCGAGCGTTGTTCTGGCTTCGCGCGGTGCGGTCTCTATGACTGTTCTGATCTCGTCAGTCTGGCGTGTGCCGTCTAACATGCCGAGCAGGGTTCCCACTATCGGTCCCAAGGGGCGCTGGTCGAATCCCAGGGGAATTGCTTGCCGTTTGACTGAATGAAAAATGCGAAGGCCGCCGTTCGTCACCGTGGACGAGCGGGTGGGATCAGTGGGGCGCTGGTCGAATCCCAGGGGAATTGCTTGCCGTTTGACTGAATGAAAAATGCGAAGGCCGCCGTTCGTCACCGTGGACGAGCGGGTGGGATCAGTCTGAAACTCCCAGTGAAAGGCGCCGTCCGGTTTCCGGCCACATGTGATGTGTCGGCGCAGGTAAGGACGCGCATTCACTAGTTCCGCATACGCGTCTTCCAGCCGCCTCTGCTGATCCGGATCATCGACGAGCGCCCTCTTAGAAAAGACATCGCTGATGGCTGTGTCGATGGCACTGGCCAGCAGGCTGTGCGCTTCGGTCAGGCTCCCCGCCACGTCTGGTGCGACGCCGGCCACAAAGGGAAACGGCCCAGGCGCGTCGGCGCTCTCCAGCTGTACCCAGCACCAGGGGGCCAGGGCCACATACTGGTCACGAGGTAACGTGTTCCACATACGACTCATGCTTCAGCCCCGAACCGTAATCCGCTAATTGACGGTTCATAGAGGGCTTGGATGAGGTTGCCGTCCGGGTCAGCAAAGTAAAATGAATAGCTGCCGTCACGGTGTTGCTTGGGTTCTTTGGCGATTCGTCCACCCATTGCTTCAATTTTTGGGGCGATATGTTGGTACAGCTCCTCGACAGCCTGTGGGCTGTCGAGGATCACTCCCATGTGATCGAGCAGTTGGGTTTTAGTACGATCATAAGACTCCATCTCACTCTTCAATATCTGATGAAGGGCTAGGTTGTCCGTTCCAGAGCTGAAATACACGTTCTCCGAATCGGGTTCCCACACGGACTGGAAGCCAAGTAGCTGCTCATAGAATTGACGTGAGCGAGACAGGTTGGTCACGCGCAGTGCGAGATGGCGAAGACCGCGATGGAGCGCGATGGAGTGGAGTCGTCATATCAGGGCAACGAGTGAGTGAATCAGGTTGACGTCTGTATAGTAGGGAGGCGACCGCCAAGCCGTCAACGGAAAATCCGTTCAGACTCTCAAGTTTGTCGGCTATGGTACGATCAGCACATCTATGGCATTCAACGGAATGACAGTCACTACGTTCGAGAGTCGGATGGCCACAGAGATCACCCGTCTCATCGAGCGCCATGGGGGGCAGCCGCTGGTTGTTCCTGTTCTGCGAGAAATTTCGCTGGAAGACAATGCAGTCGTGCAGGAGTTTGGGGTACGGCTCATGGCCGGGCGTGTCGATTTGCTCATTCTTCTCACGGGTGTCGGTACAACCGCGTTGTTCGATCTGCTCAAGGCACGCTATCCCTGGTCTTCAATTCTGACGGCACTGAACCACCCGACGATTATTGTCCGTGGCCCCAAGCCGGCCGCGGCTCTCAAGGCGGTTGGTCTCCAAGCCGCACTGACGGTGCCGGAACCGAATACATGGGTCGATCTGATTTCTACCTTGGATGGGCATCGTTCTGTGAAGGGACAACGGGTTGTCGTGCAGGAGTACGGAACTTCAAATCCTGACTTGTTGCGAGCATTGGAACAACGAGGGGCAGAAGTCTTCGCGGTTCCGATCTATAAATGGGCTTTGCCGGAGGATCTTGGTCCGATGCGCCGTGCGCTCGATGAAGTCATTGCCGGACGAGTCCATGTGATGTTGATCACGAACGCCGTTCAGGTGGATCATGTGATGCAGGTGCTGGAGGTGGATAGAAAAGTTGAGCTCTTTCGATCAGCGATCACGAAGATG
>JABMDE010000049.1:35289-41807 GCA_015904055.1 Nitrospira sp. | reverse complement strand
ATTGATCATCGAAGGCTATGGTCTTTCGGAGGCCTCTCCGGTGACGCACTGCAATCTTCCGCGTGGCCTCTCGGTGAAACGATCGATCGGACTTCCAATCGCCAACACAGAGGCGAAGATTGTCGATACAGGGGGGGCAGAGGTCCCCGTCGGAGAGATCGGCGAACTATGGGTGAGAGGCCCACAGGTCATGAAGGGCTATTGGAACAATCCCATCGAGACAGCCAATGTGTTGAAGGCCGGTGGGTGGCTGGTCACAGGCGATATCGCGCGCATGGATCAGGACGGCTTTTTCTATGTTGTGGACCGGAGTAAGGACATGATCCTTTCCTCTTCCGGATTCAATGTGTATCCGTCCGAAATCGAGCAGGTATTGGCACTCCATCCTATGGTGAGCGAATCGGCCGTGATCGGAGTGCGGCTCAAGGATGGAAGCGAATCGATCAAAGCCGTTGTCGTTGCAAGAGACAGCGCCGTGTCTGCGGACGATCTCCTGACACATTGCCGTCGATACTTGGCGTCGTACAAAATGCCCAAGCGGATCGAGTTCCGCCGCGAATTACCCCGATCTATTCTTGGAAAGACTCTGCATCGAATTTTACGTGTGGAGGAGGAGGCTCAGAGTCAGCATTCATCGGCGTCGTTGGGCGGAGGAAGTTAAAGACGGAAACGTTGTTGGATGCAAGGCAGATCGACGACGTGACGGGCTAGTGCCAAGGAGGCCGAGAGACCGGGTGACTCGATTCCGACGAGGTTGACGAGCGGCGGTTCTGTCCGGTCTGTCGAGACGATGAAATCGCGCTTGCTCCCGTCCGCAGCTACGACGCAGGGACGTATTCCTGCGTACGCCCATCGAAGATCCTGCTCTTCTAATTCAGGCAGGAATTTCCGCGCGGTTTCGAGGAACAGGCCTGGTGGAGTCTTGTTGGACGTATAATCCATTTTGTCTGTGACAGCCACCTCGTTTGGCCCAATGAGTAATCGCCCATCGGGACGAGGGCTGAAATGAATCCCTTTTCCGGTTGCCTGGGGCGGCAGGGCAGGATAGATAAGTCGTCGAACGAGCGCTCGCTTTTCAAGAGGCACGACCTCGTAGTACTCACCGCGGATGGGTTGAATGGTATAGAGTTTGGAATGACACGCGAGGTTGGCGATGTGGTCGGAATATAGACCGGCTGCATTAATGAGGCACGTGGCGCGGATGGTTTGGCGATCGGTCGAGATGATGTAGGCCCTACCATCGTTCTGGATGTTGCGTACCGGATTGTTGAATGCAAAGACGGAACCGGTTTCTTCGGAATCAGCCTTGAGGGACTGTACGAAAGCCTGAGGGTCTATGACGGAGATGCTCGGAATGACGATGCCGCAGCAGGCGCGGAGGTTCGGTTCCCAGGTATGGAGCCCGGAGGAGGTTACGAATCTGACCCGAGTCCCTGTTTTCCACGCATTGAACCAGAGGCGGCGTAGTGAAGCGGCCTCCTTCCAAAGGCCCCGCCGGATATCTTCCCAGGCAATGGCGATAATCATGCCCGTGTTGAGCAGCGGGATGCCCCGTTCCGTCGCATATGAGACGGCTAGGGCACTGCCTTCGTGGGCCAATCGAGCTTTCAAGGAATGGGGGTTCTCATGGATGCCGCTATGGAGCACTCCGCTATTGCGCCCGCTTGTTTCCATTCCTGCGGCCTGGTTTCGTTCGAGAACGATAATGCGAAGCGGCTTGTCCCACCGCCGCCGACCCAATTCTCTTGCGATGGCGCAACCCACGACACCGGCGCCGACGATACAGATATTATACGTATTCATCGACTCGAGCTTTTCAGCCCAAGGCATGGCTGCAAAGACAGGGGCTTCTCGGAATCCGGCTGTCTGGTGTGAATGGGACGGGCTTTCTGGTCGCAGTGATTCGGAGAATGCACATGCGTGACGACCCTTCGAATAAGTACGGGAAGATTCTCTTCGTCTTCTGTGGAGGCGGGTGCAAGGCGGTATTCCAGGCGGTGGCCGCAACAGAATTGATCAAGGAGGGGTTTACTCCTGATCACATTATGAGCGCCTCTGCCGGAACTTGTAACGCCCTCGGATTTGTCGAACAGCCCGGTGTCGCCGGAGCGGAGAAGACGCTCAGGGTCTGGGAAGAGTACATCAACTCTCCGGATGCGATCTATGAAGTCCATCCATTTCTCCGAGAGCGGTTGACCAACATTCTGGGAGTTGTCCCACAGGCCACGAAAGATTGGGGGCCAAGCAGATCGATTCTGCACGATCTGAGGCGAGCAGTCACGTTTCTGCCCCTCGTCATCTCGTTAGGTGTCCGGATGCCGTTTCGAATAGCGGGCCGCGCGGTGAGTCTTGTGTTTCGTCTCATGGACATGTTTGCGTCTCAGCACAAGTCGTTCCGACGAGTGGTGCAAGCGCCTGAAATCCAGGAAATGTTTGATGAACTGGATAAGTATTTTGAATTCAAACGATTGAAGGCGTTCCTCGACCCGTTGCCGCTTCTAGCCAGGCTCGGCGGGGAATTTGATCTGCAAAAAGTACTGGCAAGTCCCATCGTCTGGCATATCCTGTCTGAACGGTATGAAGATGGATCGACCGTTATGTTTTCAAATAGAGACGCCGATGTTTCTATTGATTCGCGTGATAATTCGCGAAGTAAGAAAGCAAAGTTGGATCTCTTTTTTCGACGTATTCGGGCGTCCATGGCTTTGTACCCCCTCTTTGAGATGGTTGAAATGAAAGGCCAACGGTTCCTTGATGCCGATCTTGCCAACCCACTTCCGGTCGAAGAAGCGTTCAGTCTTGGCTGCGATACGATCTTCATGTTTCTCAATGTTCCAAGGCATAGTGTTCGGGCGGAACCAAATCCCCTACGGGATCTGCGAGAATTGAACGATCTCTTGCGGTTAAACGAGCGATACATCCACCACCGTGTCAAGGATGCACAGGCCAAGGCCAAGGAACGAGGAGTGAACCTGTTCATCGTCCGTCCGGATGAGATTCCGCCCGGTCTTGGGTTACTGGAGATCGACAGAAAAGTGATTGAATACGTGAAGATACACGAGCGACAACGGATGAAGGAAATTCTCGGCAATCTTGATGCCCACAATTTGCGAATGGCCTCGCCACTCCCTAGTCCCAGCTGCGTGTCTCTCTTTGGCGATGGCTCGAGGGAGGGTCCGTGCACCGGGTATTGAGGATTGGCCATCGTGGGGCTGCCGGCCATGCTCCGGAAAATACATTGGCTGCAATTCAAAAGGGGATTGAACTGGGCGTCGACTTTGTCGAGATCGATTTGCGGCGTACGGCTGACAACGTGCTGGTTGTGCTTCATGATGCAAGCGTGAATAGGACAACCAACGGAAGGGGGCGCATTGATCGATTGTCCTTGAATGAGGTGAAGAAACTGGATGCGGGAAATGGTGAACGTATTCCAACATTTGCGGAAGTGCTCACAGCGGTCTCATCGCGATGCGGGTTGATGTTGGAGATCAAGGTCAAAGGAATCGCTCGGCAGGTTGTCGAAATGGTACAGGCTCTCAGGTTCAGAGGCCCCGCCATCTATGCGTCTTTTCTGCACGACGAGTTGAGGGAGGTTCGAGCCGCCGATCGCAAGGCCCCTCTCATGGTGCTCTTCAGCCGGTTGCCCCGGGTGCCAGTGTCCTTCGCCACGAAATATAAAGCGACGCATGTCGGTCTCAGGCACGACACCGCGACGGGCCGTCTGATTAATGCATTTCACCATGCGGGCCTATTCGTGTATGTCTATACGGCCAATCATCCTGGAGACATCCAACACGCATTGTCCGTAGGTGTCGACGGGGTGATATCGAATGTGCCTGATCGGATTATTGTTGCGTAGCTCGTGTATCTGTCGAGTCTTCTAAGAATCTGGTTTTATTAGGAACACATGATGGAAGGAGGTACACTAATGCCGTACGGTAGCTCTGTAAGCCGTTTCCTCTTTCCGGTGTCCTATGGAGAATCATCACCATTCAAGGCGGTTCTTACTACACGGGTGGATGCATGGTATTGCCGTAGCTCTGATCGTCATTTTCATTTCTTTCTTGGGACTGCTCGATGGAATCGACATCCGGGCCTACAAGATGCTTGTGGCTCAGATCGCGAACGAAACTCTTCAAAATCAATTGTCCGTCGCAGCTTCGACAGATGCTCTTGGTACCGTTAGCATTATTGAGCCGACTCAGGGTAGTGACGGCAGTACTTCTCACTGTCACGTCGTTTATCGCTGTGTGGATGACCAGACGATTTCAGCTCGCCGTGTCTCTCGGACTTGCTGTTTCGTTTTCAGCTGGGTATGTCCTCGTTGCCGTCGTGATGAGCCTGGCAACCCACTGGGTGTTGCCGTTAAGTGTGGGGGTTCTTGCCTTCACCGTAGGCTATGGTGTGATGGCGGCAGACTCTGTCGTGTTGGCCCGTAAGCAGCGCCAATTTACCGGGCAAGTGTTTTCACGCCATGTTTCCGAGGATCTTGCTGACAGGATTTGGCAGCAGCGGAAGCAATTTCTTCCCGGTGGTGGTTTGTGTTCACAAAAACTCTCCGCCACCGTGCTATTTGCAGAAATGAACGGCTTTGCTTCTCAATGGAGAGTTTTCGATACCGAGAGCATCACGAAATGGACGGCGGACTATTTGGATACAATGACCCGACTTGTTGTGGATCATCGGGGCGTAGTCGAGCAATGCTTCGGGGATGCGCTCAAAGCCAACTTCGGCGTACCATTTTCCCGGGCACACTCCGATGAGATTCAGGCGGACGCGTCCCAGGCCGTGGCCTGTGCCGTGGCCATGGGAGAAACGCTACAAGTCTTGAATCGTCGATGGCGCAGCGGAGGTGAGGGGCTTGTGGCTGGCGATCGTGCGGAGTGTTTTGTCGTGAAAAATCACAAAGGGCGCGACCCCTTCTTCCTCGGCGAGTTCCATGCGGAGGCGGCGGAGCCGTTCGAAAAGCTGGGGATCGATCAGCTCTGATTTTTGAATAACCGCCGGTATCGTCCGTTCACGATGCGGCTTCGCTGCGGATGCTTGGATTGTCTGTTCCGGTATGTTCCCCAGATTGAGAGAGCGGCTCCCCTGCAGCACCTCTTGCCCGATTCGCGTGACGGCCAGGGTTGGGTAGTCCTGTCCTTCGATATGCAGATAGCCTGCATCGATCAGGCTCTTCACCAGCTGAGTCACTGATATCTTCGACTGGGTTTTGAATCTGCCATAGGTTGGGCAGTCTTCAGCACCATAGGCGAGCATCATCTTCGAGCGACTTCCGCGGACGATATCGACAATACGGCTGACTCCGAAGCGTCCTCCGCACCAGGAGATGGTTTCCAAGATGGCCTTCGCATTGGCGTCAGCTTCATCACCCGGGGCTCGGCGGTCTACGGGCTGAGAAGAGAGGCAGCGGTCGCAGAGGTTGCAGGGTCCCAACGCTTGTTCATCAGCGTCATTGAAATAATGAAGGATTGCCAATTGGCGGCAGGTCTGAGTGGATACGTAGACCATCATCTCGGTGAGAAGCGTTCTCATACGGTCGGCGCGACCGGTGCTGCCGGGGTCGCGCGAGGCTTGCTCAATGAAATATTCCTGTGTGGCCAGGTCCCGCTCATGAAACAGCAAGACGCAGGACGCGGGCTGTCCGTCTCGTCCTGCCCGTCCGGCTTCTTGATAGTAGGCCTCGACGCTGCCGGGAATATCAAAATGGACAACCAGCCGCACATCCGCCTTATCGATTCCCATGCCAAACGCATTGGTTGCAACCAGCACCCGAATGGCGCCGCGGCGAAAGTTGTCGTGGAGGAGAGACCGCTCTTCATCGGACAGTCCCGCATGGTAATAGCCGATTGACCGGTGCGAATACCTGAGCATGCCCGCCACTTCTTCGACGGTCCGGCGCGTAGCGCAATAGACCACAATAGAACCTGCCTGGCAGTCGTTGACCATGCGGTCCAACGCCGCCAATTTGTCCTGACGTGAGAGACAGGTACGTACGGATAGGGCGAGATTCTCACGGCGAAATCCGGTGACCAAATGGAGAGGTTCTCGCAGCAGTAACCGCTCGCTGATGTCGGTTTGGACCCGTGATGTGGCCGTGGCGGTCAAGGCAAGACATGGAGGGTGATTGAGTTCCTGGCGCAGTTTCCCAAGCTTCATATAGTCGGGTCTGAAATCGTGGCCCCACTGAGAAATGCAATGCGCTTCGTCGATGACCAGCAAAGAAATGAGGCAGGAGCGCAGCAGGCGCACAAAAGCAGGCGCACAAATCCCTCATGTTGCATTCGTTCCGGTGCCAGGTAGAGAAGTTTGAGGCGCTGTAAGCGCAGTGATGACACAACGAGATCCCTCTCCCGCTCAGAGAGGCCGGAATGAAATGCGGCTACCGCAATATTGAGATGTGTGAGACCTGCCACCTGATCCTGCATCAAGGCAATGAGGGGGGACACGACGAGGGTTAGTCCCGGCAAAAGAGTGGCCGGTAGCTGGTAGCACAATGACTTGCCCTGGCCGGT
>JABMDE010000049.1:20616-35169 GCA_015904055.1 Nitrospira sp. | reverse complement strand
AACCGAGATTGTTCTTGTAGTAGATATAGAAGGGTTCGATCAGGGACCAGGGGACTGCCTTGATCTGGTTATAGAAGACCAGCATGTCGACATCCCCGTGCGCATTTCTCGCTTGGCCGGTCACCGGCAGTCCCGTGACCGGGTTGATATTCGGTCCTCCACTGCCGAGCGCCGCGCCTTGTGGAAGATCAGTCTCGGCAAGCTTGAACCAGCCGAAGGAGGAATCCATAAAACTCGTGCCGTATTGGGCCATGATTCCATCGAAGGAAAACCCGGTGTTCGCCCAATCGAAGTGTCCCAACAGACTTTGATCACCGAAGACGAGATATTGCCGTCCGGCCTTGATGCCGAGGCCTTGTATGCCGGCAAAATTTCGAACGAGCATGTAGCCTGCTCGTATTCCGAGTGAGCAGGCTGATTTGCCGGTACTGAGAGCGGGAGCGCAGGTATGATTGATCGGATCCCCGTTCCCGCCCCATGTGCGGGAATCGATGAATTCGAAATACAGATTCACATCGGGAGAGACGTCATAACCAATGCCGAATCGGGTCATCTGTTGAACAAATGAATCGTTGGCGTTGCCTGTGAAGTGGTTGGCCGTTCCCAGAGGACCGTTACAATTTCCTCCGCTTCCGATCCCTCCGCCGAAACAGAGATTGTTCCTGTACTCAGGACGGACGCGAAGGTCTGCGCGGATCCAGAGATTCTTGAGGTCAAAATTGGTGCCGATTTTCGGGTCGAATAGCTCGTATCGCTCCTTGAGAGGAATGCCTCGACCGATGACGATGATATTGGTGATTCGTTCGCCTTCCGGTATTTCAAGGGCCGCATCGACGATCGTGGCAGTGGCTACGAGGAGTGCTGGACCGAAAGCAACGGCAAGTAAAAATGCGCGTATCCCGAAGTGCCCGTTCCTGGTGTGGGTCCCGAGCCCGGTGTGCTTCTGGTGTCCGGGATGGAAAAGTAACGAGAAAAAAAAGCTCACGTAACGGTGGTTCCTTGAGGCTAGTGATAGAGCGGCGGGCAGTGATGGTGCACGATCAAACCTGACCCGGCTGGCCTGTACCTTTGTCTTCGGCCTGTTTGGCTGCGGCGTTGAGTTCCTCTTCCGTTTCTTTCAGCGATGCCTGGAAGTCCTGTTCAACCATTTTGACTTCTTGTTGAATGAGATTCAACTCGGGTTCGACAGATTTCCGGAGATCTTCGGTCGCATCCTTGAATCCTTTGAATGCTTTTCCAACTTGTCGCCCCACTTCCGGCAGCTGTTTGGGGCCGAAGAGGAGAAACGCGATCACCAGAATAATAAGGACTTCCCCTGCTCCTAGTCCAAACATGGTGTATCGCCGGAAATGCGTGATTGATTCGGGCGGCATGCAATCGCCGCTCGCTGCGCATGACTCAGGTTTTCTTATCCTTGTTTGACGTGCCCTGGTTGTGCGGCTTTCGGCGCAGATGAAGGCGCGGCTTCCGGTTGTGCGGCGGCTGCATTGGCTGAAACGCCCGGGGCTTGTTGAGACTGTTCAGTCGGCGTGACGTCGATCGCGTCCGCTTCGTGCACGGTTTTCTTAAATCCTTTGATGGCTTTTCCAAGTCCTTCGCCCAATTGCGGCAGCTTGCCGGCGCCGAAAATGATCAGGACGATCACCAGGATCAGCAGTAATTCCATCCATCCGAACGAACCGAACATGTCGAACCTCAAATGCGTGATGAACCAGGGATACGGCCGAGAGCAATACTGTAGGGAGAGGCTATACGAAGGTTCTGGATCAAGTCAAGGGAAGGTATTGCCGGAATGACGGAAGATGTTAGAACGGTTGAATGATGCCGCCTCCCAAGACTTCATGGCCTCGATAAAATACGGCAGATTGCCCTGGGCTGAGTGCCCGTTGGGGTGTATGGAACTGGATGCGAAGGGTAGAGGAATTCAATGGGTAGATTGTTGCCGGCGTCGTCGGCGTGGCATACCGGACCTTGACCTCGGCATCAGTCGGTCCATTCTGGAACGATGATGTAAAAAGGTTGAGATCGCTTACGTCGCAGGTGTTTCGATAGAGTGACTCTTCTGGGCCGAGCATGACCGTATTGGTTGCGGGCACGACCGATTGGACATACAGACGCTGGCCTGTGGCGACACCGAGCCCACGGCGTTGCCCAGGAGTATAAAAGGCGATCCCCTCATGCTGGCCAAGCGAGCGGCCCGTTTCATCGATAAAGGATCCCGGCTTCTTGGCCTGGGGGGTTTCCCTTTCGATAAAGGTTCGATAGTCCCCGTGACTGACAAAGCAAATCTCCTGACTTTCCTTCAATTCATCAGCAGGGAGGCCGAGCGCTTCCGCTTCCTGCCAGACTTCCGCCTTCTGCATGCCGCCGACCGGAAACAGAAGGTGTGAGAGCCAGACGGGTTTGAGTCGATAGAGAAAGTAGCTCTGGTCTTTCTTTAAATCGGCGGAACGATGGAGCAGACAAGATCCGTCATGCTGGTGCACCCGCACATAATGGCCGGTGGCGACATAAGGAATGTTTCTCGATTCAGCTAGAGCGATCAGGCCCTGGATCTTGACCCGTTCGTTGCATCGGACGCAGGGATTGGGCGTGGTGCCATGGGTGTATCCATGGAGAAAGTCCTCGATAACTTTTGTTCGAAATGTATCCCGGCTGTCGATGACTTCATAGGGGATATCCAGTGTCTTGGCAACATGTTTGGCGATCCCGATCTTGCAACATCCGCGCTCCTGCCACTTTTTTGAAGCGGCAACAGTTTCGTCTTCATGTTCCCAGACCTGGAGTGTGACGCCATGCACATCGTAGCCCTGGCGAACGAGCAGCGCTGCGGCGACGGAGCTATCGACTCCGCCGCTCATACCGAGGAGAACAGTCTGACGGCTCATAGCGTGCTATTGTACATCTCGAATCGATGTGTCCGCACGTTCCAAGGCCTGGCGATGGCGGACATTGGTGATCGTCATGCTACCTGTAGACTCCAAAGATGCCGGTAACAAATATGATCGAATGGCTTCTCGTAGCCCGTCGAGCCCCACACCTGTTCGAACGGATGTCACGAGTACCCTGCAGCCTGCGCCGTCCTCGGCCAGGCGAGACAGACGCATGAGTCGATCAGTGTCTACCAGGTCACTCTTGTTAATGACGACGAGGCTCATATGGGAGCCAGGCAACAATAACATCGGGCTCAGATCCTGTTCTTGCAGCTCAGTCGCATCCAGGACATGCAGGACGAGATCACCCAGTTTCACGGCCGAATGGGTCCGCTTAATACCTTCTTGCTCCACGACATCGGCAGTGTCACGCAGACCCGCAGTATCCACTAACGTAATCATAAGACCATCCCACACTACAGACTCTTCAATCACATCGCGGGTAGTGCCCGGGATGTCCGTCACGATCGCCCGGTCTATACCAAGTAGAGTATTCAACAGGCTTGATTTCCCTACGTTTGGGCGACCGGTGATGACCACGCGCGCTCCTTCTCGCAACCTGACCCCTCGCGCTGATGTCTCAAGCATTGTCCGGATCGCATGGCTGGTCTCTTCCAGCGCGGAGCGCAGCTCTTCTTGTTCAATAAAGGCGATATCTTCTTCAGCGAAGTCGATGCCGGCCTCAACTTGTGCCAACAGCCTGACGAAACGTGCCCGCAGCAGTTCAACGTGCTGTCCTAATTCGCCACGGAGGTGACGTTGCGCAATTTTCAGTCCTGCCTCGGACTTTGCCCGAATCGTATCGAGTACAGCCTCTGCTTGAGACAAATCCAGGCGTCCATTCAGAAAAGCACGTTGTGTAAATTCTCCAGGCTCAGCCAAACGGGCGCCTGCGGTCAGGCAGGCTTCACACACCAAGCGAAGGACTACAGTGCCGGCGTGACAATGAATTTCGACCACGTCCTCTGCGGTGAAGGAACGGGGCCCTTTCATGAATACGACGAGGGCTTCGTCAATGAAATCTCTGTCCGGTCGAGTCAAGCTCGCAGCAGGAGTGTCGCTGTGAGCCGGCTGCTCTGGTGCAAGAATATCGGCGAGATGGAGCGTATGGGAGGAAACGGTTTTCAGTAGCAACCCGGAACGAAGTCGCACGATCTTTTCTGCGATGGACAGTGTCCTGGGGCCACTGATGCGGACAATGCCGATTCCACCCTCGCCTGCGGGAGTGGCAATGGCACAAATTGTGTCCTCAAGGTCTCCATCCATAAATATATAGACAAGCCGGTCTCTGTCCCACAGGCGTCGTGTGTGACAGACCGATCCAACAAACGAGAAGCCGGGTCACTTCTTTACGGCTGCGTCCGCAACCACCGGCACCGGGGGATTGCGCTTGAAAATGAATCGATCCGTGACAAGTTGCTGTCCGATCGTCAGTGTATTATTGGTCAACCAATACAGCACGAGACCGGCGGGAAAATTGATAAAAAGAAAGGTCATGAACACCGGCAACAGCAGCATCATCTTTGCCTGAGCCGGATCCATCGTCGTGGGGGTAATTTTCTGCTGAATCACCATGGTGCCACCCATGACGATCGGCAGGACATAAAAAGGGTCCTGAATAGACAGGTCGTTGATCCATAGCCATAAGGGCGCTTGGCGCAAATCGATTGCAACATTCAGAATGTTGAATAGCGCCACAAAGACCGGCATTTGCAGCACCATCGGCAGGCACCCGCCGACCGGATTGACCTTGTGGTCGCGATACACCTTGATGAGTTCTTTGTTCAGACGCTCACGATCTTCTTTGAACTTCTCCTGAATCTCCAGGACCCTCGGTTGAATCCCGGCCATTTGTTTCATCGACTTGTAGCTCTTGTATTGGAGGGGCACGAACAGCAGCTTGATCGCGATGGTCAGCAGAATGATGGCGGCTCCGTAGTTGCCGGTGTAATCGTTGATCGTGCGCAGCACATAAAACAGCGGCTTCGCCACCATCTTGACCATGTCCCAACTTCCAAAAATGAACCAGCCGAAGTCGACGGTATCTTCCAGGCCAAGTTCGAGTGCTCGCAGCGTGTCATATTCCTTGGGGCCGGCATAGAGATGAAATTCGATTGGGGCTTCGGATGAAGCGATGGGGATAAGAACGGATGTTGAGGCCAGCTTCTCGCCTTCCTTTTTCACCAAAACGGTTGGGCTCTCCTGTGGGATAAGCACAGATAAAAAATACTTATCCTGGAGGCCGGCCCATTTCACGGACCCCTTGTGCTCCGTTTCAGAATCGGGCAAGTCCAGCTTGATCTTGCCATCGACCAGTGCCACAGGACCGATCGAGCCAATAAAGCCCTCGCCCCATTCCACAATGCCGAAATTCGTGCCCAACCCAACCTGCATAGAGCCAGAGAGTCCGGTCTGATTCAGCGATATATCCACCAGATAGCTGTTTGCATGAAACGTCAGCTGTTTGACGATACGCACACCCGTAGACTGGTTTTCATACGTAAAGGTCAGATGGCCGGTGGGGTTCTTGTCGTCCAGGGTCGTAAAGTCTCGCGTGACCCGATAGTTCCCGTCGCTGATTTCTTTCGAAAGGTTTAAATCATCCAGTCTGATCGACAACGGGCCGGCGAACTTTCCGCCTTGCCTGACCATCTGTACAGGGGGTGCATTGTTATCCGCGCTGCTGCGATAGCGCTTGAGCTCCCAACTCGTCAGCACCGCGCCGCGGGACATAAATTTTGCACGGTAGAGGGTGGTGTCCACCTCGACCGTCTCCCCAACCGTACTGACGGGTTCGTGAGGAGGGGTTTTCTCTACTGCACCTTTGTCGGCGGAAGGTTTTATGGGAGAGGCGCTCGCCGAGGTTGTTTCGCGTGGAACAGATGAAGTTGATGGCGTGGGATCGGTTGCCGGCGCCGGTTCTTCAATTTTAGGGGGATCAGGGAGCAGGCCCAGTTGCTTGAGCGCGTACTCGTACCCAAAGATAATCGTCAGTGAGAGCACAAGGAACACAATGACGCGCTTTTCCATGAGCAAGATATGTTTCCCCTAGAGTGTATGAACCGCTACTTGACCGGGTCTTCTCCCCCGGGATGGAAGGGATGGCACTTCATCAGGCGGACCAATGTCAGGCCAAGACCTTGCAGCGCACCGTACCGATTCACGGCATCCAAGGCGTATCGAGAGCATGTGGGTTCGAACCGGCAGGCCGGACCAAGCAAAGGAGAAATCATCAAGCGGTACCCATGAATGATCCAGAGACACAGTTGCCGCATATCAATCCGCCCTTGGTCGAATCAGATGAATTCGCCGTAATGACGTTTCCCACATCCTGGTCAAGTCTTCGTGCGTCTGCACCAGCGCTTCGCGTTTCGGGAATATCAGAAGGGCCTGACCGGGAATCAAGTCCTGGTGCCGCTGTCTCACCAACGCACGAAAAACCCGCTTGGCCCGATTTCTCCGAACCGCATTGCCGAAGCGCCTCCCGACGATAATTCCGACGCGGCTCGGCGCGTCATCCATCTTGTACGTCAACAGATTAAACAACGCCGTGGAGATCCGCCGTCCGTGACGTTTGACCGTTTCAATCTCCCGGCTGGCCCGTAAGAAAATGCTGCTCTCTCCTTGCGGTTTCGACATCGCGAAAGGATCGTTCCACGGCTGCACGCCGTCCTTCGATGGTCTGAGTCGGGATGGCTTCTGACAGGGAGATGTGCTCCCAGGGCAGCGAGATGTCACCGGCAGATGCACAGAAGAACATCGAGAATGCCGTCGGTGGCGAGCTAGACCGTCAAACGGGCCCGTCCCTTCGCACGTCGACGAGCCAACACTCGACGCCCGTTTTTTGTGCTCATGCGCTTTCGGAAACCATGTTCGCGTTTCTTTTTGAGATTCGATGGCTGCTGAAATGTAAAGGACACGGGGCTCCTCCCTCACGATCATTAAAAAGCGGACCACTCTAAATGAACGGTGCATTATAGGAGCGCTGGCCGTCGACGCCTGGAAACCGGAATGGAAGCGCTGGGACACATTTGGCGTGTCACGAGCGGCGGCCTTTTCCGTCGATGGGCTGTGGAGCACGAGACCGATCGAATATCCCGTCCGTGCGCCCAAGGATGCCGACGCGATGTTCGATGTGCTGACATATGAAAAGGGCGCGTCAGTTCTGCGCATGCTGGAACAACACATTGGACCGACGGCGTTCCGGGAGGGTGTGCGGGAGTATCTCCGTGCCCATGCCTACGGGAATGCCGATACGAAGGATCTCTGGGTATCACTCGGGAAGGCCGCTAAGCAGCCGGTGCCTGAACTCATGGATGGGTGGATCTTCCAACCCGGCTACCCGCTTGTGAGCGCTCAACTGGATGGAGCCTCAGATCTGCTTCTGACGCAGCAGCGATTCGCCTACCTCCCAACAGGCGGGTCTTCCACGCAGGATTGGCACATTCCCGTTCAGATTCGTATTGAGACGAAGGACAAGGCGGAGCATCGCAGGGTACTCCTCACAGGACACCAGACACGTATTCCTCTTCCCTCAGATGTCCTGCAGGTACTCATCAACGAGGGGGGACACGGGTTCTACCGGGTACAGTACGACGCTCCGTTGCTCCAACGATTGCTGGAAACAGGGCTGGATCGTCTTGCGCCGACTGAACGATTCAATCTCGTCAGCGACGCCTGGGCCACGACGCTCTCCGGCGCGATGCCGCTTCCGGATTATCTGCGGCTCACTCGACATTTTGCGCAGGAACGAGACAAGAATGTTTGGGCTGTGCTGCTGGATTCCCTGTCCTTCTTAAATCGGATCATCGCGGCCGATGAGCGGTCGTCGCTTGAAGCCTTCGTCAGGACTCTCGTGGCTCCGGCTGTTCAGGAATTGGGATGGGAGCCACGATCGGGAGAGAATGTGCTGCTCAGTCAATTGCGGGGAGAACTGCTCGGGGCGCTGGGTAAATTGGGCGGTGATCCAGCAATTCAAGAACAATCCCTGGTTCGTTATCGGCAATACCGAACAGACCCGGCCGCCGTTGATCCCAACATCGTGCCGGCGTTTGTTGCGATCCTGGCCCATACTGGCGACGAGGCGCGCTACGAAGAGTTCTCCGAACGTTATCGGAAGGCAACGACTCCGCAAGAGGAGCGGCGCTATCTCTTTTCACTCGCTGCTTTTCGCTCCCCTGCATTGCTGGCGCGCACATTGGCCCGCACGATCAACGGAGAGGTCCGCACACAGGATGCCCCCTTCATCGTCGGTGCCTGCTTGGGCAATGTGTACAACCGCGAGCTCGCATGGAATTTTGTGAAGACGAATTGGGAGAAGATGGATCAGTTGTTCCCCAAACAAGGTGTGCGCCGTATGTGCGGTGGCATCGTCAGCCTCGCGACTCCGGAGCTCGAACGGGATGTTCGGGAGTTCTTTGCTTCCCGCAACGTCGATTTGGGCGGGAAGACACTAGAGCAATATTTGGAACAGCTCCGGATCGCCGTCTCATTCCGTGAACGGGAAGGGTACGGAATACAAGCTGCGCTGGTCAGCGCGCAGAAGGCCTGAAATGCAGGAATCCACAAGAGATGGCTGGACCCTCAAGTGTGGTAGCGCACAGACTCCATTCCTCATGATCGGCCTGGCCAGCCACGGCAGCCACTTTGTAGGGAATGATGAGTAGGCCATTGCCTCGTGGTGAGGCCGGACCGTCGTCCGTGCTGTATCAAGTGCTGTCGCCATGCTATACTCCGACCACTGATGCGGGGGAGTCTACATGCGATGAAAGCCGTCAAAGACACGAAAGCAGACGTGGTCATTCCGTCTGCCTGGGTCAAAGGATGGGGCAAGCCCGTGATTGCGTATCGGGGCTCAGAAGTCCTCATCTTAGAGTCTCCGGCTCGCGCAGCGAGTCGTAAGCGGCTCGTTCGCATGGTGAACAAGCTGCGTCGTGCGACGCGCGAGCTGGGTATCACACCGGACCAGATCACCGCTGAGGTCGAAGCGGTGCGCCGCAACCGTGCGCGTCATACTTGACACCAATATTTTCGTGTCAGGCCTGTTATCCGAAGTGGGGCCTCCCGCACGGATTGTTCAAGCTGTCTTGCAGCGCCGCATCATCCCGATCATGAGTTCGGCCACCTTCGCAGAACTCAACACCGTGGTCCATCGTCCTAAGCTCCAACGAGCCTTTGCCCGAGCAGGTGTCAACCTCCCAGTTTTTCTGGCCACGGTCCAAGCCGAAACACAATTTGTGGCCCCCAACCCCACCAGTGCCAGGCTGCGCGATGAGCGTGATAGGCTGTTCCTCGACCTGATGGCCACAGACCCTCCGCCCCAATATTTCGTCACCGGCGACAAGGATTTCGAGGCTACGCACTACAGCGGCGTACCGGTCATTTCAGCTGCCGAGTTTGCTCGCCTGCTCACGCGCCGCTGATTCTGCTCGCATCTGTCCCCTTTGTGTGAGACCTGAGAATTTGTGAAGCAGAATTGGGACCAGATGGATCGCTTGTTCCCCAAGCAGGGCGTGCGCCGTATGTCTGGCGGCATCGTCAGCCTTGCTCTTCCGGAGTTTGAACGGGACGTTCTGGAGTTCTTTGCCTCCCGTAACGTCGATTTGGGCGGGAAGACACTGGAGCAGTATCTGGAACAATTGTGCGTCGCCGTGGCATTCCGTGAACGGGAAGGGCACGGGATACAAGCTGCGCTGGTCAATGCACGAAAGGTCTGAAACGCGGCAATCCACGTAGAACGTAACTTTCTACGCAGATTTTTGCAATGGCTTTGTGAGGAGCTTTAAATATCAGAACGGCCAGGCAACGAACCAAATCGAGTGGTCGCTTCTCAGCCGAACGGGAATAACCAGTTTCGGCGAAGATGCTTAATGAGAGCTCTATATCATGACTCAAGGCGGGAGCCTGTTCAAGATTATCCCGAATTAACAGGACCGAGTTCTCTATTCATGTCTAAGGACTGAGAGCGGCGGCTGCCCGAGAATTCGGTAGGTATTTTCGAAACCCACAATCAGTGTCAGCAACATCGTGAGGAGAAGTCCAATCCGAGCACCCTTGTTATGTGATTGCCAGACCTGGTCCTCATTCCTTCTCAGATGAGTGGCACCAGTATCACTGGTGCCACTCATCTGACAATAACTCATTGGTGCTCTTTATCGGAGCCAACCACGGGATCTGTTTCGAACGGCCACGGCTTGAGTTCCAACGGAGCCGCTGCCCCACTCACCAACGCTCGCCGCCGCGCCACCTCGAGGGCCAACAGCTCCACCTCAAGACAGTTCTTACGCGCCTCCAACCGCAACTGCTCAAGCTTAATCCGCTCCTCCGCCTCACGAACCGGTTCACATGAGGAACAATGTGCCAGCTCCGCCTCGTATAGAGTCCCATCGGTCGGCAAGGTGATCTGTCGAGGATCGCGAACCTGTTCGCCGATCCTTGGTGCGCGCCGGATGATTTCATCAAGGAGCTTGCGGAGTGCGTCAGACAGACCTACCTGATCATCGACCGACCGCCAGGCACCGTCGCCTAATCGCCACTCGATCGACTCGACTCGTGTCGATACTTGGTAGACTTCATTGACACGCCGGACATAGTAGGTCACCGCCAGACACCGGTTCATGTTACTGATGGTGCGCGAGGTAGTCGAGCGATGTTCTTCATCCTCGAACGTGCTGATCACCAGCGACCGTTCTGCCTCGATAGCCTGCGAGGCAGTGATCGCCATTTGGGAGAACTGTTCCGACGTGGTTCGGGCCGAGCTGCCGGTTGCCAAGGTGGTTTGGGTATCAACCCCAAACTCGCCGCGAACCTGTGGGGCGCCGAGAAAGCCCGCTAATCCGCCGCCAGTTGAGATCGAGGTATCGCTGCTGGTACGGATGTCGCTCAGGAAATCGGCGTAAGCCGACGTCGATGAGCTCCGTCTCGCTTGTGACAACGCGCTCAGGGTCTGCCGGAACGAAGTGTGGACCGAGACCCGCTGCGTCTCCGACTTGGTTCGCCGAAATCGATCGAACTCGTAGAGCTTGACTTGTTCGCCTGGGAGCAAGGTAGTGGTATAAAGTAATCCCCCCTGTTGTCTGCCGATCAAGCGAAGGCAGTGCTGATAGGTGATTCGGAGCTGGAACCGGCGATCCTGGTTTCCTTCGTTAAAGATCCGGCTCTCATAGAATAATATGCAGCGATCATGTGAGATCCACGGAATCGGAGCAGGACCGCGACATTCCTCCGAAGTCGGCTCGATGCAGTCCACGCCGCAGCCGGTGCAGTCACCTGCCCTCTCCGATCGTAATGCACAAGCGGCTAGCAACGCCCGCTCGGCGTTGACCCGTCCGTACCCGACTTCTTCGTTCCAGGTGCCGCTCGGCTTCGAGGCGACGTTGGCATAGAGGTAGAGCGCCGGCGAGATCTTGTCACAGGTGCTCTCGATGATCCGGCGAACATCGACGTTGGTGAGGGCCGGGTTGAGGGAGAGAATGAGACCCGCGAGTCCAGCCACGTGTGGGGTCGCTGATGAGGTACCGTTGAAGCGATCGTAGTAGTCACCGGCCAGGTTATAGCCATTCCCGCCTAACCGATCAGTCGTGGGAATCTCGAGGCACGGTCCGACCACGTCGACGTCGGGGCCGTAGCTGGCGCCCCACCACGGCTCGCTCGACGCATCGCCTCCGCGTTTCCGCTCGTCGCTCCGATTGCTGCCGCCGACGCAAAGGGTCCGGGCATCGCTCCCCGGGAAGCGCGATTGGTTCCAGTCCTCGTTGCCTGACGCGGCAATCAGGACCAGGCCCCGATCGGTGGCATACTGAAGTGCGTCACGGATCAGATCGAAATCCCACATGCCCCAGGAGGCGTAGACCCCGAAGCTCATGCTGACCACGCGGGCGCCGTGGTCGGCAGCGAAATAGAGGCCCTCGGCGATGTCGACATCAGCCCAGGTGGCAGTAGCAATTGCCATGACCCGGACGCCGGCGGCAACTCCGGCAACGCCTTGAGCATTGTTGAATGTAGCGCCGATGATCCCTGCGCAGGCGGTGCCGTGGTTGCCGGTCGGGCTGCCGTCCGGGGTATCGGTCGAAGCGTTCCATGATTCCGGATGGACGGAAAGATCTGGATGGGTCAGCTCAACACCTTCGTCGATCACCGCCACGGTAATGGCCGCCGACCCACGGACGATTTCCCACGCCCGCGGCACCCCGATTCGGGCCAGCCCCCATTGCTGCGGGAACATCGGGTCGTTAGGCACAAACTCGGAAATCGGCGGCCGACAGTCAGGGAGCAGGGCCGCTCGGCTGCCGCCGTCCTCACCGCAAGAGGTGGTAGGGGAGAGAAATGGGATGCTCTCGAATTTGAGATCAGCGCCGGTGGCTCTGGTAGCCGCGGCGATGGTCTCCCCGATCTGCGTCGCGGTCCTCCCCTGGGCAAGACTGGCGCCGTCGATCTTGATCGTGTGGTAGCCCCTGAGCTGACCGGTGGTGGCCGAGTCGATCGAAAGATCTGCGCCGAGGGCAGTGATGCCGCCGGCCCGTTCCACCGCAGCCGGTTTGACGTAGACACGGGTCGGATTGACGGCGAAGAGCCCGGCCCCGCGTTTGGTGGATCGGAAGGCTGCCGCCACCCAGATTACTAACGCACTGCCTTCGAGTTGAGCAATCCTCTCGATGCTGATCGGCTTCTGGTCCTTGCTTTGGATCCACCACAACCCGTCAGTGCGATTGATTTTGGTAAGGGGCGGTTTCCCACTATCTTCCAGGACCGCGAGAACCACCTGGGCGCTGGTGAGCAGAGCATTCTTCGCCTCGGTGGTAGCGTCAGGTTTCCAGCGAATGGCGAGGTAGCGACTGTCACGTTCGCTCTCGCCGGCTGAGGGGTGGAGAAACTTGTCGAGTGTGCTGTTCTTGGATGGTTGCGCCATGGGGCCTCCGCGGGGGTTATGGGAAATATGAATGCATTGTTTTGCCGACGCTCCGCGTACACACCTTTGATGCTAACAGAGGTTCCTAGGAGATATTCCGGCCAGATATCTCATGAGACTGCAGTGAGGAGCTCACACTAGCAGATCCTGATCTTGGACAACACTAGGGATTCTACCAGTTCGGTACTTCTAAATCATGCGGGAAGTCCCCGCCTGTTAAGGCGGGGCAATCTATCACCGGATCTGCGAGTGTCCAGCATATCATCGCAAACTTACCTGGCGAATCGATATTGGTTATACAACAGCCGTTGAGGCTTATCAGAAGGGTCGGTTACAGGATTTGCACAGGCCCTGTTTGTATTGCCTCATTTATTCATGCCGAAGTACCGACAACGGCGGCTGGCCCAGAATGCGATAGGTACTGAGAAAACCCACCAACAGGGTGAGCAGGATCGTCGCGACGAAGCCCGTAGCCAGCACGGTCGGTTGAAGGCTCCAGGCTAGGTCGAATATGGTCGAAAGCACCGCCCAGGACAAGGCGCTCGCCAGGATGCTTCCGAGCAGTCCGCCCAATGCCCCCAGCAAGGCGTATTCCATGGCGAACGTTTGCGCGATCACTCCACGTGTGGCTCCGAGGGCTTTGAGAATCACCGATTCGTACAGGCGGCGGTAACGGGTCGCGGCCAGCGCCGCTGCCATGACGAAACTGCCGGACAGCACACAGAACAGCGCCACCGTACGGATGGCCAGGGACAGTCGATCAAGTACTCGCGCAAAACTATCGAGGACGTCGCCGATATTGATGGCCGTCACATTCGGAAATGAGGTCACGACGGCCTGTTGGAGCGCAACTTCCTCGGACGGCGTCACACGAACGGTCGCAACAGAGGTCTGCGGGGCTCCGTCCAGCGCACCGGGAGAAAAGATCATGTAGAAGTTGGTCGAGAAGTTCCCCCACTCGACTTGCCGAATGCTGCTGATTTCTCCTGTGAGCGGCGCGCCTTGAATATCCAATTCAACGGTATCTCCGACCGTGAGGCCGAGTTGCTTGGCGGCATCTTCTTCGATCGAGATCAGCGGTTTGGTAAAGACCTGCCCTGGTTTCCACCAGGCCCCCTGAACGATTTTGTTGTCTTTGGGAAGGTCTTGAAGAAACGTCAAGACGTACTCGCGGGTCAGGTACCATTTCTTCCGCCGTTCTTCTTTCTCCGCGGTCTTTTCCCTCTGCTCTTCCTCCTCGGACATCGGTTCCATTTTGATGGCACGGCCCTTGAGAGCGGAGAGGCGTGATCGAATCAGCGGAGTCAACTTGGGGGTTGGATCGTTCGATCGCCGGCGAAGGAGCGCGACAAATTCTTCAGACTGATCGGGCTGGATATCGATGAAGAAAAAGCTCGGGGCGTCGGTCGGCCGGTTCTCGCCGACCTGCGTGAGTAATGACCGTTCAACGAGTGAGACCGTGGTTACGACCATAACTCCGATTCCGATGGCGATCGTGATGCCCACGACCTGACTGCCAGGCCGTACAATGTTACCCAATGCCTGGCGAAGCACCAGATGTTCCGGGCGCGGCCATTTCTTGAGAGCTGAGAGTGCCACACGGGCCGAGAGGCCCAACAGCAACACGGCAGCTGCAAATGAAAGGATAAAGAGCGTTCCGACTTTCCAGGACCCGGCTTGCCACATAGAGAGGAGGGTCAATCCCAGGCCGAT
>JABMDE010000049.1:13863-20496 GCA_015904055.1 Nitrospira sp. | reverse complement strand
GACGCCTGGAAACCGGAATGGAAGCGCTGGGACACATTTGGCGTGTCACGAGCGGCGGCCTTTTCCGTCGATGGGCTGTGGAGCACGAGGCCGATTGAATATCCCGTTCGCGCGCCCAAGGATGCCGACGCGATGTTCGATGTGCTGACATACGAAAAGGGCGCGTCGGTTCTGCGCATGCTGGAACAGCACATTGGGCCGACGGCGTTCCGGGACGGTGTGCGGGAGTATCTCCGCGCCCATGCCTATGGGAATGCTGATACGAAGGATCTTTGGGTCTCACTCGGGAAGGCCGCTAAGCAGCCGGTGCCAGAACTCATGGATGGATGGATCTTCCAACCCGGCTACCCGCTTGTGAGTGCCCAACTGGATGGAGCCTCAGATCTGCTTCTGACGCAGCAGCGATTCGCCTATCTCCCAACGGGCGGGTCTTCCACGCAGGACTGGCACATTCCCATTCAGATTCGCATTGAGACGAAGGATAAGGCGGAGCATCGCAGGGTGCTCCTCACAGGGCACCAGACACGCATTCCTCTTCCTTCGGATGTCCGGCAGATACTCATCAACGAGGGGGGACACGGGTTCTACCGGGTGCAGTACGACGCTCCGTTGCTCCAACGATTGTTGGAGGCAGGGCTGGATCGTCTCGCGCCGACTGAACGGTTCAATCTCGTCAGCGACGCCTGGGCCACGACGCTCTCCGGCACGATGCCGCTTCCGGACTATCTGCGGCTCACGCGACATTTTACGCAGGAACGAGACAAAAATGTCTGGGCCGTGCTGATTGACTCCCTGTCTTTCTTGAATCGGATCATCGCGGCCGATGAGCGGCCGTTGCTTGAAGCTTTCGTCAGGACCCTCGTGGCTCCGGCTGTCCGGGAATTGGGATGGGAGCCGAGATCGGGAGAGAATGTGCTGCTCAGTCAATTGCGGGGAGAATTGCTCGGGGCGCTGGGTAAATTGGGCGGTGATCCAGCAATTCAAGAACAGGCCCTGGTTCGGTATCGGCAATACCGAACAGACCCGGCCGCCGTTGATCCCAACATCGTGCCGGCGCTTATCGCGATCCTGGCCCATACCGGCGACGAGGCGCGCTACGAAGAATTCTCCGAACGTTATAAAAAGGCAACAACTCCGCAAGAGGAGCGGCGCTATCTCTTTTCACTCGCTGCCTTTCGGTCCCCTGCATTGCTGGCACGCACATTGGCTCGCACGATCGATGGAGCGATTCGCACACAGGATGCCCCCTTCATCGTCGGTGCTTGCCTCGGCAATGTGTACAACCACGAGCTCGCATGGAATTTTGTGAAGACGAATTGGGAGAAGATGGATCAGTTATTCCCGAAACAGGGCGTGCGCCGTATGTGCGGCGGTATCGTCAGCCTTGCGACACCGGAGCTTGAACGGGATGTTCGGGAGTTCTTTGCTTCCCGCAACGTCGATTTGGGTGGGAAGACACTAGAACAGTATCTCGAACAATTGCGCGTTGCCGTCTCATTTCGTGAACGGGAAGGGCACGCGATACAAGCTGCGCTGGTCACCGCACAAAAGGTTTGAAACGTAGTAGTCCACGAGAGATGGTTGGACCCGGCAAGTAGGTTGGCATACAGACTCCATTTTTCATGATCGGCCTGGCCCGCCACGACAGTCACTTTATAGGGAATGACGGGTAGACCTTTGCCTCATGGTCGAGACCAGGCCGTCGTCCGTGCTGTATCAAGGGTTGTCGCCATGCTATACTCCGACCACTGATGCGGGGGAGTCTACATGCGATGAAAGCTGTCAAGCACACGAAAGCAGACGTGGTCATTCCGTCTGCCTGGGTCAAAGGCTGGGGCAAGCCCGTGATTGCGTATCGGGGCTCAGAAGTCCTCATCTTAGAGTCTCCGGCTCGTGCAGCGAGTCGTAAGCGGCTCGCCCGCATGGTGAACAAGCTGCGTCGTACGACGCGCGAGCTGGGTATCACACCGGACCAGATCGCTGCTGAGGTCGAAGCGGTGCGGCGCAAACGTGCGCGTCGTACTTGACACCAACATTTTCGTGTCAGGCCTGTTATCCGCAGTGGGGCCTCCCGCACGGATTGTTCAAGCTGTCTTGCAGCGCCGCATCATCCCCATCATGAGTCCGGCCACCTTTGCAGAACTTACCACCGTGGTCCATCGACCTAAACTCCAACGGGCCTTTGTCCGAGCAGGGGTCAATCTCCAGGTTTTTCTGGACACGGTCCGAGCCGAAACACAATTTGTGGTCCCCAACCCCACCAGTACCATGTTGCGCGATGAGTGTGATCGGCCGTTCCTCGATCTGATGGCCACAGACCCTCCACCCCAGTATTTCGTCACCGGCGACAAGGATTTCGAGGCCACGCACTACAGCGGCGTACCGGTCATTTCAGCCGCCGAGTTTGCCCGCCTGCTCACGCGCCGCTAACCCTGTTCGCATCTATCCAATTTTTGTCGGGCCTGGGAATTTGTCAAAAAGAATTGGGCCCAGATGAATCGCCAGTTCCCGAAGCAGGGCGTGCGCCGTATGTGCGGTGGCATCGTGAGTCTGACCACTCCGGATCTGGAACGGGACGTTCGGGAGTTCTTTGCCTCCCGTAACATCGATTTGGGCGGGAAGACGCTGGAACAGTATCTGGAGCGATTGCGCGTCGCTATGGCGTTCAGAGAGCGGGTTAAAGCCTCGCTCCCGCAGCATCTCAAATGCGAAACGTGTTGAAGAACGCTACGTAGTCATCACAGGCTTGAGCGGCGTTCCTTCCTCGTAGTAGGCTGAGCTCACAGTATCCTCCACGGAAGAACCTGCAAGCGAGGGAGTTCATCATGCCTACTCGGGTGATCGCGCTTCTTCTCCTCCTCCTAGCGGGAGTTGGACTGATCGGCTGTGGCGAAGATGGCGGCCAAGAACCACTGCCGCCTCTTCCGGCTGCAACCGATCTGACGGCCCATCTTGTCACGGACAATCTCAACGCTCCGGTCTTCATGGCGGTGGCTCCCGGTGACAACTCTCGCTTGTTCATTGTTGAACAAAGAGGGGCGATCAGAATTTTCACCGGCAGCGCACTTCTTCCGACGTCGTTTCTGAATATCACTGGGTTGGTCAGGACCGCTGGTGGAGAGGAGGGATTGTTAAGTATGGCTTTCGATCCCAGCTATGGGGCTAACGGTCGAGTCTAAGCCTTTTACACCAATACAAACGGCGACCTTGTCATTGCCAGGTTTTTGAGACTAAACCTCAATCAGGCTGACTCGACCCCGACCATTCTTCTCACAATCCCTCATCCAACTAACTCCAATCACAACGGCGGCATGCTGGCTTTTGGGACGGATGGCTGCCTCTATGTGAGTGTTGGAGATGGAGGCGGAGGCGGTGTCCAAACAACAACGGACAGTCGGTCACAACGCGGCTTGGAAAACTTCTTCGGTTAGATCCAGATACGGGGCCAGCTTGCACCAATGGAGGAAGCAATCCATTTGTTCTCACTGGTGGCGTCCAGGAAATCTGGAGTCTTGGCCTCCGCAACCCCTGGCGGTTCTCCTTCGATCGAGTGACCAATGATTTATATATCGCAGATGTCGGACAGGGAACGCGGGAGGAGATCAATGTCTCACCAGCTCCAGACGTGGGTCGGGGTCTGAATTATGGGTGGCGATTGATGGAAGGATTTCTCTGTTTCAATCCCTCCATAAATTGCAATCAAGGCGGTCTGACCTTGCCGGTTCTCGATTATCCTCACCTCAGCGGAGCCTGCTCGGTCACTGGTGGCTACGTTTACCGGGGTACGGCAATACCATCACGAGCAGGCACCTACTTCTACGCAGACTTTTGCAATGGCTTCGTGAGGAGCTTTCGCTATCAGAATGGTCAGGTGACAAATCAACTCGAGTGGCCGCTTCTCAGCCGAAGCGGGATCACGAGCTTCGGCGAAGATGTCCAAGGCGAACTCTATCTCATGACTCAGGGCGGGAGCCTCTACAAGATCGTTCCAAATTAACGGCTCCTCGTCCTCTATTCCTGCTGCAGAACTGCGACCACAACCAAGCCCTATCAGCCTTCGATATCTCACCCTGGACATTCATCGGTCACGCATTAATGCGGCGGCTTTTGACGGGAAGCACAGGCACAATAAATTCGTTTACGTGCGCTTCTCCCAGATAGTAGCGAAGGGCAAGTGGACAATCCGGTAGAGTAGATAGAAGAACAGCATGCTAATGATGGACATCACAAGCAACATCCATTTGGACCAGAAGAGCGGTGGATTGACCAAGGGTGTGGTGTAGATGTACATCTCACCATTCCGGTGCATCCTCCACGGGATGCCGGGGGCCAGATAATGGGCCGTGTATCGATATTCCGCGTCACCTCTGACCATCTTGTCGAGTTCGCTGTCCAGCAACATCAGCCAGTCACGACCGAACTGTGGGATGCCATGTGCGCCGAAAAACGACGTGTCGACGTTGGTGAGTTGTAACAACCGAGCGCTATTCGTTTTGTACGCACTAAGATCAGATGCCGGTGCAAAGGCAATGATGCCTCCAAGATGACGATAGACAAAATCGCCGGTGAAGATCTGGTTGCGATCTCGGTCTCGCAGGACCACTGACTCTGTGGTATGCCCGGGCAGGTTGAGCACGTCGAGTGTGCGGCCTCCAAGATCGATCACGTTGCCATCGGCGATAACGGCGGCCACCTTCAGCCTGTGCCACTCGGTGTCGAGCGATTCCAACGGGCTGATCATAAAGACAGCATTCTTGATGCTATCGACGATTTCAGGACGGTCGATGAGGGTAACTCCGTCAAATGTAGTGGCATCACCGATATGGTCGTAATGAAAGTGTGACAGCATAAGCGTGATCGGTTTATCCGTATATTGTTCCGCTACCTCGTGCATGGATCGAGAGTCCGGAGGCCGTTCGCCGCTGCCGGCATCGAACATGATGGCTCTCTTGTCACCGACGATGAGATAGGATGTGTTGTACTGAGAGGATTTCGGTTCGTTGATGGCAAAGGTCTGAGCGTCAATCGCTTCTACCGCGTACCAGTCATTGATCATCTTCGAAGCTGGACTGTAGGTCTCTCCTCGTTCCACGTTCCCGAACACGTCTGCCGGTTCCACAATCCGCTCAACACAACCGACAAGACTCAGAGATACTATCACAGAAGTCATGAGCAACAAATGTCTCATCGCAGTTCACTACATGAATCAATGTTGGGCATGAAATAGATGATTGGACATATCACAAGGGGTGCTTGAAGGAAATACACGATCCAGTACCGAGGCACTTGCTACTCGTGTCGCAGCACCGAGAGTGGTGGCTGGCCGAGAATACGATAGGTGCTGAGAAAGCCCACTAGCAGGGTGAGCGTGATCGTCGCGGCGAAGCCTGTGGCGAGCACGGCTGGTTGAAGGCTCCAGGCCAGGTCGAACACGGTTGAAAGCACCGCCCAGGACAAGGCGCTCGCCAGAACGCTTCCGAGCAACCCGCCTAAGGCTCCCAGTAAGGCGTACTCCACGGCGAACGTTTGCGCGATCACTCCACGGGTGGCTCCGAGGGCTTTGAGAATCACCGATTCGTACAGGCGACGGTAACGGGTTGCAGCCAGTGCTGCCGCCATGACAAGACCGCCGGACAGCACACAGAACAGCGCCACCGTACGGATGGCCAGGGACAGTCGATCAAGCACTCGCGCGAAACTGTCGAGGACGTCGCCGATATTGATGGCCGTCACATTCGGAAATGAGGTCACGACGGCCTGTTGGAGGGCCACTTCCTCAGACGGCGTCACATGAACGGTTGCGACATAGGTCTGTGGGGCTCCATCCAGAGCACCGGGCGAAAAGATCATGTAGAAGTTGGTCGAAAAGTTCCCCCACTCGACTTGCCGAATGCTGCTGATTTCTCCTGTGAGCGGCGCGCCTTGGATATCCAATTCAACGGTATCTCCGACCGTGAGGCCGAGTTGCTTGGCGGCATCTTCCTCGATTGAGATCAGCGGTTTGGTAAAGACCTGTCCTGGTTTCCACCAGGCCCCCTGAACGATTTTGTTGTCTTTGGGAAGGTCTTGAAGAAACGTCAAGACGTACTCGCGGGTGAGGTACCATTTCTTCCGCCGCTCTTCCTTCTCCGCGGTCTTTTCCCTCTGCTCTTCCTCCTCGGACATTGGTTCCATTTTGATGGCATGGCCCTTGAGGGCGGAGAGGCGCGATCGAATCAGCGGGGTCAACTTGGGGGTAGGATCGTTCGATCGCCGGCGAAGGAGGGCGACAAATTCTTCAGACTGATCGGGCTGGATATCAATGAAGAAAAAGCTCGGGGCGTCGGTCGGCCGGTTCTCGCCGACCTGCGTGAGTAATGACCGTTCAACAAGCGAAACCGTCGTTACGACCATGACTCCGATTCCGATGGCGATCGTGATGCCCACGACCTGACTGCCAGGCCGTACAACATTACCCAATGCCTGGCGAAGCACGAGATGCTCCGGGCGCGGCCATTTCTTGAGGGCCGAGAGTGCCACACGGGCCGAGAGGCCCAACAGCAATACGGCAGCTGCAAATGAAAGGATAAAGAGCGTTCCGACTTTCCAGGACCCGGCTTGCCACATAGAGAGGAGGGTCAATCCCAGGCCGAT
>JABMDE010000049.1:0-13743 GCA_015904055.1 Nitrospira sp. | reverse complement strand
TGCGATAGGTGCTGAGAAAGCCTACCAGCAGGGTGAGTGTGACCGTCGCAACGAAGCCCGTGGCAAGCACGGCCGGTTGAAGGCTCCAGGCCAGGTCGAACACGGTTGAAAGTGAAAGCACCGCCCAGGACAAGGCGCTTGCGAGCACGCTGCCGAGCAGCCCGCCTAAGGCCCCCAGCAAGGCATACTCCACGGCAAAGGTTTGCGCGATCACTCCACGTGTGGCCCCCAGGGCTTTCAGAATCACCGATTCGTACAGGCGTCGGTAACGGGTGGCAGCCAGCGCTGCCGCCATGACGAGACCGCCGGACAGCACACAGAACAGCGCCACCGTACGGATGGCCAGGGACAATCGATCGAGCACTCGCGCGAAACTGTCGAGGACGTCGCCGATATTGATGGCCGTCACATTTGGAAATGAGGTGACGACGGCCTGTTGGAGTGCAAACTCTTCGGACGGCGTCACATGAACGGTCGCGACATAGGTCTGTGGGGCTCCGTCCAGCGCACCGGGTGAAAAGATCATATAGAAGTTGGTCGAGAAGTTCCCCCACTCCACTTGCCGGATGCTGCTGATTTCTCCTGTGAGCGGCGTGCCTTGGATATCCAATTCAACGGTATCTCCGACCGTGAGGCCGAGTTGCTTGGCGGCATCTTCCTCGATCGAGATCAGCGGTTTGGTAAAGACCTGTCCCGGTTTCCACCAGGCCCCCTGAACAATTTTGTTGTCTTTGGGAAGGTCGCGAAGAAACGTCAAGACGTACTCGCGGGTCAGGTACCATTTCTTCCGCCGTTCTTCTTTCTCCGCAGTCTTCTCCCTCTGCTCTTCCTCCTCGGACATCGGTTCCATTTTGATAGCACGGCCCTTGAGCGCGGAGAGACGTGATCGAATCAGCGGAGTCAACTTGGGGGTGGGATCGTTCGATCGCCGGCGGAGGAGCGCGACAAACTCCTCAGACTGATCGGGCTGGATATCAATAAAGAAAAAGCTCGGAGCATCGGTCGGCCGGTTCTCGCCGACCTGCGTGAGCAATGACCGTTCAACAAGGGAAACCGTGGTCACGACCATGACTCCGATGCCGATGGCGATCGTGATGCCCACGACCTGACTGCCCGGCCGCACGACGTTCCCTAACGCCTGGCGAAGGATGAGATGCTCCGGGCGCGGCCATTTCTTGAGGGCCGAGAGTGCCACACGGGCCGAAAGGCCCAACAGTACCACGGCAGCTGTAAATGAAAGAATGAAGAGCGTCCCGACTTTCCAGGAGCCGGCTTGCCACATAGAGAGGAGGGTCAGTCCCAGGCCGATGCCGATTGACGTGAGGGCTTTGACTCGATCCATTCCTTGCCACAACTGCCACCAGCGAGTTCGCACAGGATCGACGGAGGCAGTCAGCGGAGCGACATCACGGCGAAAAATCCGAGCCGGCTTGATGTCGCGGATTGTCAGCAACGGCCATAGGGTAAAAAGCAGTGTGGATAGCAGGCCCAACGCCAATCCCTTAGCCAAAGGAGCGAATGATATCTCCATCCCTCCCTTCGCGAAGCCCAATTGATCGAGCAGATCCGACGCCATCAGCGCTGCGATCATCCACGGCAGCCCCTGGTGGAGGAGCACACCGATGATCAGCCCCACGAGGCTTCCCACCAGCCCGAGGAGCATCGCCTGCAGCACATAGGTCCACATGATCGTCGGGGAATCCGCTCCGACTGTCTTCAGAATCGCGATGGTATTCAGCTTTTCCCGGATAAAGGCATGAACCGAGGTGGCGACTCCCAGCCCTCCCACGAACAGCGCCGTCAACCCGATCAGACCCAAATATCGGGTCAGTTGTTCCAACGACTGTTTCAGTTGCGGTTGTGCATCGCGATAGCCCGACACGCGGGCTGAATCAGAGGCCAGTCGCCCTCTCAATTCAAATAGCAGCGGTTCCGGGGCCATCGCACTCGGGATTTTCAGCAGATATCGCTCGCGAACCCGGCTGCCCAATTTGATCAGGTCAGCCGCGTGCAGCCCTTCTTGTGACATGAAGACCCGAGGGCCAAGGCTGAAGGCATTGGCCATGCGATCCGGCTCTGTCCTGACGACACCGGTAATGATGAACTGCCCTTGACCGATCTTGAGTTGATCGCCGACAGAGAGTCCCATTCGGATCAACAACGACTCCTGGACGACTATGCCAAAACACAGAGGTTCACGACACGTGCTGGTTTGCCGGCCAAGGAGTGCTGCCAGATTGCCGTTGGGTTCCAGTCGAAGTGAACCATACAACGGGTACTGTGGCTCAACGGCTTTGAGCTCAATGATTTGCGTCTGTTGCCCGGTCGTCGATGGTGCAGCCTTCGCTGCCATGGCGACCAGTTCGCTGATATGGGTCAGTGCCACGTCGCGATCTCGTAGCGAGTCCAGGACGGTTTGACCGGCGGGACTCACCTGCCACGACAACCGGATTTCGAGATCACCGCCCAGGAGGCTCCGTGCTTCTTTGGTGACCGTCTGCTCGACCTGTGCTCCGAAGAGCGAGACGCCTGTTAAGGCCCCGACGCCGATGGCAATGCAGACCAGGAAATAGAGAAAGTGCCGCCATGCCGCGCGCGTTTCCCGCCACGCCATATGGAGCGTAAAGGAAGTCATGAGCGGGATTCTGGAATGGAATCCGAGGATCCCTGATCGAGAGAGAAGGCCTGGTCCGGGGATGCCACAGCAATCGGACCCTCGTCAATGACACCGGAGTAGGAAGGCAGGGTGTCGGATTCCAGACATCCATCGCGCATCGATACCACTCGCTGCATCAATGCCGCCAACGTTGGATCATGCGTGACAAGGACCAGTGTCGTCCCGTAGTCGCGATGTAGCGAGAGCAAGAGGTCAATTATGGACGCGCCGGTTGTGCTGTCAAGATTACCCGTGGGCTCATCGGCTAACAGGATCGGCGGGCGGCAAGCAAAGGCGCGTGCGACTGCGACCCGTTGTTGTTCTCCTCCCGACAGCTGCACCGGATAATGTCCCATACGATCGGATAATCCGACCGCCGTCAGTAACTCAGCGGCACGTGTGCCAGCCTGGCGCGCTCCGCTCAATTCCAACGGAACGGCGACGTTTTCTATGGCTGTGAGAGTAGGTATGAGGTGAAACGATTGAAAGATGTAGCCGATTTTCTCTCGACGCACGTGCGCTATCCGGCTTTCGGACAGCGTCGTAATATCCTGTCCGTCCAGCGTGATCGATCCGGTCGTCGGACGGTCGAGGCCCGCCATCAGCCCGAGCAACGTGGATTTCCCGCTTCCTGACGGTCCCACGATGGCGACTGTCTGTTTGGCAGGAATGACCAGAGAAATCTCTTCAAGGATTCTCACGGAACGGCCTGCTGCCGTGAGCACCATCGATACGTTTTTCAGCGAGATCATAACCGGGTCGATTCTATCGGAGAAGATGGCATCACGATAGTATTATACTGTAGGAAGGGAAGGGCCAAGGGAATTTGTATTGCCCCATGTCTCGACGTCAACACGTGCTTCTTTTTATTCTGCCGGTTCTTGCGGTCTTTCCGCTCCTTCTCGTCTGTTTCAATCAGACCGCAGTGGAGGCCGGTTCTTCTGAAGCGGGAGATACCAGGCCGAGGATCGTCGCCTTCGGCGACAGCCTCACCGCCGGATTCGGGGTCAGCGGCGAGGAGGCATACCCTGCCCAACTGCAGCAGCGGTTGGATGAGCTGGACCATCGGTATCGGGTCATCAATGCCGGTGTGAGCGGTGATACGACGGCCGGCGGTCTTCGTCGCGTGACCTGGGTGCTTGCCGGCAAGCCCGACATCGTGATCCTTGAGTTGGGGGCCAATGACGGACTCAGGGGGCTCAGTCTGGAACAAACAAGAAACAACCTCGGTTCAATCATTCAGCAGCTGCAGCAAGCCGGCGTCACGGTGATCCTGGCCGGTATGAAGCTGCCTCCGAACTATGGGCATGACTACACGAAGGGTTTCGAGGCTATCTTTCCGGCACTTGCCAGGCAATACCGCCTTCCCCTCATCCCGTTCTTTCTTGAGGGGGTCGCGGCTTCGTCGGTATTGAATCAAGCCGACGGTATTCACCCGACAAAGGCAGGGTATAGGATTATTGTCGAGCAGGTGCTCAAAACTCTTGGTCCGGTGATCCGTGCACGAGGGAAAACATCCTGAATGCTCAAGGGCATAGAGGAAGACGCAGCATCGCACAGCAGACTGCGAGCTGCAGAGGGGGTCTAACGATAGAGTGAGGGGGCGTTGTTCGTCAGGACTTCTTGAAGAAGGTATCGTAGACGCCGTAGGCGAGGACTCCCCCGATCAGCACATAGTACAGGGCGGTGATTCCGCTGTAATCCGGGGGCCCACCCTCCGGGGCATTGGCCAACACCGGGAGTGCTTCGACCAACAAGGCTGTTGCTGCCAGCACGCTTGTTCGTACACAGAGCTTTTTCATCGCAACTCCTCCTCAGAACCGTACCGATTCAATAAAACGAGGGGGCATTGTACAGAAATTTGTGGGGCCGGCGCAAGAGGGGTCGGGAGCCCGGTCACCCGCAGTATTTGTGACGGTGTGTTACTTGGAAGGACGCTTTGCCGAGGCTGACTTGAGCGATTCAGCCAGGTCTTTGAACGACCCGGTGAGGGAGTTGAGCTGGGAGCTCTTGCTCAGGAGTTCGTTTGTGGCTGCCCGAACCTTTCCGTCGTGTCGAACGACTTCACCGGCCAGTTCGGCGACATGGGCCAGGATCTCCTTATACTCGTCAACCTCGATCTGGATCAGTTGCAACGTCTCTTGGGCCGTCTTTGTTTCAGCGATGGAGACCTGGAGTTGTTGGGTCAAACGCCCGATGTAGGCTTCGCGGTCTTTCATTTTTGATTCAAAGCTCATCAGGGCTTCTTCGCTCTCGCGGTGCCGATGTTCCTGATTCATGATGACTTGAATCCACGTCGAGAGATCCCCCTGGCCCAATTGTGGAGGATCGGGAATTGCTGTGCCTGTTTCGAGGGCATGCAATGCCGGTCTGAGCCATTCCAAGAACGGGAGTACCTCGCTGAGTTTCACATCAGGAGCGGAGGACTGCGTCATCAATGCTTTTCCTCCGGCCGAAGGCTCGGGTTTCTGGGGCACTTGAGCCGATTTGGCGATAGTGGATTTTTGCGGCTGCCGAGGCTGGACCCATCGATGGTACTCGATCAGGACAGCAATGCAGTGGCGGCACATCGGTTCTTCGGGAAGCGTGCACGAACATTTGGAAAGAAGGTGGCCGTCTTTCAACCGGATGGTTTGCTCATAGAGGCCGGAGTTGCCGATCACCGCCGATGTAATTTGCGAGTCGTCGGCCTCAACGATACGGACACGATTCTCCGCCGCATACTGACGGCCGATGTTGAACGCATTTGCGTCGGCAACAGATTGAATCATCTGTGGATCCAATAAGCCAAGCCGTTCGGCGCTGCAGGGTATCTTGTTTCGCATTTTCAACGACTGAAATCTCCGCCTGTGTGACGAGTGCGCGTCGCCGTAGTCTGCCTTGACGGCGCAGGACTGTCAAGAATTGAGGACTTTGCCGGTGGTGAATGAGGAGATCTGGAAGAGGGTACAAGCTGCGGAAGGCCCCTATCGACAGCGTGGAGGGGGACCCTTCGCACTCATCGGGGTCAGCCAGATAAAGTCGGCAATCTTTTCACGCGCAAGCTCCCTGATGTCTTCAAGCCGGCTTGAATCGAACGACGTCATATAGACCGTTGTTTGCTTCACCTGGCCTGCAAACCGTCGGGCCACCCGCATCGGGACCGGGAGTGCGTATTGAATATGGCCTCCTCCCGTATAACTCACAATAATTCCACGCGCTCCACTGTTGTCCCGGCGCAGCGCTTCAAGACCGGCGGCTAAGGTTTTTGCCATGCCTTCATCGCGGACCATCGACGCCTCATACATCGGTTGCACATGCGCGCCGGCTCCGCTTCCGTGACAGCGCTCTAGTTGATCGACGATACGCGCGCGATAGGCAGGATCATCGACGATCTCTTCCTGATGCATGCCCCATTGCGTCCATTCCGGCTCTTGCCGGACCTGTGCCAGGCCGAACTTGACGACGCGCCGGACCAACGGCCTCGGCGGGTTCATGGCGCGGATCGACAGGTGCTGATCGCGGGCAAACGTGACCAGCGGTTCATAGGCAGCAAATTCATGCCCCCAGTTTTGGGTCCACAGGACCTGTTCAAGAAATTCGCTCCGACCGAACCGGTCATCCGACAGATACTTGTCCAAGGCAGGCTGGCCATCCCATCCGAACATCTCCATACCGATGGTGGGCCGGATACCGTCTGAAACCAACTGATCCAGAATGCGAAGGGCCGCCTCGATGTGGTGGTTGTTGAAATGTTCTTCGCCCAGATAAATGATCTCGTATTGTTCCAGTTCCTTGAGCCATTCGGGAGTAGAGAGGACGCGACCGGTCTGTGCCTCGATGACCTGCCCGGGTTGCCATTCCCCCTTGCGATCGGAATCGAGAGCAGCCTGATGTCCGGGGAGACAGCCTGCCAGGGCGACAAGGGTGCACAAGACAACCCCCAGCCGACAGGCTGCCCAATTCAATCGGGTCTTCATACCGAAGCAGCAGTTCATGAACATGATCAACTCCTATCATACTGTTCGGAGGCGGACAAGGTGCACGGCTTGACGGTAGAGTTTACAGGTCACTATTCTTCGGGAATTGTATTTCCCGGTTCCTCCATACAAACGGATTTAGGTTTCTCATGAGTCCTGAGCATCTTCAGCTCGACGAGTTCCGCCGGCGTATCAGCCTGCGTGCGAGGCAGTCTCCCGGCCAGTGGGACGCGTCCAAGCGATTGATCCAACAAGAAGCGTTTCCTGAGACGATCAGCCGGCTGCTTCAACGGGTCAGAGATACAAGCCTGCCGCCTGCGATTAAAGACCCGTTACTGCATGTTCTACAACCACAACAAGCGAAACGCGTTCAAGATCTCGATGGTGAATGGCTGAAGACACTCACCGGGTTCCCACCTGCCAAGGCGATCAGGGCTCTCTGTATTTTCTTTGAGCTCATTGTCCCTCCCGGATCCCAGTGGAAGACTACGTCCAGCGGTCCACCAATCCTTTCGATCTCTTACGCGATACCGACGTCGCGTCGGTATTGGATCTTGGCGCCGGCGACCTGTCATTCGCCGACGAATTGGTGGAACACTATGTGTCCGAACTCCAACAGCGGCATCGCAACCTCATTTTCCATTGCCTGGACCGGCTTGATCCCCGCTCGCAGCTGGGCGGGCCCCTCCATCCTCAGCAGGACCGGTTGCGGGCATTGAGAGACCGGGCGGGACTCACATTTTCATTTTTCGGAGACCAGGACATGTTTGCCCTGGATCAGCTGGACGATACCGGTAAACTGGCCCCACGATACACGATCGTCACTTGTTGGGCGCCGGCCACGCCCACCTTCGCGTATGAGCCATCAAGGCTGTCTCGATCCGTCATGACCGAGGATCTTTCCCGGACAAAGGGCTCCTTCCGGTCCAGTCGATTCCGGGGCGAGCCGGCGCTGGAGGTTCAGCACGGCGAACGACGGTTGCTGTTCCCTCCCTGGAAGTTTGATATTATCGGCCCCCGTGCCCTTCTCAATCTGATGGCGGCTCGCGGCGCGTTGTGCGTCCTGGGCGCGGTCGATAACCAAGTCTTTTGGGAGCTGCTGGCACAAGTACTTGACGATTCCCGCTATCGGCCTCAAGACCGGCTGTTTACCGCTGCCAATATTCCGGAAATCTTCGGTGAGGTATATGACTCGTTGAATCGTCTGTCGATCGGTGATTCAGTCGATCTGGCCGATCTGGGGATTCTTCGACGCTTCTCTCTTTCTCCAGAGTCTGTCGATACTCAGGCCCATCAGGCTCCCACATTTCGATCTGTTCGAATCAGGCGAGGAGCGACCTTTCCGGGAATTCCAGCCGGCAGCACTGCGAGAAAATTCTCCGGGATGGTAGAAGAAGTGGCTCCGTGGTTCCTCACCCTCGTCCCCTCGTAGAGTCTCGACGGTTCCGTACGACAGGCGTTCATCTCTGCCAGGCCTTGCGTATCAAGGGGTCATCGGGATGACCGGCGCACAAAAGAGACGAAAAATTGACCACCCTCCGACCCTTTGTTAGACTTCGGCGGTATCCAATCACGTCCGTTTTCACCACGAAACAGGCACTGATCCTATGATGAATTCTACGCAGACGATCCGGTCGATTCAGGACAATATTTCGCGGGTGATCAAGGGGAAACCACTTGTGATCGAGATGACGGTGGTGGCCCTCCTGGCTCGCGGGCATCTGTTGCTCGAAGATGTACCCGGTGTCGGAAAAACCACGCTGGCTCATAGCCTTGCGCGATCATTGGACTGTTCGTTCAAGCGTATTCAGTTTACCAGTGACCTGCTGCCCTCAGACATCGTGGGGGTGTCGATTTTCAATCGCCAGAAGCAGGGCTTCGAATTCATGCCCGGTCCGATTTTCGCCAATATTGTATTGGCCGATGAGATCAATCGAACCACACCGAAAACCCAAAGCAGCCTTTTGGAGGCCATGAGTGAAGCGCAGATTTCAGTCGATAACCAGACCTATCCGTTGAGCCAGCCGTTCATGGTGATCGCGACGCAAAACCCCTCGGAGTATCACGGAACATTTCCGCTGCCGGAGTCTCAGCTGGACCGGTTTCTCATGCGGCTGCGCATCGGTTATCCCTCACCGGATGAGGAGCGAAAGGTGTTGGACCGGGCGTCATCCCTCCATCCGGCTGAGGACCTTGAACCGGTTGTGACTGCCCAGGATGTCCTCGATCTTCAGGCACAGGTTGATAAGGTGTTTGTGGACGAGAGTCTGACGGAGTATCTCCTGTCGATTGTCCAGGCGACGAGGCAGTCCGAACTGTTGTCATTGGGCGTGAGCACACGCGGGGCCCTGGCCCTGAGCCGGACGGCTAAAGCGCTCGCGCTGGTCCGTGGCCGCTCCTATTGTCTGCCGGACGATATCAAAGAACTTGCCCCCACGGTCCTCTCCCACCGCATCATGGTGGCTCGATCGCAGGGAATTCGCCAGCGAAGCTTCGAGCAGGCCGAGCGTATTATTCAGGACCTGGTGGAATCGATCCCTGTTCCTGTCTAACAGGATGCTGAAAAAGTCCGCCAGCGGCGTTCTCGCATCGCTCCGAGGCTCAACGTACCGAAGCGTACGCCTCGCCTCTTCACTCGCTGCGGCCTTGCTGGACGGCCATTTTGAGCATCCTGATGTAAATGGATGGGTTAACGCCATCTGCAATATATCAACGATGTCTAATGTGCATGCCTAGTTTTTCTGCAACCTGCTAACAGGCTGCGAGAGTCCAGAATTTGTGTGTGAGGGGCCATGCTGTCACAACTGCGTGCGATCATTCGGCGTCTCACCCGGCATCGTTCGACCAGATTCACCTCCGAAGGCATTCACTTCCTGCTCTTTACCCTGGCGGTCGGTGTCGCGGCGATCAATACCGGCAACAATCTGTTCTATCTCCTGCTCGCCATGTTGCTGAGCATGATTTTGATCTCGGGGATGCCGGGATCCACTTTCTCCTGGTGCTTCTGGTCATCAAGCTGTTCAATCTCCAGCTTCGTCGGGACTACCTGCATCTCTATGCTATCAGTCTGGTCGCGATTCTGGCCGCTGCGTCCTTGACGAATGCTCTCTGGTACCTGCCGATTTTCCTCGCCTATCTTGTCTGTGCTGTCTGGACGCTGCTCCTCTTTCAGCTCACGAAGAAGCCGGAAGACATGGCAGCCGCTGCGGGAGCCGTCTCGCTGACAGCAGAGCCATCGGAGCCCTCTCGCCTGGTATCCCCTCATCTCTTCTGGCTCACGAACGGGATGGCGGTCGCGACCTTTGGCGTCACCCTCATCATTTTCTTTGCCATCCCGCGGGTGGGCGGCGGGTTTTACCAGAAGGGGTTCGGACAGAATATCCGCTCCTCAGGCTTCTCGGACACGGTAGATCTCGGATCGATCGGGCCGATCAAGCGGGATCCCAGTGTCGTGATGCGGGTGGAGATTCCGGATCGTGCCGGACACGAAGTCGGACGGCTCTATTTGCGTGGCGTCGCATTCGACCGGTACGATGGCCGATCCTGGGCGAATGAACTCAGCCGCCGCCGGGTGATGAGTGAAACCACGCCGGGCACGTTTACCTTGCGGCGGCATCAATCGCAAGGGCCGGCTGTTCACGGGCACGCCCTCCGGCAAAATATTCTATTGGAGTCGCTCGACACGCCTGTCCTGTTTGCGGCGCCTTTCGCGGAGAGCGTGAGCGGAACATTCTCAAGCGTCCAATCAGATTTCACCGGCGCCTTGTATCTGCCGTTTCCCTCCTCGGCACGCATTGAATACTCGGTGGTCTCCCGGTCCAATCCCGTCTTGCCGGCCGATCTTCAGCCCCAGTCGATCTCGTATCCGGACTCCTTTGTCCGGTATTTTTTGCAAGCCCCCATACATTCTGGCCGGATCGACGTCTTGGCGCAGGAGATTGTTCAAACCAAACGCTCCGTCTATGAAAAAGCACTCGCCATTCAGGAGCATCTCACCAGTCATTATCGGTATAGCCTGGACGCCCCGCTGGCAGATCAGGTCAGTCCACTTGAGGAGTTTCTATTCAACCGGAAGACAGGCTACTGCGAACATTACGCTACGGCTATGGTGATCATGCTGCGCACGGTCGGCATTCCTGCCCGGCTGGTCACGGGATTTCTGGCGACCGAGTGGAACGAGTATGGCAACTATTATGTAGTCAGGCAGCAGGACGCCCATGCCTGGGTCGAAGTGCATCTGCCGCAGTCCGGCTGGGTCATGATGGATCCCACCCCGGCCATTGCAGAAGTTCCTGGTCCAACGTCTCCAGGCTGGCAGACGCTGGGAAGAATGCTGGATAACGTCCGGCTTCGCTGGAACCGGTTGGTCGTGCAGTACAGTCCCGCAGACCAGCTTGCCGTCGTGCGGGAAATAAAGAGCGGCAGTACGTCGGCAAAAACTCTGGCCTGGGACTCCCTCTCCGCCTTGGTCACTTCAACGATGGCCCTGTTCGGGAGGGGCGCAGAGTCCCTCAGTAACAGCGTCCTGCTCGTCGCCCTATTCCTCGGGCTCGCCGTGATCGGACTCGGCGCGGTTCTCTGGGCAAGGTTCGCGCGACCCTGGGAACGAACGCTGTTCTCGAAAGCAGATAGACAAGCAGAGCCGGGCATCAGTCATCTCTATCGGCAGATGATCCGCCATCTAGACAAACGAGGCATTGTGAGACCGGCCGCCATGGCGCCGCTGGAACTCATTCGTATCACCCAAGAGCAGTGGAAAGACGCCGGGTCAGCAGTCGGCACCATCACGGCCCTCTACTGCCGGGGTCGATTCGGCCAGATGCCGTTGACGAGAGAAGAGTTTCGATCCGCCCAAGACAGCCTGCGTCACCTAATGGCATTGGAGCGGATGTAGGGCAGAATGTGGAAGTGACAGTGAAGAAAGCACCTCGCGGACAGCGAGACGGTACGGTGCGCACGAAGGTCTCGAAACCATCAAGAAGGTTGGTCGTTTCGTGATTGGAGCCCCATGCCGGAGAAATTCTTCCGGAAGCGTTGTGAAGCTTTCAGTGCTGCCGATCAATGCCGATGTGCTCGCTCGGTTTCTTCTCCTGCCCGACCAACAACCATAGATTCGTTGCTTGAGCCATCAGCCCTTTCCCTCTTCCCTGTTCGTGCTATCAGCCATCAGCCGGGGAATGGCGTGAATTCCCTTAGAGAAAGGGGTATCCTTCGAGGGAGTACAAATCAGGTACGGAAAGGTTCTTTGTATCTCTCCGCGTGATGCGCGGCAGTATCGTGCCATATGCGGAGAGATACAAGGAACCAATCTGGAAAGCAGTAAATGTCCAGAGAGTCTTTTCTTTCTCGTAAATCAGAATGAATCACCACGAGTCTGGCTCCATCCTTGTGGTGTGGATGTCGGGGGAATCAAGAAGAGTTTTCATGCCGTCGCACTCCAGGACGGGCAATACCGCAAGCAGCTCTCCACGCTCATTGCGGAGGAGGTCGCCGAGTGGTGCCGGAGGCTCACGGCTTCTAATGATTTAGGCGTTGGGTTTTCAGCTTAATCAGCTTGACGGGTATGCGCAAGAAAGACCGCTACGATACTGCTGGCCTTGCTGAGGATCAATTCGAGCCTGGGTCTCGGCGGCGAGTGCTGAAGAATCTCCTGCACATTACTAGTAAACGAGAGATGGATCGCCTTGAAGGGCGCGAGCAGGTCCGTGCGCTCGAAGATCTGGCCGCGGTTTACGACAAGGATCATCAGTTTACGGGTGCCGATGTCTGTCGCATTCACAAGATCTGGCTAGGGCGAATCTATTCCTGGGCGGGACACTATCGGCAGGTGAATGTGAAGAAAGAGGAGTTTGCGTTTGCTGCTGCAGCGCACATCCCAAGACTGATGGAAGAGTTCGAGCAAGGCCCGCTGGCACGTCATACGCCGTGCCGTCCTACTGAAGTTGGGCATCTTGCCGCGGCTTTGGCAGAGGTGCATGTCGAGCTGGTGCTGATTCATCCCTTCCGGGAAGGCAACGGTCGTGTGGCTCGCCTCCTGGCTGTTCTCATGGGACTTCAGGCAGGACTGCCAGCTTTGTATTTCGACAAGTTCTCTGGTCGAAAAAGAGAGGAGTACTTTGCGGCAGTGCGAGCTGGTCTTGATCGAAACTACGGTCCGATGGCGAAGTTATTCAGCGTCGTGATCGAGAGGACTTTGCAGATTCATGGGGCGTCATGCGACGAGAGGGTTTAATCCCAGCACGTAAGTCGGATGAAGTGAGTTTGACGCCCTCAATATCCGTAGAGGTGGAGACGGTCATCTGAAACATCGCGCGGCGCCTTGTAGGGTTGGCGAGGTAGGGATTCGTCTTATTCAGAGTCTGTTTGAACATGGGCACAGTATAGCATGGTCTGCGATTGGACATTGCGTAAAACAGGGAAGAAGAAATTGTACCGGGAGTCTTTTCTTGAGCGCCGTTTGTTAGGCATGGGAGAAGCGCTGAGTTTATAGTCCTGAATTCTGCACGGGGGGAGAATAAGTTGGCGAGAGACTGCCCGGCTGAAAAATTGGAGCGGGAAAAGGGATTTGAACCCTCGACCCTCGCCTTGGCAAGGCGATGCTCTACCACTGAGCTATTCCCGCTCACTGAAATGCGTATACCCGGGAGAAAAGGCACGGAATTCTACTGACCTGTCACCCCTCTGTCAAGTCATCATGATCGGAGATTATGACCATGATCAGCAGGGGTAACACATGCAAATTTGCTACGTTTTGGTAACGCATCGGAATTGTCTGTTGCTGATCAATTAAGTTATTGAATAATTGCGATCATAGCGCTATATTCCCGACGCGCTATTCATGACATCGATACGTGAAGTACTCAGAGTGAAAAATAGAATTTAAGAGAATCACTCATACGGCTTTGTGTTTTACAGGATAAATATCGAGATATTTCAATTAATTCATAAATTGTTCTAGTTCAATTCAATCTGGCGCTAAGAGTGGCCTGACAATTGCGATATAAACAACAGGATTTTTGCGTAGTGCTTTATAAAAACGGGATTGATGCTTGAGATTGAAGAAGTAGTGACGTCCTCAACTTGTAGGAGGTAAGCACAATGTTTTTGTCACGTAGGCAGTTTTTGAAA
>JABMDE010000048.1 GCA_015904055.1 Nitrospira sp. | reverse complement strand
GACGATCGCCTCGCGAGCCTGCTCCCTTGTCGTGGCGATGATCACGCCCTTCCCTTGGGCCAAACCGTCCGCCTTGATGACGACGGGCAGTTCATGTTGTTCAAGATACGTAAGCGCCTCGGTCACCTTGTCGAAACTTTTGGCCCGCGCGGTTGGAATCTTGGCTTGTGCCATCACATCTTTTGAGAAGATCTTGCTGGCCTCCAGACGCGCCGCACTCTTAGTGGGGCCGAAAATCTTTAGTTTGGCGCGGCGAAATTCATCGGCAATTCCCAGCGCCAGCGGCGCTTCCGGTCCAACGACCGTAATGTCGATCTGCTCGCTGATGACGAAATCTTTCAGCGCCGCAATATCGTCGGCCTTGATTGGCACACAGGTGGCTATCGATTCGATACCGGCATTGCCCGGCGCGCAAAACAAGACAGGCTTTCTCGGACTCTGCGCAAGCTTCCACACAATCGTGTGCTCGCGCCCTCCACTGCCAACGACAAGAATTTTCATATGCTGGTTTTTCGAAGTGGCATCTACCGGCGAAATGGTTTCGTTCCGCTCATTCCTGGGCTATGGATGGGAGGCTTCTCAAAATGAGCAACCTGCAAGGCCGCAGGTGAGTCAAAACCGGAGGCGCACCCTCTGGGGTGCGTTGAGGGTTTTGACGAGCCGAGAACGACGCAGGGGATCATTTTCAGAAGCCGTCTAGTGGCGGAAGTGGCGCATGCCCGTCATAATCATCGCCAACCCATGTTCATCCGCAGCTTTGACGATCTCGGCATCACGAATCGATCCGCCAGGCTGAATGACCGCGGTAATCCCTGCTTGTGCCGCCGCATCGAGACCGTCACGGAACGGGAAAAAGGCATCGGAAGCCATGACGCAACCTTTGACCGGCATCTGCGCCTTCATCGCGGCAAGCTTCACACTATCTACCCGGCTCATCTGTCCGGCACCGATCCCGACTGTTTGCCCAGGCTTGGCGTAGATGATGGCGTTTGACTTGACGTGTTTGCAGACTTTCCAGGCAAAGGCGCAAGCGGCATACTCTTCGTCCGTCGGCTTGCGGACGGTCGGCACCGTCAACGACCTCAGATCCATCAGGACGCCGAGATCGCGATCCTGCACGATTAATCCACCGACAAGCTTCTTCAGATCATAACCTTCTTGTTTCACCTTTGTCAGTTGTCCAACGTCTAAGAGACGCAAATCCTTCTTCCGCTTCAATTCGGTCAACGCATCCTCGGCAAAGCTGGGGGCAATAACTACCTCGACGAATGTGGAAGTAATCTCCTTCGCCGCAGCCAGATCGACCGGTCGATTGAAGGCGATCACACCGCCGAAGGCCGAGACAGGATCGGTCTCCCGCGCCTTCACGTAGGCCTCGACTGGAGTCAATCCGAGCGCCACGCCGCAGGGATTATTATGTTTGATGATGGCAACGGCGCACTCGTCGTATTCTTTCGCCAGTTCCAGGGCCGAATTGGCATCAAGGAAATTGTTGTAGGACATAGCCTTGCCGTGCAAGATCGTGCCGCGAGAGACCGATGGTTCATTTGAACTGAGTTCACGGTAGAACGCACCCTGCTGATGTGGGTTTTCGCCGTAGCGGAGCGTCTCTGTCAGCTCAAACTGGAGCGACAGCACCTTGGGAAACTTCATCTCCCCGCCCTGCACCTGTTTCTCCATATAACCGGCGATCAACCCGTCATACCGCGCCGTATGCTGGAATACCTTCATCGCCAATTCACGGCGTAGCGCACGCGTCACGGTATTGCCCTTGATAGCATCCAGCACTCTGGAATAGTCAGCCGGATCGACCAACACCAGCACATCCTCATGATTCTTTGCCGCCGAACGCAGCATCGACGGTCCGCCGATGTCGATATTCTCGATCGCGTCGTCAAAATGGCAATTGGGCTTGGCGATCGTGGCTTCGAAGGGATAGAGATTGACGACAACGACATCGATCGGGCCGATATTGTGTTGTGTCATCTGGTCGACGTGGGCCGGAAGCGACCGACGCCCCAGCAAGCCGCCGTGAATCTTCGGATGCAGCGTCTTCACCCGGCCATCCAGAATTTCCGGCGAACCAGTATAGGCCGCCACATCTGTCACCGTAATGCCTGCTTCACGTAGCGCCTTTGCTGTCCCACCAGTCGACAAAATTTCCGCGCCAAGCGCTTCGAGCCCCTTGGCTATCTCGACGACACCAGTCTTTTCAGAAACGCTGATCAACGCCCGCTTGATGCCGGCCATGGTTCAACTCCTTAGATTAAGCTATGTGGAAGTTACAAGTCACGACACGAAAGGCGGGCGAAGAATAACAAATGGGTTGGGGAAGTTCAAGGCAAGGAAAACAGCAGACGGATTCTCCCGTTTGCACACCAGTACCTTCTCTATTTGTCTACTGAAAAATCCAGAACTGCCCAGGTGTTCCTATGCTATGGCGATCGCTCCATGATCATCTTGAGACCGGACGCTCCATTGACAGGACCCGTCTTGACTCTATAGGCTGATGGCGACGTACTGAGACACGCCGACTGTCCCATCGCTCGCGCATCCCTCCCCTTCCCGCGCGCCTGATTCCCCGGTCCCCGCTTCTTCTACGCCAGAGTCTCCGTCTTTGACCGCCTGACCGAAACACGTCCTCTGTGGACATTGCTCGGTGCGGGCTGGGAGGCTCCCACCATTTCACGTAAGGAGTTCATCATGAATCAGGAACAGTTCGGGCAATTCTGGAATCAACTCAAAACACCGCTGAAGGCGAAATGGGACAAGATTACCGATGAGGATCTCGCTGAGATTCACGGCAATTGGGCCCAATTTGGCATCGTTCTGCAGAAACGATATGGAGAGCTTCACAAAGAGGACGTAGCCACATGGGCCAATCGCCGATATTCACATTGGACTGGAAACTATGCTGGCTACAAAGACCCAACGCCTGGCGCATAACCATCACTGGTTCATAGTGTCGCCTGTAATCATGTCACTGCTGCTGTGGCGCAGTGCCACCGTGTGTACAATGGGAGACCTACGATGAAAAAGATCGTCATTAATAAGAGCTGTGATCATTTTTTTGTGAGTCATAAGGCCTTCTTGCGATTGCGTGAGCTGGGGCAGCCGGAAGCGCTGCAAGAGACCGATCGAGGACATGCGGCGGCGCCACAGGAGCCGAGTTTGAATCGGTGCGGTGCGCTCATTCCACGGGATGACGAGAAACTCGTGCGTGTGGTTGAAGAATTGCGGGCGGAAGCCAATGGGCATACGGCTGAGTTGAAAGTCGTCGCGATTCCAGATGACAGGACAGATGGTGTGGAACATGTGAGCGAAGTGCATCGTACGTGGGGGTGAGCGGACCAACATGGAAGGTGCGATTGGAGCGTACTCGATGAACAATATTCGCCATAACGATATGGCCGGCAACATACCGCACTCCGGTGGGGTAGACTAGCCGACGCACGACGCAAAGGACCTGACTTGCAACGAAGCACAGGTGGAAGAGCTGCTCTCGGAGGGAGAGTCCACCGAAGACAAGGCCGAGGAGCAGGCCTGACAGAGCACTCCTGTCTTGTCATGCCGACGCCATACTGGCTACTAGGCACTATGGCGTCGGCATGGGGCAGAATACGGGCCAATTGCAGGGATTGCCTATGAGGCCGGTGTCGTAGCTCGTCGGCTGACCGGCTGGCAAGAGCAACCCTGGGAGGCAGTACGCCCGCATCTACGCAAACAGTTCCCGGTCACGAATTTTGATCGCGTCGGTATAGTGTTCGTCCCACCAGGGCTGTTCTCCCGGCTTGCGTGGCGGCCGTACCAGCACAAGTTTGTGTTTTGCCTTCTTCGCTTCCTGTTGAGACACTCTGAAGTGGTAGTGGTCGAATATGCGCAGCGCCTCGACCATGTAGGATACCGCGATTCGGCGGTTGCGGATCAGCAGGAGATTCTCCCCGTTCTTAGTATCGGCCGTCGCGGGAAAATTATAGGAGCCCAGATAGACGCGAGCTGTCGGCTTGTCGAAATCGATGACGACGAATTTGTGGTGCATGCGGGTACCACCGCCTCCGACAGGCTCGACGGCGCACTCGTCGTATTCTTTCGCCAGTTCCAGGGCCGAATTGGCATCGAGGAAATTGTTGTAGGACATGGCCTTGCCGTGCAAGATCGTGCCGCGAGAAACCGATGGTTCATTTGAACTCAGTTCACGGTAGAACGCGCCCTGCTGATGCGGATTCTCGCCGTAACGGAGCGCCTCTGCTAGCTCAAACTGAAGCGATAGCACCTTAGGGAACTTCATCTCCCCGCCCTGTACCTGTTTCTCCATATAACCGGCGATCAACCCGTCATACCGCGCCGTATGCTGGAACACCTTCATCGCCAATTCACGGCGTAGCGCGCGTGTCACGGTATTTCCCTTGATGGCATCCAGCACTCTGGAATAATCCGCCGGATCGACCAAGACCAGGACATCCTCATGATTCTTTGCCGCCGAACGCAGCATCGACGGTCCGCCAATGTCGATATTCTCAATCGCATCGTCAAAATGACAATTGGGCTTGGAGATCGTCGCTTCGAAGGGATAGAGATTGACGACCACGATATCGATCGGACCAATATTATGTTGCGCCATCTGGTCAACGTGGGCTGGAAGCGATCGACGCCCCAGCAAACCGCCGTGAATCTTCGGGTGTAGCGTCTTCACACGGCCATCCAGAATTTCCGGCGAACCGGTATAGGCCGCCACATCTGTGACCTTGATGCCCGCTTCACGCAGCGCCTTTGCCGTCCCACCGGTCGACAAAATTTCCGCGCCAAGCGCTTCGATCCCCTTGGCCATTTCGACGACACCAGTCTTTTCAGAAACGCTGATCAACGCCCGCTTGATGCCGGCCATGGTTCCACTCCTTGAATTAATCGACACGGAAGGTTGCAATTCAACGTACGAAAGGCGGACGAAGAATAACAAATGGGTTGGGGAAGTTCAAGGCAAGGGAAACAGCACGCGGATTCTCCCGCTTGCACACCAGTACCTTCTCTATTTGTCTGCTGAAAAGTCCAGAACTGCCCAGGTGCTCCTATGCTATGGCGATCGCTCCATGATCATCTTGAGACCGGACGCTCCATTGACAGGACCTGTCTTGACTCTATAGGCTGAGGGTGACGTACTTGAGCCACGCCGACTGTCCCATCGCTCGCGCATTCTTCCCCTTCCCGCGCGCCTGATTCCCCGGTCCCCGCTGCTTCTACGCCAGAGTCTCCGTCTTTGACCGCCTGACCGAAGCATGTCCGCTGTGGACGTTGATCGGTTCTGGCTGGGAGGCTCCCACCATTTCACGTAAGGAGTTCATCATGAATCAGGAGCAATTCGGACAATTCTGGGATCAACTCAAAACACCGCTGAAAGCAAAATGGGACAAGATTACCGATGAGGATCTCGTTGAGATTCACGGCAATTGGGCCCAATTTGGCATCGTTCTGCAGAAACGCTATGGAGAGCTTCACAAAGAGGACGTGGCCACGTGGGCCAATCGCCGATACTCTCACTGGAGCGGAAACTATATCGGCTATAAAGACCCGGTGCCTGGCACATAACCGTCACCGGTTCTTAGTGTGGTCTGTAATCATGTCGACGGTGCTGTGGCACGGGCCACCGTGTGTACAACGGGAGACCTACGATGAAAAAGATTGTGATTAATAAGAGCTGTGATCATTTTTTTGTGAGTCATAAGGCCTTCTTGCGATTGCGTGAGCTGGGGCAGCCGGAAGCGCTGCAAGAGACCGATCGAGGA